>JBBWZS010000110.1:0-111336 GCA_039649175.1 Acidimicrobiaceae bacterium
CAAAGTAGTCCGCCCTCCTCAGGACATCCACCGCCCCTCCCCAGACGAATCACAGGGCTCGTCCTTAGTCTCATCGACATGAGATGGCCTGCCAGATCGAGCATTCCCGCCAAGAGCCTGCCCGCCAGGGCCTCCGACGCCGTGGCCACCGGGGCGCCGGCGGCTCACCAGCGTGGGCGCGATGTCCGACCAATGTCGACGGGCCCGACCGCCGAGCACATCTGTGCCGAGCACCAGTCGGTCGGTCGGGTTCTTTACGCCGGCGCCCGCCAGAGTTGGGCCGATCGAGCCCCCCGGGCGAACCCGGGGCCTCGCGTCCTTCGACGGATGACCGCCTGACGGAGCTTTCCGGAAGGCCGCCGCCCCCGGAACTGCGACCCGGGACGGCGCCACGCCGCGATGCTCATGTCGCTTGACCGGATCGTGGAGGCGTGTCACGATCCCCCGATGCGTTCTGACCAGGGCCTCCTCCTTCTCTGCTAGCGGACATCTCTCGGGTGTTCGCCACGACCTCCTGCGCCTCCGGGCCGGGAGGTTTTTTCTTTCCCGACTTCGACTCGACCGAGGACAGCGCCATGCCGCCCCAGCCTGCACAACCGAAGAAGATGCCGTTCGAGCGGTACCGCCCATACCCGCCCGTTCCACTGCCGGACCGTACCTGGCCGTCCGCCACCATCAGCCGGGCCCCGAGGTGGTGCGCCGTCGATCTCCGGGACGGCAACCAGGCCCTGATCGACCCGATGGACATCGAACGGAAGCGCCGCCTGTTCGGCGCGCTGGTGCAGATGGGGTTCAAGGAGATCGAGGTGGGCTTCCCGTCGGCATCCAAGCCGGACTTCGACTTCGTGCGGATGCTGGTCGAGGAGGACCTGGTGCCCGACGACGTCACCATCCAGGTCCTCGTGCAGTGCCGGCCGGAGCTGATTGAGCGGACGTACGAGTCGATCGCCGGCGCCCGGGCGGCCATCGTGCATTTCTACAACTCGACCTCGACCCTGCAACGCCGGGTGGTCTTCGGCCTCGACAAGGCAGGGATCACCGAAATCGCGGTCAACGCCGCGAAGTTGTGCCGCAAGCTGGAGGCCGGCGTGCGGGGAACCGAGATCCGCTACGAGTACACCCCAGAGTCCTTCACCGGCACGGAGATCGACTACTCGGTTGAGATCTGCTCGGCGGTCATGGATGTCATCGAGCCCCAACCGGAGCAGCCCCTCATCTTGAACCTGCCGGCCACGGTCGAGATGTCCACGCCGAACGTGTACGCCGATCTCATCGAGTACTTCCACCGTCACGTTCCGAATCGTGATTCGGTGGTGCTCAGTCTGCATCCCCACAACGACCGCGGGTGCGCGGTGGCCGCCGCCGAGCTCGGCGTCATGGCCGGCGCCGACCGGGTCGAAGGCTGCCTGTTCGGCAACGGCGAGCGGACGGGGAACGTCGACCTCGTCACCCTGGCCATGAACCTGTTCTCGCAAGGCGTCGACCCCGAGCTCGACATCGGCGACATCGACGCCCTCAGGCGGGTCGCCGAATACTGCAACCGGCTCCCCGTGCATCCCCGCCACCCCTACGTCGGCGACCTCGTGTACACCGCCTTCTCCGGATCGCACCAGGACGCCATCAAGAAGGGCATCGGCGGGCTGGCCGACGACTACGAGCACTGGGAGGTGCCGTACCTGCCTGTCGACCCCCACCACGTCGGGCGCAGCTACGAGGCCGTCATCCGGGTCAACTCGCAGTCCGGGAAGGGCGGCGTCGCCTACATCATGGAAACCGAGCACGGCATGGTCCTGCCCCGCCGGCTCCAAATCGAATTCTCCCGAGCCGTTCAGCGCGCTACCGAACACACCGGCACCGAGATCTCCCCCGCCGAGCTGTGGGAGGTGTTCAGCCAGGAGTACCTCCCGGAGCACGCTCTGATCCAGCTCGTCACCCACGAGACGGCCACCGCCGGCGATGGCGCCACAGTCGTTGCACATGTCCGTGTCGGGGGCGACGACGTGACTGTCACCGGCGAAGGCAATGGGCCGATCGCCGCCTTCGTCCAGGCCCTACGCGACGGGTTCGGGATCGAGCTCGACGTCGTCGACTACGTCGAGCACGCCGTCAGCGCGGGCGCCGACGCCGAAGCGGTCGCCTACGTGGAGACCAGTGACCAGAACGGCGGCGCCCGTTGGGGAGTTGGCATACATCCCAGCATCCTCACGGCCAGCCTCCGAGCCGTCGTGTCGGCCCTCAACGGTCGCGAGGTCAGGCCCCTGGCGACGCAGACGTTGCCGACGCCGCGCTAGGTGGGGATGACCACCGTCTTCAGGACCGTGCACTCGTCGATCGAGTAGCCGAGCCCCTCCCGGCCGATGCCGGAGTCGGGCTTGCGACCGCCATAGGGAAAGTGCCCCAGGCCGTGGGAGGGGGCGTCATTGATCGTCACCTGACCACACTCCAGGGCGCGGGCCGTCCGCCAGGCACTCGCCAGGTCGGAGGTGAACACGGCCGAGTCGAGCCCGTACCGGGAGCGGTTGGCCACCTCGATCGCCGTCTCCAGATCGGCCACCGGCAGAATGGTGAGCACCGGTCCGAAGGTCTCCTCCCAGACGATCTCGGCTCCCTCGGGCACATCGGCGAGCACCGTCGGCTCGTGATAGGCGTCGGACATGTCTCCCCCGGTGAGCAGCCGGGCTCCTCTGTCGACCGCGTCCCCCACCAGTGCGTGCACGCGCTCCGCCGCCTTACCGTTCACCAGCGGGCCGACCTTGGTCGCCTCCTCCCTGGGGTCCCCGAGCGGCCATTGCTCGGCTTCTTTGACGGCGCGCTCCACGTACTCGTCGTAGACCGACTGCTCCACGAGGACGCGGCTGATGGCGTCGCAGCGCTGGCCGGCGTTCTTGAACGCTCCCATCACCGTCTTCTCGACGGCAAGGCCGAGATCGGCGTCGGCCAGGACGATCCCCGCGGCATTGCCGCCGAGCTCGAGATGCATGGGCTTGGGACCGGCGCCGGCAGCGATGCTGCGCCCGACTGAGGTCGAGCCGGTGAAGGAGATCATCGAGACGTCGACGTGAGAGGCGAGGGTGTCACCGATCTCACTGCCCCGGCCGGTGATGACGTTCAGTACGCCTGGCGGCAGCCCCGCCTCCTCGAAGACCCGTGCGAACAGCACCAGCGGGATCGGCGCTTCCGACGGCGCCTTGGCCACGACCGTGTTCCCGGCGGCGAGGGCGGGGATGATCTTGGAGGCGGCCAGGAACAGCGGGTAGTTGAACGATCCGAAGGCGGCGACCGTCCCGACCGGCTCGCGCAGCACGACCGCGGACTTGCCGATGCTGTCGGGGATCCAGTCCCCCGGCAGGTACTCGCCGAAGATCTTGCGGACCTCCTCGCGGACCAGTCCGAGCCGCTCCCGCGTCGCCTTCACCTCCGACGCCGCCTGGTCGGTGGTCTTGCCCAGGTCGGCCACGATGGCGCGGTTGAAGCTGTCGGCATGCTCGGACAGGATCTCGGCGGCGCGGGCGCAGATCTCCAGGCGGGTGGACGCCGGTTCGCCACGAAAGCCCGCCCGAGCCTGACGGGCGGCGGCGATGGCGTCCTCCACGTCGTCGGCGGTGGCCTTGGCGGCCCGGGCGATCACACTGCCGTCGATGGGCGAGCGGACGTCGAAGACCTCACCCTTCGATGCCGCTCGCCACTCACCGCCGATGAGCAGTTGCAGATCGGCCGAGCCGTCGGCGGCCAGGATGGCGGGCCGGAAGAACTCGGAGACATCGACGCCGACCTCGTCGTGAACCTGGACCTTCATCGGTCATTCACCTACCCATCGGCCGGTCGTCTCACGCCCGACGATGACCCCGAACCGCCCGCCGGTTCGAGCACATCCGTCTGGGAGGCATAGGGCACCCGAATCGGGCATTATGCACGCCCCGACACGAGTGCCTTCGAGGTCGGTGGATGCATCGAGAGAAGGAGGGTCGATGCCGAGCCCCGATGAGATCCGAGACGTTCAACGGGCGGCGTGGGCGGGGCTCTCCGCTGGCTGGGAGAAGTGGGACTCGGTCATCATGGATCAACTGGGCCCGGTCGGCGCCGCCATGATCGAGCGTCTCCACATCGCAGAAGATCATCAGCATCTCGACATTGCCGCGGGGACGGGTGAGCCGGGTCTCAGCATCGCGAGACGGTCGCCGAAGGGACGCGTCGTGCTCACCGACCTCGCACCCGAGATGCTGGACGTAGCCGCTCGGCGAGCCAGGGCGCAGGGGATCGCCAATGTCGAGACGCAAGTGTGCAGCGCCGATGACCTGCCCTTCGATGACGCCACCTTCGACGGTGTCTCCGTGCGCTTCGGGTACATGTTCTTTCCCGACATGGCCAAGGCGACGGACGAGTTCGTGCGAGTGCTCAGGCCGGCCGGACGTCTCTGCTCATCGGTCTGGGTCAGGCCCGAGGAGAACCCGTGGACGGCGATCGCCGTTGAGGCGATCTCGACCGAGGCGGAGGTGGCGCCACCCGATCCAGACGGGCCGAACATGTTCCGGTGCGCGGCCCCGGGGTATGTCAGTGCCCTGTACGAGGCCGCGGGGCTGCGCGACGTGGTCGAGTGGGACGTCGACGTCGAGCTCGTGACGCGATCGCCGGCGCAGTATTGGGAGGTGATCAGCGAGCACGTCTCGCTCGCAATAGCCGCGCTTCAGCAGGTCGACGAACCGGCGCGGGAGCGGATTCGGGCACACGCCATCGCCGAGGTGAGCGCGTACGACAAGGACGGCAAGGTCCGGGTTCCGGGCGTGGCGCGCTGCATCGTGGGAACGAAACAGCACACGAGCGCCACACGCTCACGCGACGGCGCGTGATCCTCCGATCCGGCTGCCCGCCCCAGCCGGCGTTCTATGGTGTCCGCCGTGGACTTGTTCGAGCAGCTCGGGCAGTCGATCTCCGAATTCGGAACCCGGCTGCGGCTGGTTCACGGGGAACTGTGGAGCCTCCGTACGCCGTGCGAGGAGTGGGATGTACGGGAGCTCGTGAACCACGTGGTCGGTGGGGCCCGCCGGTACACGATGCTGCTGCACGGAGCCACCGCCGACGAGGTGGTCGCGACGCGGAACCTCGATCACCTCGGTGATGATCCGATCCGGTGTTTCGAGCGGAGAGCCGACGAGGTGTCTCAGGCCTTCCGCGAACCTGGCGCGCTGTCGCGCACCGTGCACCACCCAGCCGGTGACCGCTCTGGGAAGGAGCTGTTGGAGCTGCGAATCACTGAGTTCGCGGTGCACGCCTGGGACCTCGCCCGAGCCATCGCCACCGACGAGCAGATCGACACAGTCCTGGTGGACGAAATGTGGAAGCGGCTCTCGGCGAACGGCACTCGATTGGAACAGGGCGGCTACTTCGACCCTCCGACGTCCGCCGTCGACGACGCGTCGCTGACCCGGCTCCTCCGCCTTACCGGTCGTCGTCCGTAGCGGGCCGGCCTCGCGGTTGCAACGGCGTCGGGTGATCCCCCGGCCGAGGGATTGAGCTGGTGATCGACCGGCGTGTCGGCGGGCTCGACCACCCGTTTGGAGGCGGCGAGCGGAATCGAACCGCTGTACAGGGCTTTGCAGGCCCTTGCCTAAACCACTCGGCCACGCCGCCCTCCCCAACATCTTACCCAGCAGGCGGTGTGAGCCGGCCACCGCCGGGGTAAGCCACCGGCCGTGGCCGACTCGAACGACTCCCGACCTGCCGTGCTCTTCGATGTCGACGGAACTCTCGTCGACACGAACTATCTCCACACCCTCGCCTGGTGGCGGGCCCTGCAAGAGGCCGGCCACGACATCTCCATGAGCCGCATCCATCCGCTCATCGGCATGGGGTCCGACCACCTGCTCACCGAGCTGCTGGGCGAGGAGCCCGAAGGGTTGAGCGACGCCCATACCGAGCACTACAAGCCGCTCAAGAAGGACCTGCACACCTTCCCCAAGGCGGCTGACATCCTGACCGAGGTCGATAACCGCGGCGGCCGGGTGGTGCTGGCCACGTCGTCGAAGAAGGACGACATCCCCGAGCTGTGCGAGACAATCGGGGCCGATGACGCCATCGACCACGTGGTGAACGGAAGCGACGTGGAGGCGAGCAAGCCGTCGCCCGACATCTTCGCCGTCGCCCTCGACCAACTCGGCCTCGACCCCGAGCGCACCCTGGTCGTGGGTGACACCGTCTGGGACGTGGAGGCGGCCGCCAAGATCGACGTGCGCTGCGTGTGCGTCCTCACCGGTGGCCAGACCCGCGAGCAGCTCGAGGGCAAGGGTGCGATCGCCGTCTACGAGGACGTTGCCGAACTGCTGGCCAACCTCGACGAGAGCCCACTCGGCACGCTCCTCAAGGAGTAGCCGAAGGACGACGAGACGCCGAGCGCGCCCCCCACCGCCCGGCTGTTCCTGTCCCACTTGGGCGTCCCCCGGGGTCGGCCGACGGGGATCCCTTCCGCCTGACGGAAAGTTCCACTACCGGCCTCTGAGCATCGCGGGCTAACGTCCGGAGCAGAGACGGACGACGAGGAGGGACTCGACACATGAGCGCCAACGATCTCAGGGAAATCGCCCAGGCCATGGTTGCCCCCGGCAAGGGCATCCTGGCGGCCGACGAATCGGTCGCCACCGCCAGCAAGCGCCTGGAGTCCATCGGTGTCGAGGCTTCGGCCGAGGTCCGTCGCAACTACCGCGACATGCTCCTCACCACCGCGGGGCTGGCCGACCACATCAGCGGGGTCATCCTCTTCGACGAGACATTCCGGCAGGAGTCGAAGGACGGCAAGGCCTTCCCCGACATGGTCGCCGACGTGGGCATCCTCCCCGGCATCAAGGTCGACACCGGGGCCAAGGAGCTGGCCAACGCCCCGGGTGAGAAGATCACCGAGGGCCTCGACGGGTTGCGGGAGCGCATCGCCGAGTACGTCGAGAAGGGGGCGAAGTTCGCCAAGTGGCGGGCCGTCATCACCATCGGCGACGGCATCCCCAGCACCTACTGCATCAACGCCAACGCCCACGCCCTGGCCCGCTACGCGGCACTGTGCCAGGAGGGTGGCCTGGTGCCCATCGTCGAGCCCGAGGTCCTCATGGACGCCGACAACGACATCGACACCTGCTTCGCGATCACCGAGGCCGCCCAGCGGGCCGTGTTCGCCCAGTTGGCCGAGCACCGAGTGATGCTCGAGGGCATGATCCTCAAGCCCAACATGGTCATCTCGGGCAAGAAGTCGTCCACCCAGGCGAGCGTCGAGGAGGTGGCCGAGAAGACCCTGGCGTGCCTGAAGCGCACGGTCCCCCCGGCCGTCCCCGGCATCGCGTTCCTCTCCGGCGGCCAGAGCGCGGTGGTGGCCACCGAGCACCTCAACGCCATGAACGCCATCGGCGACGCCCCCTGGAAGCTCACCTTCTCCTACGGCCGGGCCCTCCAGGACCCCGCCCTGAAGGCGTGGGCGGGCAAGGCCGAGAACCGCGACGCCGGCCAGAAGGCCCTGGCCCTGCGGGCCAAGGCCAACGGCCTGGCCACCTCGGCCAGCTACAAGCCCGACATGGAGTCCGACGCCGCCTAGAGACCGGGCGCGGTTGGTCAGGCGGGCACCATCACCTCGATGCTGGTGCCCCGCTCGGGCCACGACGACACACTCAGGCGGGCGCCGATGAGTTCGGCCCTCTCGTTCATCCCCACCATGCCGTAGGAGGGGCGAGCATCGGCGTGGGTCAACGTGTCCGGGTCGAACCCGTGGCCGTCGTCCTCCACCACCAGGCGGACGCCCTCGGGCACCCGTTCGAGCACGAGGCGCACCCGCGTCGCCCCTGCGTGCTTCATCACGTTCTGCAGCGCCTCCTGGGCGATGCGGTACAGGGCCACCTCCACGTGGGAGGGGAGGCGCTCGGCGACGATGTCGAGCTGGACGGTGACTCCCGACAGCGTCCGAACCAGGCTCTCGAGGCCGGCCCCCAGGCCCAGATCGTCGAGCACTGACGGTCGCAGGCCGGCGATGGCGCTGCGAGTCTCGTCCAGGGCGGCGGTAGCCAGCTCCTTGGCCAGCCCGAGCTCGCGTTCGAGCCGGAGGGGGTCGTCGGTGGCGTCGCCGGCGGCCAGCAGGTGGTACCAGAGGCTCACCAGCCGTTGGCTGATCCCGTCGTGGATCTCTCCGGCCAGGTGCCGCCGTTCCTTCTCCTGGGCCTCGACGATGCGAGCCGCGAATCCCTCGAGGGCCTCCTCGCGCTCGGCCAGGCGGTGGTGCAGCTGCGCCTTCTCCACCGACCGGGCCACCAGGTTGGCCACGCCGGTGAGCAGGGCCAGGTCGGCCTCGACGTAGGTGCGCTGCTCCTCGGAATGCACATTGAGGACCCCCACCACCCGGCCCTCCACCAGCATGGGCACCGAGACCAGCGAGGCGTAGTCCTCACCCCGCAGGGCGGGGATGTAGCGGTAGCGCTGGTCCTTCCACTTGTCGGGGATCACGGCGGGCTCGGCGTTGCGCGCCACCCACCCGGCCACGCCCTCGCCGATAGCCAGCTCGACGGTGCCGACGACCTCGTCGAAAGGCGGGGTGGCCCCGGCCAGCACCACCCGCTGGCGCTCGTCGTCGACGAGGTGGACGAAGCAGACGTCGGATCCCGTCGCCTCGGTCACCAGGGCCGGCACCCGGCGAAGCACCTCGTCGAGGTCGAGGTCGCTGGAGGTGAGGTCGATGACCAGCCGGAGGAGGCGGTTCTCCGCGTCCGGGCTCGTGTGCATCAGCTCGCTCAGTGGAAGATCCCTTCACGCAGGGCGGTGGCCACGGCCTGGGAGCGGTCGGCGGCCTCGAGCTTGCGGTAGACGCCGCGGGCGTGGGTCTTGACCGTCTCCTCGCCGATGTAGAGCCGCTGGGCGATGGCCCGATTGGACAGGCCCCGCACCATGAGCTCGAGGACCTCACTCTCGCGTTGGGTGAGACCGAGGCGGGCGCCGGGCCAGAACTCACCGCTCTGGAGGTGGGCGGCGGTGATGGCCACCCGTCCGGCGAGAGAGGGGTCGATGGCCACGTCGCCCTCCATGACCCGCTCGAGGTGCGACGCCAGCTCGGGCGCGGTGGTGGTCTTGAGCAGGAAGCCGGCGGCGCCCACGCGCAACGCCTGGAACAGGTACTGCTCGTCGTCGTAGACGGTGAAGAACACCACCTTGATGCCCGGGTGCTCGCTGATCAGCTCCTGGCACAGGTCGAGCCCGCTCGCCCCCCGCAGCCGGATGTCGAGCAGGACGATGTCGGGGCCCAGCTCGCCGGTCAGGTCGACGGCCCGGTGGGGCTCGGTGGTGGCGCCCACGATGACGACGCGCTCGGACTGGGATGCCAGCATGGAGGCCAGGCCCTCCAGGACGACCTGGTGGTCGTCGACCAGGAGCAACCGGACGGGCGCCGGCGACGACGAGAGCTCGCTCTGAGACACGGCCAACTCTACCCCTCCCCCCTGCGACCCACCGTGGGGGGGAGGCACGGCCGCAGGCGGGTTCGGTAGGTTTGCCCTTCCCGTGACCACGGGGGCGGTGACTGGCACTTCGAGCACAAGGAGCGACACGTCATGATGGTCGGCCGGCATCTCCCCAGCTTCGCCGCCGCGATCCCCTCCCGGGGGTCGACCGCCACCATGGAAGCGCCCGAAGCTGCCGGACCTGAGGTGACCGTGACCGACAAGCCCATCGCCATCCAACGAGCCTGGCGCAACAACAACGGCAACGGCACCACCCGCCCGATCATGCTGGCCATCGCCGGCGACAGTGCGTCGGGCAAGACCACCATCACCAAGGGCATCGTCGAAGCCCTGGGGCCCGAGCGGATCACGTCGATCTGTGTCGACGACTACCACCGCTTCGACCGGGAGGAGCGCAAGGACAAGCCGTTCACGCCCCTGCACCCCGACTGCAATTACATCGAGATCATGGAGCAGCACCTCCAGCTGCTGGCGATGGGCCACCCCATCCTCAAGCCCGTCTACAACCACAAGGACGGCACCCTCGGACGACCCAAGCTGGTCGAGCCCCGCGAGTTCGTGATCATCGAGGGCCTCCATCCCCTCCACACCCGGCTGGCCCGGGCGTGCTTCGACGCCACCGTCTACCTCGACCCGCCCGAGGAGATCCGCTTCCAGTGGAAGCTCAACCGCGACACCGGCAAGCGCGGCTACCGAGAAGAGCAGGTGCGCAAGGAGATGGAGAAGCGCGAGCCGGAGTCGGCCGAGTTCATCCGCCCGCAGCGGTCGAACGCCGACATCGTCATCCGCTTCGCCCCGATCGAGGGTCGCCAGAGCTCCGAGGACGAGCCCCTCAGCGCCACCATCCTCCTGCGCCCGACCATCTCACACCCCGAGCTGTCCAAGATCCTCACCGATGACCACCGCGAGGCCATGCACCTCAAGCTCTCCCGCGACGAGGACGGCAAGCCCGTCGACTCGCTGCACATCCACTCGTACGCGGATCGCGAGATCACACGCGAGGTCGAAGAGGAGATCTGGAAGGAGCTGGGCGTCGACGAGGAGGTGCCCCCGGCACTCGGAACCATCGACAAGGGTGTCCGCAGCGAACCCCTGGCCCAGGCCCAGCTCATCCTGCTCTACCACCTCTTCCAGGCCCGCAACGGCTAACCCGGGGCCACCGCCGTCAGGTGGTGGACCTCGTTGAACGACCGCAACACCGGCCCGCGCTCGGTGACGTCCACCCGGGACACCGAGGCCACGTCACAGATCATCCGCCATGCCGTCTGGTCCCCGACCCCGAGGGCCCACATCACCGCCGCCTTGATGGGTGAGACGTGGGTGACGACCACCACGTCGCCCGTCGAGGCCGCCCCGGCCAGCTCGTCGCACGCCTCCCGTACCCGGCGCCCCACCGCGGCGAGTGACTCGCCGCCCGGCGGCGCGTACTCGGGATCCTCACGCCAGCGCGCCCACAGCGGAGCCCACGCCTCCGACACCGGCCTGCCGTCGAGGTCGCCGTAGTCGATCTCCACCCAGCGCTCGTCGACCACGATGCCCGCCGGCGCCGGCGCCCGCTCGGGCCCACGGTCGCCCCCGGGTGCGTCATCGGGCGGGCCGAGGATGGCGGCCGCCGTCTGGCGGGCCCGAAGTAGCGGGCTGCACACCACCCGTGACCCAGGACCTGCCACGCCCCGCAGGGCGGCCACCTGGCGGCGTCCGAGGTCGTTGAGGGCCAGGTCGGCGCGGCCCTGGAGCAGGTGGGCGGCGTTGGCCGCCGTCTGGCCGTGGCGGACGAGGATCAACATCGGATCAGGCCACCGCGTCCCGGGGCACCCGTCCGGTGCGCCAGAAGCGCGCCCGCACCTCGGCGTCACCGAGGCGGAAACGGTTCCAGAACCAGGCCAGGGCCACGGCGCCGGCCAGCTCCTCGGCGCACAGCACGGCCACGCCGTGGTCGAGAAACGGAAGGCGACCGTGCAGGCTCCACCCGAACGCCGGCCACCAGAAGGCGTCGGTCCGGGCCCACATGCCGTCGAGCACCAGATGAAGGAAGATCCCCACAGGGACGAAGAGCCACCGGCGGCGGGCGGCCCGGTGGCCGCGGGTGGCGACCATCACCACGCCCAGCGACACCACGCCGAAGGCCAAGGTGTGGAAGGCCCTGGCCCCCCCGAGCCCGGCGTCAGCGATGTCGGGGACGAGCGCCCCGAGCATGACCATCCGGTAGTCGATGGCGGGGTCGTGGAAGACCGCCCACACGATGACCAGTGCCATCCCGCACGGCCACAGGATCATGCCTCGGGGCGGACGAGGATCCGGCCGCACTGGTCGCACGTGACCAGTTCGTCGGGGGCGGCATGCTTGATGCGGTCCACCTCGGTGGCGGGCAGGGTCAGGTAACACCCGTTGCAGCGCCCGCCGACGAGGGGAGCCGCCCCCACTCCCCCGTGCTTGGCCCGGAGGCGCTCGTAGAGGGTCAAGACGTCGGCAGGCAGGCCGGCGGCGGACTCGGCCCGGCGTGCCTCCTCGGTCGCCAGCTCGGCGTCGATGGCGACCTGGGCCTCGGCGATGGCCGCCCGCAGCCGCGACCCTTCGCCGTCGAGCCGTCGTCGCTCGTCTTCGAGAGCCACGACCTCCCCGTCGAGCGGCTCGCGCTCGCCCATCGCCGCGAGCACCTCGTCCTCCAGCAGGCCTCGTCGCCGGTTGAGCAGGTCGCGGTCGGCCTGCATGGCCTGCAGCTCGCGAGGGATCGTCACCGAGCCCGAGTAAAGACGGCGATCGACCTCGGCGATGCGGGCTTCGATCGATGACAGGTCGTCTTCGAGGCGGGTCTGGAGACGGACGGCGTCGTCGCGCCGCAACATGGTGTCGGCCAGGCTGGCGTCGATGGCCAGGCTCGCCTCCTCGACCTGGGAGAGCTCCGTCAGCTCGGGCAGGGTCTCGCGGCGGTGGCGCAGCCGGTCGACGGCGGTGTCGTGGCCCTGGACGACCAGGAGCTGGGAGAAGACGGTCAGTGGCCTGCCTTGCTAGCCGGGGCGGACAGGTCGAGGGCGTCGGGGCGGCAGGGTGATCACGGGCACGCCGGGGATGGTGATGTCGGGGATGGTGAAGCCGGGGGTGGAAGGCGCCGCGGGGGCGGGCGTGGTGTCGACGGGAGCGGCAGGGGCCACGGGCACCACCGCGACGGGCCCGCGGCGTGACGGGGCCCGGGTGGTCGACGTCGTGCCCTCGGTGACGGACAGGTAGCGGGATGCACCGCTCAACGGGCCCGGATCGGGGAAGGGCACGGCGGCCCCGTCGCCGAGGGCAGCGGCCATGTACTCGTGCCAGATCCGGGCCGGGTAGGTCCCGCCGAAGACGGTGATGCCACCGACGTTGCGCATGGCCACGTCGCCCACCGGCGAGCCCATCCACACCGCGGTGGCCAGGGTGGGCGTGTAGCCGACGAACCAGGCGTTCTTGTTCTCGTCGGTCGTCCCCGTCTTGCCCGCCACCGTCCACCCCCGCACCGCCGCCGCCGTGCCCGTCCCCCGCTGCACCACCTGGGTCAGCACCTGGGTCTCGGTGCGGGCGTTCTGAGCCGAGACCACCTGCTCGCCGTGGGTGTCGGCCCGCAGGACGACCCGGCCGTGGGGGTCATCGACCTCGTCGACGAAGTAGGGCGTGTGGTGCTGGCCGTCGGCCGCCAGGGTGGCGTAGGCACCCGCCATCTCCAGCGGTGACACCCCCATGGTGCCGAGGGTGATCGACAGGAACGGGTCGAGTTGCGAGGTGATGCCCATGCGCTTGGCCACCTCGACCACCTTCTCGGGGCCCACCAGCTTCACCAGCCGGGCGTAGGCGCAGTTGACCGAGTGGACGGTGGCATCGGTGAGGGTGAGGACCCCGGGGGCCTCGCCTTCGACGTTGTCGGGGGCCCAGGGCTCGCTCCCCGGGTTGGGGATGACGCACGGTGATGCCCCGAGGATGGTGTCGTTGGGCGAGTAGCCCGACTCCAGGGCGGCCATCAGGGTGAAGACCTTGAACGCCGACCCTGCTTGGCGTTGGCCCTGGGTGGCGAGGTCGAACTTGGCGCTGGCGAAGTCGGGCCCCCCGACCAGGGCCCGTACCGCGCCGGAGGTGGGATCGACCGAGACGAGGGCGGCCCGGAACTGGCCACCGGTGTCGGGCATGACGTCGGTCACCGACTGCTCGGCCTGCTGCTGCATGATGGGGTCGAGCGTCGTGTGGATGTTGAGCCCGCCCTTGAACACCGCGGCATAGCGCTCCTTGGGACTGGCGCCGATACGGGGGTCGGCCAGGAGTTGTTGTTTGACCTGCTCGGCGAAGTAGTCGCTGCCCTTCACCGGCTCGGGGGGAGGCGGGGTGGGCAGAGGAGCGCCCTTCAACGTGTCGGCGTCCGGGGGTGGGAGATGACCGAGGGTCACCATGCGGTCGATCACGGCATCGCGACGCGTGCGGGCGGCGGCGGGCTCGGCCCAGGGGTCGGCGCCCACCGGGTCGCGAATGAGGCTGGCCAACAGGATGCCTTCGCCCATGTCGAGCTGGTCGACGTGCTTGGCGAAGTACGTCTCGGCCCCGGCTTCGAGACCGTAGGCGTGGTTGCCGAGGTAGACGGCGTTGATGTAGCGCTCGAGGATCTGGCGCTTGGTCATACTCGCTTCGAGGCGCAGGGCGAGGGCCGCTTCTTTGATCTTGCGGCTGGCCTTCTGCTGGGAGTTCAACAGGGTGATCTTGATGAGCTGCTGGGTGATGGTCGAGCCGCCTTCGAAGACACCTCCCGACTGGACGTTGACGACCATGGCCCGGGTGAGGGCCCGCACATCGACGGCGCCGTGGTCGTAGAACCGGTCGTCTTCGGCATCGAGGACGGCGCGCTGCACGTGGTCGGGCACCTTGTCGAGCGAGACCGGGAGGCGGTTCTCCTCCTCGTGCAACGTGGTCAAGACGCTGCCGTCGCGGGCGTAGACCACCGACCGGGCCGCCAACGGCTCGAGGGCGAGGGGGTCGCCGCCGGTGCCGGCGATGCCGGCGGTGGCCGCCCGGTCCACCTGGGTGGCCACCGCCACCGTGCCCGCGGCCACGCCCACCCCGGCCAGGAGGATGACGACCAGGAACCGAACGATGACGCGCATCCCGGCCGAGAGGTTACCGCCTCGGCGACACCGTCCTCCCTGCGGTCAACCCCATTCCTCGCCGAGCATGGCCTCGAGGCGCTCCTTGCGGCGGGGCCGCTCCGCCTTGGGGATCTGCCGAGCCCGGCAACGCCCGGACAGGCCATGGAGCCACAGCGTGGTCTTGGTGTCGTCGTCGGGCTCGACGATCAAGCGGCTGTAGCACTCGGGACAGCGGATCGTGATCCTCGGCATGTCTTCCCCTGCACCCGCAAAGGCCCTTTGTCCTGGTCCAAGAATACCGCAGCCAGACGGCTTTTTTGGGGGGGTTATGCCCGGCCCACGACCTTGGTCAACAGGTCACGCTCGAGGTCACCGGGGAAGGGTTGCTGGGTGCCCGACAGGCTCAGCTCGATCTCCACCTTCCCTTTGCGCACATGGACGACATCGACAGACGTCGTCTTCGGCGCGGTGTCGCCGGGGGGGTAGGTGAACGTGGCCCGGAACGCCGTCGTGTCGTCACCGAAGGCCAAGCCCGGCATTCGTACGACGGAGACGTCGCTCGGGGCTCCTCCGGCCGCCGACCGCCGGCCGGACTCGTTGCGCAGGCGCGCACGCAGGCAGGCGACGGCGCGGTCGCCTTGCTGGGCGGCCGAGTCGGCCTTGGCCACCCCCTCCGAGGGCATGGTCCGCACGGTCGAGACGACCTGCGTCCCGTCCCCCGAGCCGAACTGGTCGGAGGCGACGCTTGCGGTACGGACCGTCTTGGGATCGGGACGCCCGAGGCACTCGGCGTAACGGCTCTCGTCTCCTTCGGCCCCCACCGGGTCGGGCGCCGGCACGCGCGACCAGCCCGGGGGCAGGTCGGACGCCTCCAGCGACACCCTTTTGACCAAGGCCTTCTCCGCGCTGTGGTTGCTGCTGCAGGCGCCGACCAGGAGAGCGCCGACCGCCACGGCGGCCATCAGGTGGAACCTCGGTGGCCTCATGCGCTACTCGCCAGCGTATCGGCTCAGCGATCGGGTTTTGGGGGTCCCCCCGCTCGGTGATACTTGGAACGACCAACACTGCTGCAGCAGACGAGGAGAACATGACCGAGCTCGACACAATTCTGTCCCGTGCCGTGTGCGCCCTGTGCGGGATGGGCGTCCACATCGACGACCACGAGGGCCGCGTGGCCTGCAACGGCTGCAACATGGCCACCGACAACTGCGACTGCCAGAGCAAGTCCGACTGACGGGCCGGTAAGGCCAAGGGCGCGAGCAAAGCCAGAGCCGGACCGGTCGCGGTGTGCGCGACCGGACCGGCTCTGGCTTCTCGAGCTCAGACCTCCCCTGCGAAGGGGAGCTCCGTCAGTCCCTTCGGACCTTCGACCTCACGAAGTTGCCGATGGTGTCGGTGGTCACCGCAACCTTGTGCTTGCGACGCACATGCTCGGCCACCTTGGCCATCAACTCGTCTTCGCTTGCACCGCTTCCCTGCCAACGGCAGGCGTGGTCTTGGTCTCTTCAGGCAAACCTGTACGCCACGGTTCCTCCTGTCACGGGCCCCAGACGGTCGCCGGGCGCCTCTCTTCCCCCATTATCCGTCACCGGGCGACCACCTGGATGACGCCCGGTCTCCAGGGGGGTCTCAGGCGGTGGCCGGAGTGCAGCAGTCGCACTTGCAAGTGGCGTCTTCGGCCGTCTCCGGCGCTTCGGTCCGCTCGCCGCAGCCGCAGGTGCACGGGGTCGTCGTGGTGTCGCTCATCGTGTCAGCTCCTTGATGTTTCGGGGTCATACCTTACGGTACAACCTGGCCCTTGGGGCCAGGTCAACGGAAACATTCAAGTGGCCGATGCGATGATCGCGGCCCCTCGCCGCAGCGGCACTCAAGGACCCGATCGGATGTGCCGATACCTGGACCATGAGGCCTGGTCGCGCCGGGCGTGTTGCGCTGCGGCGTGGCCGTGGCCTGACGGCTGTCGCAGCAGTCACCGCCGCCGCGGTGATCGGCGCCCTCAGCGCGGCGACGACCACCCGGTCGGCGGCCGCCTCGGGCGCCCCCACGTCCGGCACTGCGGTGGTGACGGCAGTGGACACCTCCTTCGGCGGGGGGTTCGTCGCCACCAGCCTCTCTGACCTCGACGACGAGGTGTTCGCCGTGGCGACCCAGCCCGACGGAGACACGCTGGTCGCCGGCCGCACGAACTTCGACCCGTTCCAGTTCCGTGGCGGCGCCGTCTTCGTGGCCCGCTACGGCAACGGCGGCATCCTCGACGCCACCTTCGGCACGGGAGGGTCCGTTGTCGTCGACACACCAGCCACCACGGACAGAGCCACGGCCATCGCCGTGCAGGGCGACGGCAAGATCGTGGTCGCCGCTCAGTACGCCGACCATCCGGCCATCATCAGGCTGACGGCGGCGGGCGGCCTCGACCCCGACTTCCAGGGGGGCATCGTGAGCGTCGCTGAAGCCCAGGGATCGGCCCTGGCCGTCGCCCTCCGCGCCGACGGCGGGATCGTCTTCGGCGGCGACAACATGGTCGTCGGCCGGCTGAACGCCGACGGCAGCCGCGACACCGGCTTCGGCAGCAACGGGATCGTGACGGGGACACTTCCCTCCGAGCTCATGGGCTACCTCGTCAACGGGACAGCGGTCGTGACCACGGCGATCGCCATCCTCGCCGACGGGGGCCTGGTCGTTGGGGGCTACGTGGCCGCACCCGTGTTCGGTGGCGGGCCGAGTGATCAGGCGTTCGTCGTTCGCTACCTGCCCTCGGGGCAGGCGGACGCCGCCTTCGGCCACGGCGGTGTCGCCTACACCGACCTCGACACTCCTTACGTCGACCGTGGCACGCAGATCGCTGCCCTCGCCGTGCAGGCGGACGGCAAGATCGTCGCCACCGGTCAGGCGTACATCTTCGGGAGCCCGGCGTCGCCACCGGGGCTGCCGGGGCCCCCGCCCGCTTCTTCCATCCAGCACTCCAGCCTGCGGTCGGTCGCTCTGTTCCGGTACCTGCCCGACGGCTCCCCCGACACGACCCTGGCGGGGACCGGCCATGTCATCACCCGCGTGCCCGGCCAGACCGGCCCGGGAAGCGACGATCCCGCAGCCTCGACGACTCCCGAAACCGACAGCGTGGGACTAGCCATCACCCTCGATGCATCCGGCGGCATCCTCGTCGGCGGATGGTCCGCCGAACCGTTTCCGGAACCGCTGGTCGTGCGGTACTCGCCGTCCGGCCTCGTCGACACCACCTTCGGACGCATGGGCGTGCTCTCGGTCGACCGCGGGGGCGTCCAGGGACGCGTCAACGCCATGGCCTTCGACCCCGACGGAAGGCTGGTCCTGGCCGGCATGGCCCGCAGCGGCTGGTACGAGGCGCCGAACTACGGCGACGTCCTGGTCGGGCGGATCACGCCGGGGACGAGCACCGGCACGGTGTGGGCATGGGGATGGAACGGGGTCGGCCAGCTCGGCGACGGCACCACGACGGATCGTCATGCTCCTGTCCAGGTGCGCGGGCTGAGCGGCGTCGTGTCCGTGTCCGCGGGGCCGTGGAACACCCTTGCTGTCCGCGGTGACGGCACCGTGTGGGCATGGGGATGGAACGGGGTCGGCCAGCTCGGCGACGGGACGACCATCGACAGGCACACCCCGATCCAGGTCCCTGGCCTGACGGGGGTGGTGGCGGTGGCGGCGGGGTACTACCACAGCCTGGCCCTGAAGGGTGATGGGACGGTCATGGCGTGGGGATGGAACGGCGTCGGCCAGCTCGGCGACGGCACCAACCAGAGGCGGCTGACCCCGGCCGTCGTCCCGGGCATGAACGGGGTGATCTCGATCTCGTCCGGGTTGTTCCACAACCTCGCCCTCCGCGAGGATGGCACCGCGTGGGCGTGGGGCTACAACGGTCAGGGCCAGGTGGGCGACGGCACCACCGTCGACCGCCACGTTCCCGTGCAGCTTCCCCCCAACTACTTCAACTACGCCTACGCCGCCGTCTCCGCCGGGTGGTTGCACAGCGTGAGTGTCAGCGACCAGTGGGAGATGCACAGTTGGGGCTGGAACGCGGTGGGCCAGGTGGCGCCCCCCGGGGGCGGCGACATCCCCACTCCCGACACCTACCTCGGCTCGGCCATGACGATCTCCGCCGGCGGCTACCACAACCTCAACGTGCAGCGAGACGGCTCCGTCCACGGGAACGGGTGGAACGGCTTCGGACAGCTCGGGCCACCAGGTGGTCTCTCCAACCTCACGCACGTCTCGTCCATCAGCGCCGCCGGCCTCCACAGCCTGGCGGTGACATCCGACGGGGGCCTGTGGACGTGGGGCTGGAACAACTTCGGGCAGCTGGGCACGGGCACGACTGTCAGCGGGGCCACGCCCACCCTGGTTGCCACGATGCCAAACGTGGCGACGGCCGTCGGCGGTGCCTACCACTCGGTGGCCACTCGCCGGTAGGCCCTCTTCGGGCCGGTCGCCGGCTGGTTGGTGGGCGCTGAGGGACTCGAACCCCCGACCGCCGCCTTGTAAGGGCGGTGCTCTTGCCAGCTGAGCTAAGCGCCCCCGAGCGCGCCCAGGCTACCGGGCGACGGTCCGGGTCAGGTCAGGCCAGGGGCGGCCGGTTGGCCCGACCCAGCTCCACCAGGGCACTGGCCGCCTCTTCGCCCAGTCGCGGTAGGTCCTGCTGCTGGAACCACCCCACCTCGACGATCTCGACCGACTGGGGGCGGGGCTCGAGGGGGCCGACGCCGTCGGGCAGGCGGGCGCTGTAGATGACGTCGACCCGGCGATAGCGGGGATCGACGACGACTTTGGGGTTGTCGTCGAGATCGAGCTTCAGGCCGATCTCCTCCAACGCCTCGCGAGCGGCACCGTCGATGGCGTCCTCCCCCCGCTTCAGCAGGCCCCCTGGGAACCCCCATCCCCGCCGGTAGGAGTGGCGGACGAGGAGCAGGGCCCCGTCGCCCCGTTCCACCACGCACATGGCACCCACCCGGAACGCCGGGGTCAACAGCCGTACCGACGCAAACCGGAGCCGCTTGGGCAGGCGACCGAAACCCCTGAGCAGCAGGAGCTTGAGGCGGGCGATCACCGGAGGGCCCGTCGTCGACAGAACCAGCGGACAAGGGTCACGAGAAGCGGGAGCGGGCGGCGACGGCTTCGGCCAGCAACTCCGGCGTCGCCGCCGCCACCGGGGAGCGGCGCTCGCCGGGCAGGCGGGTGACCAGGTCGCGTCCGCTGAGGTCGACGATGGGCGCCCCCGCCTCGGTGCACACCAACATGGCCCCGAGGTAGTCCCACGGGCCGTGCGTGCCGACACTGCAGTCGATGTAGGCATCGAGATGCCCACAGGCCACGGCGCACAGATCGAGGGCCACCGCCCCCAGGGCCCGCACCTGTCGCCACCCCAGGGCCTGGGGAGGTGTGCTGGTCACGGCCACCATGGCCTCGGCCAACACCAGGCAGCCGCTCGGGCCCGGCACCCCTCTCAGGGGGCCGCTCGGGCCCGGTACCTGTCCCCCGCTCAGGGGGCCGCTCAGGCCCCCGGCACCGGCGGGGCTCATCACCACGCCGTTGCGCCGGGCGCCACCGCCGCGCAGGGCGCTGAAGTGCTCACCGGTGGCCTGGTTCACGACGACGGCAGCCAACGGGCCGTCGGCGTCGAGGGCACACAGGCTGGTGGCGAACCAGGGAAGTCCCCGGGCGGCGTTGGTCGAGCCGTCGACCGGGTCGACCACGACGAGCACGTCGCGCTCGGACGACGTGAGGCCGCTCTCCTCGCTGAGCACGCCGAAGCCGGCGCCGAGGAGGACCTCGAGGGCGGCGGCGTCGGCCGCCAAATCGCAGCCGTACTGACCCTCCCGGGTCCCCACCGGTCCCCAATAGTCGAGGTCGTCGAGGGCCGACCGTACGGCGCGCGCCGTCTCGTCGAGAACCTCGAGGATCTGGTCGCCCTCCACCCGGTGGACCCTACTGTCGCCTCGTTGGCCGGGCGTTCCGTGGCCTACGCTCGACCCGTCCCCTTTCCAGGAGGTAGCGCTTGGCCGCCATCGACGTGGCCGGCTATGTGGCCGAGCTCAAGGACCACGCGGTCGACCACGGCTTCCATGTCCACGACGAGCGCCACTTCGTGGAGACCTACTCCCTCCGCCAGGTGTGGGAGGTCGACCTGCACCCCGAGGAGGGCTGTGGTGGGCCTCTCGACCTGCACCTGGCCCTCGAGGTGGAGCCCCGGGTGCTCCTGGCCTTCGAAGACGTCGTGGCCGACCTGCCCGAGGAGGACGAGCCGGCCGACACCTTCCACTTCCCCTTGATCTTCACCTGGGCCCTGCCGCCGTTGCCCAAAGGGCCCGACCTGCTCCTCCTGGCCACCGAGCTGGCCGGCGTGGGTGGCCCCGAGCTGCCCCTCGAGGTGTCGGCCATCGACTCGTTCGGTTCGGTGACCGACGCCCCTGAGCGCAGCCTCACCGTCGTGGCCCGCCAGCAGGTGTCGTTGGCGCGGGTCCTCGCCGGCGAGGAGCTGCTCTGCGAGGTCTTCGACAGCTGCCTGGCTGTCAGCCGCTTCGTCCTGAACCAGGCCACCGACTGGGGCGTCTGAAAACTCCTTGACGCCACCCGGCGGGCGCCGTATCTTGAGATCGAGCCCCGAGGGGGGGACCGAGGAGCGGCCCGAAAGGGCCACACCGAGGAAGCTTCCTTGGGGCTCGATCGCGTCACCACCGCACCGGAGGCACACCGGCTAGCGTTCGCAGCGACGACCGGCCCGGATGGCGGAACGGTAGACGCGGAGGACTCAAAATCCTTTGTCCGAAAGGGCGTGCGGGTTCGAATCCCGCTCCGGGCACGACCATTTCGCTATAGACATGCTGGTCAGAGCGTTTCTGCTGTGCGTGGGATGTATCGAAGTGCTCGCCGTGGTCACAACCGGGTCACAACTGATTCACGCGAGAGCGGAGCCGACCTGACCCCGAGCGCGGGCGAGACGCGTGCCGGTCAGGTCCGCTGACGGCTCGCCAGTCAAAATGGTCCTGTGCCGAGTCGCGCCCGTCACCCGAAGAAGGATGTCGAGCGCGCACTGCGGTTTGCCGAGGAGGTGGACTGGACCGTGACGCCAACTGCGCCCGGCCACCGGTGGGGCGTGATGTTCTGCGCCTTCCGAGGTGGCGGCGGCTGCCGAGTCTCGATCTGGTCGACCCCGAAGAACCCGACCAACCACGCCAACCGCCTGCGCCAGGCCGTGCGAAACTGTCCCCACGCAGGCCCGCCCGAAGGTGGCTCGAACCGATGACCCATTTCAGCTTCACCCTCACGATCGAAGGCGCCGATGTCCAGACGGACGAGGCGCAGGACGCGCTGTTCGGAGCCGGTTGCGACGATGCCACCTTCGTGACAGCGAATCATGCGCAGACCGTCGGATTCGATCGCGAGGCGGTCGACTTCGCGGAGGCGGTTGCGAGTGCGATCAAGGCGGTTGAGTCAGCTGTGCCGGGCGCACGTGTCATTCAGGTTCATCGCGACCAGGATGTCGCTGCAGCCAGCTAGGAGTCAGCAGGCAGGGTGACGAGGATGTCCTCCTAATTGGCCCTCGGCGGACTTGTGCGAGACCCGCTCGCTTGCACCACGCCGACGATACCGACGACTGCGGCCACGGCGAGCACGTACAGGCCGCTTCCGTAACTCGTCACGATCAGGTCAGAGCTGGCATTGGCTGTCGCGAAGCGACTACTCGCGTCGGAGAACTCGAAGGCGGTCAGAGCTCCAAGGGCGAGGCACAGGAGTATGCCCGCGATGAGGGTGGACCGGCTTGCCGCGCGTTGGAGCTGCACTAGGCCCAGCACGCCGAGGGCCGCTCCGAGCCCTGCCGTGAGCAAGCCGTCGCCACCACCATCCAGCCCCGACCTCGTGATCGTGCCGACAAACGGGGCCGTCAGGCTGATCCATGGCAGGAATGAGCCGAGTATGGCGAGCCCGCCACTGACGAGGAGAATGACTCCCGGCGTCTTGTTGACCAGACTGGGTGCTGGCGGAGGAGGCGCAGCCGGGCTGGGGGCGACAGCGGGTTGTGAGGTCGGCGGATACCACCGCCCGTCGCTCGCTTGCCACCAGCCTTCGCGAGGTCCGGAGAGACTCATTTCCCGCTCCCGTCGCTGTTGTCACCAGCGACTTAGGCCGCCAGTCGAACCCTACTCCTGAGGCCCGCAACTACCGCGCTGGTTCTTCTCCGTCGGACTCGAATGGCGGGAGCAGCTGGCCGAGGGTGCCCGGCGCGATGACGTGCGTCTCGAGGGGCTGCCTCAGCGTGACCTTGCGGACCCGCATGACCGGCCCACCTTGTGGGCCCAGCTCGCGGGCCGTGGATAAGCTTGTAGAGGGTGCGGATCCCGGTGCCGAGCTTCGGGCCCGCTTCTTGTGCAGGACCTTCGGTGCGACAGCGGCGACTATCCCGGCCAAGCGGCCATCTGGGCGAGGACGTCGCCATGGGGTCGTTGAGCGGCCGGTCGATTTGCCGGGGCCCGACGGTCAATGGTTCCACCGCGCCTACGGTCACACGTAATGGTCTGACCTTCGACGTCTAACTCCTCCCTGTCGCCTTCTTCGAGGCCTTCTTGGCGGGGGCCTTCGTTGCGGAGGCCTTCTTTGCGGGCGCTCGTTTCGCAGTTGCAGTTGCACCGCCGGCAGTCGCTGCTTTCCTGGGCACGGGCGTTCGCTTACGCGGGGGATGCGCAGTAGCGGCCTCTGCCCTCGCATTCGCCGACCTCCGCGACCCCGCCCCCGCTGCCGGCGCTGCCGGCCCTCGCCGCGGCTTCAGGATCTCCAAGATGGGCTGTGTCAGAGTTGTCAGGTTCTCGAGGACGCCAAACTCTTCGACGACGGACTCGGCGAACTCGGGGACCCGCCCTTCGAACAGGTCCGACTGCCCGAAGCGCTGCATGGACTCGAGGTCATCCCAGAAGTAGATCCCGCCGTAGCGATTACCGCCCTCGTTCTCGAGCCAGATCTTGGCCAGAAGCCCCGGCACTCCGGCGATGCGTCCCGCCAGGTGGTTGGCGACATCCAGGTAATCCGCTTCGTCGATCCCTTGCAGGCTGTAGGTGATCACCTGGATGTACATGCTCGTGCCCTCCCTACTCGTTGTTGACGGTTCCTACCCCGCCGACCTCCACGCCTACCCGCCCATGCCGACCGCCCGACCCTTCGTGGACGGACGCCGCTTCGGGTCACGGACGACGTCCGGGATCACTGCCTCCCAGATGCCGTTTCGGTGATTTTCCGCCGGGGTAAGAGGTGCCGAGACAGCCCACGTGTGCGCACGACGTCGCTAGCCACCATGAAAACCACGAGCCACCTCTGTCCGTCTCTTCCAGCAGCCAGTCCGTCGCCGGCGATGCGGTCGGCGCTGCGGCGGACCGCATGAGCCCCACACCTCGGGGTGCGAGCGGTCGACTGAAGCCGGTCGCTCAGCAGGTCGTCGTGGTCATGGGGGCATCGAGCGGCATCGGAAGGGAGACGGCGGTGCAGTTTGCCCGCCGCGGTGCCCGGGTGGTGGTGGCGGCACGCGACGACGAGGCCCTGGTGTCGGTCGTCGAGGAGGTGGAGACTGAAGGTGGCGAGGCCATGGCCGTCACCGCCGACACCTCGGACATGAGCCGGGTGCAGGCGGTGGCCGACGCGGCGGTGGCCAGGTACGGCGGCTTCGACACCTGGGTGCAGGCGGCGGCCGTCGCCGTCTACGCCCGCTTCGAGCAGACGACGCCGGACGAGTTCCGCCGGGTGCTCGAGGTCAACCTCCTGGGCAACGTCCACGCCGCCCGAGCTGCGCTCCCCGAGCTGCGGAAACGGGGTGCGGGCGCCTTCATCTCCATCTCGTCGCTCGAGGCACGCCGCTCCTTCCCGTACCACTCGGCGTACGCCGCCTCCAAGCACGCGATCGACGGCTTCCTCGAGGCGCTCCGGGTCGAGCTCCGCCAGGAGGGCGTGCCGATCAACGTGACCAACGTGATGCCCGGCTCGATCAACACTCCCCTGTTCGACAAGGCCCGGAGCCGCCTCGGCGTGAAGCCCATGCCCATCCCCCCGATCTACCAGCCGGCCACGGTGGCCCCCGTCATCCTCTACGCGGCCGACCACCCTGCCCGCGACCTCGTGGCCGGCGGGGCGGCCAAGGCCCTGCTGGCCACCCAGCGGCTCTCGCCGCGCCTGCTGGACGCCGCGCTCACCCGCATCGGGTTCCGAACCCAGCTCAGCGACCAGCCAAAGCAGCAGTACGGTCCTGACAACCTCGACGCGCCCGTGCGGGGATGGGGACAGGCAGAGGGCTCGTTCAGCCGGGGGGCGTGGTCGCGCAGCGCGTACAACTGGCTGGAGACGAGGTGCTCGCCGACGCGGATGAGGAAGCCGTCGCTCCACCCTCTTCGGCTGCGTGACAGATCGGAGCCGTCGGCGGGAGCGCCGACTCCGGTGGCGGAAGCCTCGTCGGGAGCGACCTGATCGGGCGCCAGTGGCCCGCGTCACGGTTCGGCGAGATCGACGCTGGGGACTGCTCCCCCGCCTCACCACCGTGTGGCTGGCATCGACGGCAGTGGTCTCGTGCACGGCGCTGGGTGTGGCGGGCGACGATCACCTGAGGGCGCGCCCCCCCGTGCCGGGCACCGAGCCGGCGGCGGCGGCCGCGCCGGGGATATCGGAACCGGGCCTGCAACCGCTCGACCTGGGCGGGAACCGGTCCGCCCTCCTCTACGTCCCCTCCACCTACCGGTCCGACCATCCCGCCCCCCTCGTGGTGATGCTGCACGGGGCCGGCGGCGATCCCCAGGGGGGCCTCGACCCCTTCGTCCGCCTGGCCGACGACAAGGGCCTGATCCTGCTCGCTCCCGCGTCGGGGGGGCCGACCTGGGACGTCGTCATGGGCAGGTACGGGCCGGACATGCGCTCGATCGACCACGCCCTGGAGCGGATCTTCGCCCGCTACCGCGTCGACAGCTCACGACTCGCCATCGAGGGATTCTCCGACGGTGCCTCGTACGCGCTCTCCCTGGGCCTGTCCAACGGAGACCTGTTCACCCACGTGATCGCCTTCTCCCCCGGGTTCCGGGTCTCCGGCACCCGGCGGGGGGCGCCGCGGGTGTTCATCAGCCACGGCCGGCAGGACCCGGTGCTACCGATCGCCTCCACCAGCCGCCGCATCGTCCCCAAGCTGGAGGAGGACGGTTACGACGTCACCTACCGCGAGTTCGACGGCCCCCACTCCGTGCCACCCTCCCTGGCCGAGGAAGCGCTGGCCTGGCTCGTCAGCACGGGATGAGCGCCATTCGCCCCGGACTCCCGCCGCGGCCGGCTCAGGGTGGTCAGCGGCGCGTCCGGTGACGCCGAACACCGGCGCCACCCGCCAGCAGGGCGCCGGCGGCGCCCACGGCGATGAACCGCCGGCCCCGGCGATCCGCGGCCAGGGCGGCGCGGGCGGCATTGGCCCCTGCGGCGCCGTGCACCCCCCCGCCGGGATGAGCTGACGCCGAGGCCAGATAGAGACGGGAGACGGGTGTCTCCGCCCGGGCCAGCCCGGGGATGGGCCTGAAGACCAGCTGTTGGTGGATCTGCGACGTGCCCCCGTTGATGGCTCCCCCCACCAGGTTGGCATCCGACGCTTCCAGCGTGGCGGGCGTGGCGATGAAGCGGCCCAGCACGAGGTCACCGAACCCCGGGGCCAGAGCCTCGATCTCGGCTTCGATCCGCGCCGCGAGCGTCTCGGACTCCCACTCGTCCCAGAGGCCTTCCAGGTTCCCCCCGGCGTCGCCCCGCACCCGTTGGGGCACATGGGTGTAGGCCCAGGCCGTCTCCGTTCCGGCCGGGCTGCGCGTGGGGTCGGCCACGCCCATCTGTCCCATCACCAGGGGGGGACGTGACGGGATCAGGCCCTGCGCCAGTTGGCTCGCAGCTTCGACGTAGTGGTCGACGCCGTCGGCCACATGGACGGTACCGGCCCGGCGCGCCTGCCCCGCCGTCCACGGGACGGGCCCGGACAGGGCCCAGTCGACCTTGACAGTGGAGTTGTCGTACTGGAAGTGGCGCAGGTCGTCGACCACCCGGGCCGGGAGATGCTCAGGCCCGATCATGTCCCGGTAGAGGGCCGGCGCGCCCACGTCGGCCAGCACCGCCCGCGTGGCCCGGTGCTCGGTGCCGTCGGCCGTGCGCACCCCGATGGCCTTCCCGTCCCGGATGAGCACGTCGGTCACCCGCATCCCGCACTCGACCCGGCCACCCTGCGATCGGAGTCGGGCGACCAGGGCCTCGGACAGCCGGCCCGCTCCTCCCTCGGGCACGGGGAACCCGACCTGCTGTCCGAGACAACACAGCAGCCAGGCGAACATGGCGCCCACTGCGCTGTCGGGCGCCAGATCGGTGTGCAGGGCCAAACCGGTGAGAAGGAGCGCGGCCCCCCGTCCCGAGAACTGCTCCTCGGCCATGCGCTGGACGGGAAGCAGGCCAAAGCGGGCGAACCGGGACAGGCCGGCGGGGCCCAGGAGGGCGGCCAGCCGGGCGGCGGGGAGGACGGGCGGGAACGGGGACATCAGGGCGTCGATCAGGTCACTGCCCACCCGTTGCCACAGGCCGTAGAGACTGCGCCAGGCATCGCCGTCTCCTGGTGCGTCGGCGTCGAGGGCGGCGGTCGTCTCGTCGAGGTCGGTGGAGAGGACGGCGCACGAGCCGTCCCGGCCGGGATGGGCGAGCACGAGCGGGGATCGTCGCCAGCGCAGGCCGTGGCGTTCGAGGTCGAGGCTCTTGAGCACCGGCGAGGCCGCTCCCAGCGGGTAGAAGGCGCTGAAGCGGTCGTGGACGAACCCGGGAACCGTCAGCTCACCGCTGCGGACGGCCCCCCCGGGGTCAGGCTCGGCCTCGAGCACGACGACGTCCCAGCCGGCGTCGGCGAGGAGGTTGGCGCCGGCCAGGCCGTTGGGCCCCGCTCCCACCACCACGGCGTCGGGCAGGTCAGCCATGGCCCGGGGCTGTCGGACGTCCGAAGCTCAGTGCGTGACCACGCCGGCCCGCATCTCGGCCAACCGCTTGAGGCGACGAAGCGTCTCCGCGTTTCGCAGCCCGGTGAGGAGGTCCAGAACCGGGTTCCACAGCTTCTCCCAGGGGTCTCCCTGTGGGTGTTCCTCGATCGTGACCCGGGTGCCGGCGCCCTCCTCCTCGAGGGTGAAGGCCACCCTCGCCTGGATGAAGGGAAAGGCCCGCACCAGCATCACCAGCCGGCGCAGGGGCTCGGCCTCCAACGACACCGTCTTGTCCCTGGTGGCGAGGGGACCGAAACCCACCTTGTGGTGGAACTCGCTGCCCGGCGCCGGCCACGACTTGTCGTAGCTGCGGACGCACTTGTTCCCCACGACCCACATCTCGTAGACGGGCGGGTCGCACAGGATGTCGTAGATCTCCCCAGGCGGCGAGTTGATGACGATGGTCTGGCGCGACATTGGGTGCGTCCTCTGCGTTGATTGTCGGTGACCCGAACCCGAATCGGCGTCAGGCAGCCAGCTTGTCGGGGATGAGGCGCCGCACCACTCCCGATGTCGCCTCGCTCGGCCGCTGCTGCTCGCCCATGAGCGCGTCCATCACCAGCAGGGATCCGGTGAGGGCGGGGATGGCCCACTGCAGGGCGTTCAGCTTTCGCTGGGCGGCCGCCACCTCAGGCGGCGTCTGTGACGAGGGGTCGGTGCCGCCCTCGACGGGCACGTCACCCGCGTTCATCATCTTCTGACCGAGCGAACGGGCATAGGCGGTGGCGCCCAGCGCGCCGGCGGTGACCGCCGTCTTGACGATGGCGGTCGTGGCCACGTTCTTCTGCCCCGCGATACGGCCCTTGTTCCCGCCGGTGAGGATGGCCGAGCCGGCGAGGTGGGCGCCGATTGCCGCCAGGTTGACAGGCGTCCAGCGGCTCCACCCGGCGTTGGCCACCCGGGCGCGCTGGCTCGCGGGATCGACCTCGGCGGCGGCACCGTTCACCCCGACGGCACCCATCAGGGATCCGCCGAACCAGGCGGCCAGCCCGACTTCGGACAGTGACCGGGCGATCGTGTTCCGTTGCGTCATTTCGAACCTCCGTGCCGAGACGTACCCGCTGCCTTCCCCGAAGGGCCAAGGCCGTAACGAAAAGATTCCGGTGCCTCCGGGCCGGGCAGACCTCTCGAGTCGCTGAGTCGCTCCCGGACGACGAGGCACGCCCCAGAGGTGGCCCCCGGTTAGCATCAGCCCCTCATGGGTAGGGTTTTGGTCGTTTCGGCCAGTATGGGTGAGGGCCACGACGGTGCCGCGCGCGAGTTGGCGCAGCGCCTCGAGGCGCGCGGCCACACCACCCGTACCGTCGATTTCCTCGATGCCGCCCCCCTCGGCATCGGGGCCCTGACCCGCACGAGCTACGAGTTGCAGCTGCGCAAGGCGCCGTGGACCTACCAGTTCACCTACCGGCTCTGGCAGGTGCTGCCGGTCCTGTGCCGGCCCTTCACCGTCCTGGTGTACTTCCTCACCGCACGCTGCCAGCTGCGATGGATCTCCGAGTTCGAACCCGACGTGGTGGTCACCACCTACAACCTGTCGTCACTCGTGCTGGCCCGGCTCCGGCGAAAGGGCCGGCTGCGGGTCCCGGTGGTCACCTACGTCACCGACTTCGACGTCCATCCCCTGTGGCTGGCCAAGGGTGTCGACCTCGCCCTGTGCGTCCATCCTGCGTCGGCTGCGGTCGCCCGGCGTCGCACCGGCGGCCCGGCCCGGGCCATCGGTCCGTTGGTCGCCGACAGGTTCTGTGCCACGGCATCACACACCGACCGGCAGCGGGTGCGGGCCGAGCTCGGCCTCGGGCCCGGCGATCTGGGGGTGCTCGTCGTCGCCGGTTCCTGGGGCGTCGGGGAGATCGACCGCACCTTCGACAGCCTGGTGGCATCAGGCCGCTACACCCCGATCGCCGCCTGCGGGCGCAACGAGGACCTTCGCGCCGCCCTGGCCGAACGGCCCCAGGGGCGGGCCATCGGCTGGACCGACGAGATGCCCGCTCTCATGGCCGCCTGCGACGTGCTCGTGCAGAACGCCGGCGGCCTCACGTGCATGGAGGCCTTCGCCGTCGGGCTGCCGGTCGTCACCTACCTGCCCATCCCCGGTCACGGGCGCCAGAACGGCGAGGAGATGGAGCAGGCGGGCGTGGCTGCCTACGTGCGATCACCCGAGTCGCTCGTGCCCACCCTCGACCGCGTCACCAGCCTGGCCGGGCGCCGTCAGGTCACTGCCGCCCGGGCCATGTTCAGCGGGGACGCCGCCGACGAGATCGTGGCCGCGCTGCAGCCGGTGCCGGTGCCGAAGCGGGTGCCGTCGAGACGGGTGGTCGGTGGCCGGCGGGTGATCGCCGCCACGGTGTCGCTGGTGGCCGGTTGGTCGGCGTTCACCGTCGGTGTCTCCGCCGCCGCCACGCAGGGCATCGGCGTCGCCCGACCTCAGGCCCATTCGCACGAGGTCTTCGTGGGGGTGCGGCTGAGCCCGGCTGCGCTGGCCGATCCCGACCTGGCCGCAAGGATGGCCGGGGCCGGTGTGACCGCCATCGTCGACGGCAGCCTGGCCGCCCACGACCCGGGTGGGGTCCGGCGCCTGACCGACGCCGGGGTCGACGTGGCCAACGGCGGGTGGGGGCACCGCAACGGCGCCCACTGGTCGCGGGCCAAGGCCGACGTGGTGCGGGCCTGTCAGTCGATCAGGTCGGCCAACGGCACCCCGTGCCACAACTTCGTCCCACTGCGTCGCATCGACGGGTTCGACCTGGCCTCGGCCCGCTTCGCTCATCAGCGGGTCGTGACCAACGTGGCCCTCCTGCTCCCCGGCAAGACCCTCGCCCTGCGGCCGGGCCGCACGTACGTGCTCGATGCCCGCTTCCTCGACGCTGCCACCGTCGAGCGCACCGTCGCCGCCCTGGCGCCGGCCTCGGCCGGCGAGCACCTGACCGTCGGCCCCCTGGCCGACCTCCGTTGAGGCCGCCCACTCTCGTCGCACGAGGTGCGGTGGCGACCCTGGCCGCCTACGCGGCACCCTCGGTCACCAGCGTGGGCCCCCTCCGGCGCCGGTGGTTGCCCGGGCTCTCCGGCACGGGCGCCCACGGTCGGGTCGCCCTCACCTTCGACGACGGGCCAGATCCGGCATCGACGCCCGCCTTCCTCGACGTCCTCGACGACCTGGGCTGGTCAGCCACGTTCTTCATGCTCGGCTCCATGGTGCGCCGGGCCCCCGATCTGGCTGCCCAGGTGGTCGCCGCCGGCCACGAGGTGGCCGTGCACGGCGACCAGCATCGCTCTCACCTGTGGCGCTCACCCCGCGACGTGGCCACCGACCTCCAGCGGGCAACCACCGCCATCGTGGAGGCGACCGGCCGCCGGCCCGTGTGGTTCCGCCCGCCCTACGGGGTCCTGAGCGCAGGCAGCCTGGTGGCGGCCAGGCGCCTCGGTCTCCGGACGGTCCTGTGGACGGCCTGGGGGCGCGACTGGCGCGCCGCCGCCACCCCCGACACCGTGGTCGCCGACGTCGACCGCCACCTCGGCCCCGGCGGCACGGTGTTGCTCCACGACTCCGATTGCACCTCGGCCCCCGGCGCCTGGCGTTCGGCCCTCGGCGCCCTTCCCGCCCTGGCTGAGCGCTTCGCCGCCCTGGACCTGCGTCCCGGGCCCCTGAGCGAGCACCGCATGGCCCGGTCGTAGGTCGGCACCGCTGAAGAGCGACCTCCCGTTACGGCTTGGGGTCGGGGGTCGCGGCCGGGTTGCAACGATCGTTGTCGGCGGACCGGAGTTGCATCCGCAGGCGCACCTCGCCGATCCCGCAGGAATCGACGGCCGTCCAGCCCCCGGGCGCGGGATGGAGCGAGACATGCCCGACAGCCACGGCCCAGCGTGAGCTGAACCGAACACGCACGAGGACGGGTCCCGGACCGGTGACATTCAGCACCACGTCCTCACCGCTGAGACGGACGAGGTCCGCCGGCCCCTCGACGATCCCGTGCGAGCCCACCACCTCGAGGACCCGCCAGTGGGCATCACTCCACACGGGCTCGAGGCCCGGGACACCGGCGTTGATCAACGCCGCCTCGGCCTCCCCCGCGTAGTCGAGTGCCACGTCGGGCACGGCCACGTAGCGAACGCCTCGGTCGAGGAGCCACGCCTGGTAGCTGGCGGGCTGTAGAGCCCCCTGGTCGTAGAAGATGGGGTTGTCGGCGGAATCGAGTTGGCGCTCCCAGCCCCGCGCCAGGGGAACGGCGGGCGCGGCATAGGCCGCCTCCCAGTGCCCGCGCAGGGGCACGATCTCGACCCGGCCCAGAGGTGCTCGGTGGGCGTCGAGGAAGCCGAGGAGCGGCTTGAAGTAGCTCACGGCGGCGGACGGGTCCCGCCGGACGGTCGGGAGGGTGGCAAACGCCGGTGTCCATTGCAGCACCCCGAGCGGGATCGCCAAGGCGGTGAGCAGCAGCCGGCGGTGTGGCCACAGCAGGCAGGCGACCAGCGGGATGCCCAGACACTCACCCAGCCTGCTGATGTTCCCCCCGACCGGAGTGGGCAGCACGAAGCTGGCCACGGTGGCCGCCAGGTAGAGGGCCACGGCGAGCCGTACGCCCCCCTCGTGGCGGGGGATGAGGAGGAGCACGAGCGCCACCATGGCCGAGAACTGGAGAAAGTCGCCGAGCGGGAAGGGCATGACCCCCTGGCCCGGGAACACCAGGCCCAGCCCGACGACCGCGACCGAGGGCACCGCGACCAGCAGAGCGAGCCCCATGCGCCGACGGGGCCACGAGGCCACGAGCCATGAACCGGCAGCCAGGGCGAGAAAAGCCCCCGCCAGCGGACTGGCCAGCACCGCGGCAAGGCCGAGAGGCACGGCGAGGCGAAAGCGCCGACGAGTCGCCGCCCAATAGGCAGTCAGGGCCAGGGCCTCACCCAGGAGGAAGGGCAGCTGGCCGATGGCCACCTGGACCAACGTCCCGGTGGCGAAGAGCACGGAGCCGACCCGGGCCGTGGGACCGAAATGATTGATCACCAGTCGGTCGAAGGCCCACGCCGCCAGGGCGGCGCTCGCCACCGTCGTGAGCTCGAGGCCGATCATCCCCGCCACGGGCGGGAAGATCACGCTGTAGCTCAGGGTCCAGTGCCCGCTGTACCACTGACTGTCCCAGAGGGTCAGCCCATTGCTGTGGAAGAGGCCGACCCGGTAGAGCGCGGCAGGCAGGTCGACGCCGTGCCATCCCATGCCCAAGGCGGCGGTGGCGAGGACCGCAGCCGTGAGCGGGGCGACGACAGCGGCGACCGCGGCACGCGGCCAACGCGGAGAACCCGAAACTGGAGAGGTGATGGCGCCAAGGCTATGTGTGATGAGCCTCGGCAGTCGTCATGCCGTCGGGTTCTGAGCCGCCGGAAGGGTTGTCGATGGCGTCGTCGTTGCCGGGGCCTGGTGAGCATCCTCCGCTGCCTCGCGCTCGGGCGACTCCGATGCCTCGTGCGTGGGATCCTCGTTCGAGCCTCCGCCGTGTCCCCTGAACCCGCGACCGGCGTCCTCGTCGGCCTCCCGTTGGGGGCTCTCGGTGGCCTCGTGGGCGGGGTCCTCGTTGGATCCGACCTTTGCGCTGCCGGGGGTGCTTGTCGCCGGGGGGTTGGTCGTGCTGGTCTGGGCGCCAGCCAGACGCGGCCCGAACAGGGTGACGCCGGCGGCGCCGCCGACCAGCATGGATGCGGCCATCGCCGCGGCTGCGGTCTTTCGGTTGAGCTTCATCGTGAGCTTCCCTTTGCTTCGCTGACGTTTCCGAGCCCGCATGGTGGGGGCCTCACGATGGTGAGCCACGCACCTGTGACCAGGCTGGGGGCGACCTCACAACCCGCCGGGAGTCGATGACGGGTTCCCGTCTTTTGTTCCGGTGACTCGACCAAGGCACCGCTAGCGTGGCGGCATCGACATCGCCATCGTCTTGTACGAGGGTGTCACCGCCCTCGATGCCGTCGGCCCCTACGAGGTCCTGAGCCGCGTCGGACGCGACCTGGGTTTCGTCGGCCACGCCCAGGGGTCGGTCCGTACCGATACCGGCCGCCTGGGCCTCAGCGTCGACACGACCTTCGAGGAGGTCGAAGCCCCCGAGGTGGTCGTGGTCCCCGGTGGTCCCGGCCAGGTCGCCCTGATGCACGACGAGCGCCTGCTGGACTGGCTGCGGCGGGTCCACCGCACGACCCAGTGGACGACGTCGGTGTGCACCGGGGCGCTGATCCTCGGCGCCGCCGGCCTGCTGCAGGGCAAGCGGGCCACCACCTACTGGCTGGCCATGGACCAACTCGACCAGCACGGGGCGGAGCCCGTCCGGCAACGGGTCGTGGTCGACGGGAAGATCGTCACCTCCGCCGGTGTGTCGTCGGGCATCGACATGGCGTTGCGTCTGGCGGCGCTGATGGTCGGCGACGAGGGCGCCCAAGCGGTGCAGCTGGGCATCGAGTACGCCCCCGACCCGCCGTTCGCCGCCGGGTCGCCCGACACGGCGCCGCCCCACATCGTGGAGACGCTCCGCTCGCTCAGCCGGTTCATCCTCGAGCCCACCGACTGACGGCGCTCCGCAGCGGTCGGGTCAGTCGTCGACGAACGCAGCCCCTGCCGGCGCCAACGGGGGCGTGTTGCGAGGCTCGCGCACGCCGGCACCAGGAGCCGGCGGAGGCACCGGGCCGGGGCCTGCCGTGCGGCGGGTCAACACCCACGCCAGCGTCGCCAGCGCGCCCGCAGCTGCCACTGCCAGCACCCGACCGCGTCGCACCCCTGGAGGCTATGCCGCCGAAGACATCGGCGCCCGCGCTCCCTGTCACGGATCTAACGGGCGCGGCGGGCCTGGGCGCGGCCGGGTCGGCGGGTGGCGCGATTGGCCCAACACGGGTGATGCCAGTGACGACGAAGGTCGGGAGCGTCGGTGGGCACCACGACCACGTGGCCGACGCCGGGCGCGATCTCCTGGTTGCACCCTGGGCAGGCGTAGGCCTTGGCGGCCTGGTAGGGCTGGATCCGCCGCACCTCCAGCCCGTCGTCGGCGTCGGCGCCGGGAGGCGCGGCCATCAGCCCGGTGTGGCAGGAGGCAGGTCGCGCACCACGGGGGCGGCCACGGCGTGGAACCCGCCGTCGACATGGACCATCTCGCCGGTGGTGGCGGGGAACCAGTCCGACAGCATGGCCACGCAGGCCCGGGCCACGGGCATGGCGTCGCGGGTGTCCCACCCGAGTGGGGCCCTCCCCGCCCAGGTGTCTTCGATCTGGTCGAAGCCGGCGATGCCCTTGGCCGCCACGGTGCGGAGCGGCCCGGCTGCCACCAGGTTGACCCGGATGTGATGACGGCCCAGGTCACGGGCCAGGTACCGGGCGGTGGACTCGAGCGCCGCTTTGGCCACGCCCATCCAGTCGTAGGCCGGCCACGCCTGGCGGGCGTCGAAGTCGAGGGCGACGATCGAGCCTCCGCCGAACTCCATCAGCGGCAGCACGGCGGTGGCCAACGCCTTGAGGGAGTATGCCGACACCTGCAGCGTGGTGGCCACGTCGTCCCAGCCCGCCTTCAAGAAGTCACCGCCGAGGCAGACCGAGGGGGCGAATGCCACGGCGTGGAGCACACCGTCGACCCGGCCCCAGCGGTCGCGGAGATCACCGGTGAGGGCCTCGAGATGGGCGGGGTCGGTGATGTCGAGCTCCACCACGTCTGGCTCCACCGGCAACCGGCGCGCCGAGCGCTGGGTCAGGCGCATGGCCCGTCCGAAGGAGGTGAGGAGGACCTCGGCGCCCTGTTCCTGGGCCAGACGGGCCACGGAGAAGGCGATCGACGCCTCGGAGAGGACGCCGGTGACGAGGATGCGCTTACCTTCGAGGAGCATTGCCCTACTTCCGGTTCGGGGTCAGGGTCGGGGTCAGGTCAGAGGGGGGTGTTGGTGTGGCGGGCCGGGGGCCGGCTACTGCTGGCTCGCTTGGTGCCCAACGCCGCCAGCCCGGCGACCAGCACCCGCCGGGTGTCGTGAGGATCGATGACCTCGTCGACGTAGCCCCGCTCGGCGGCCACCGCCGGCGTGCAGTGACGCTCGGCGTACTCGGACTCGAGCTCGGCCTGGCGACGGGCCCGGTCGTCGTCGTCGTCGACCTCGGCCAGACGCCGGCCGTGGAGCACGGCGACCGCCCCGGGAGCCCCCATGACGGCGATCTCGGCGCCCGGCCACGACACGCAGAAGTCGTTGCCCAGGCCGCGCGAGTCCATCACGATGTAGGCGCCGCCGTAGGCCTTGCGCACCACCACACACAGGCGGGGGACGGTGGCCGCCGCGTAGGCGTGGACCAGCTGGGCCCCGTGGCGGATCATCCCCCGCCACTCGATGTCGCGGCCGGGCTGGAAACCCGGGCTGTCGACGAAGGTGATCAGTGCCAGTCCGAAGGCGTCGCACGCCTGCACGAACCGCGCCGCCTTGCGGGCCGCCTCGATGTCGAGCGTGCCCGCCTTCTGTGACGGCTGGTTGGCGATCACGCCCACGGGGACGCCCCCGAGGCGGGCGTAACCGGTGACCACGTTCGCCGCGGTGCCGGCCCGCACCTCGAGGAACGACTCGTGGTCGACCACGTCGCCGACGACGACCCGCATGTCGTAGGAGGCCATGGGCCGGGAGGGCACCGCCTCGGCCGCCGCTCGACACGAACGATCGACAGGATCAGCGCAGGCGGTGACCGGCGGGCTCTCGAGGTAGTTGGAGGGCAGGTACGACAACAGGTCGAGCACCGCCTCGCGGGCCTCGTCGTCGTCCTGGACGACGAGGGAGGCCACCCCGCTCACAGTGGAGTGCACGGTGGCGCCGCCCAGGGCCTCCCTGGTGGTGGTCACCCCGGTGAAGTCGGCGACCGCCTGGGCACCCGAGACATAGGCGTAGGAATCGACAGTCATCACCACGTGGTCGGCCAGACCGAGGAGCAGGGCCGGGCCCGAGACACACGGCCCCACCACCGCCAAGATGATGGGGAGGGCACCGGAGGCCCGGCTCAACGAGGCCGCCACCCGGCCCCACGCGTGCAGCGACGGGATGCCCTCGAAGACGTCGGCACCCGCGGTGGACAGCTCGCCGACGATGGGCAGGCCGAGGTCGAGGGCCAGGCACACCAGGCGGTCGATGACCTCGCCTTCGGCCGGTCCGATGGCCCCCCGGTGCTTCCCGCCGGCCAGGCGGAACCACGCCACCTGTCGCCCCTCGACGTCGGTCAACCAGGCACTCACCCCGGCGCCCCGCCCCGCCGCCACCGCGACGGCCACCCCGCTCAGAGGGCCGCTCGGGCCCGCCACCCCGCTCAGAGGGCCCGGTGCCCCATCGCCGAGCTGGGGCCCGTCGGTCATTGCCCCGTCAACAGGTTGGCCTCATGCGGGAGGAGGCGCCAGCACCAACGAGGCGTTGTGTCCTCCGAAGCCGAACGAGTTGGACACCACGGGAGCGGGCGCCAGCTTCCGGGGGGAGCCGGCCACGATGTCGATCGACATCTCGGGGTCGGCGCGCTCGTGGTTGACCGTGGGTGGCACCTCGCCGTGGCGAAGGGCGAGGAGGGACGCCACCGCTTCGACCGCACCGGCGGCGCCGATGAGGTGGCCGATGGCCCCCTTCACCGAGGTCACCGGGGGCCCGTTCTCGCCGAAGACCTTGAGGATGGCCTCGGCCTCGGCGGCGTCGTTGAGCTCGGTCGACGTGCCATGGGCGTTGACGTGGCCGATGTCGGAGGGCTCGAGGCCGGCGTCGGCCAGCGCCAGTTGCATGCACGCGGCGGCGCCCACGCCTCCGGGCGACGGGGCGGTGACGTGATAGGCGTCGGCATTGCGGCCGTACCCCACCACTTCTCCCCAGATGGCGGCGTCGCGGGCGACGGCCCGGTCCCACTCCTCGAGCACCAGGAAGGCGGCGCCCTCGCCGATGACGAAGCCGTCGCGGGCGACGTCGAAGGGCCGGGACGCCAGCTCGGGCTCGTGGCTGCGGGTGGACAACGCGCCCATGCGGGCGAACGATGCCAGGGCGATGGGCGTGAGGCACGCCTCGGTGCCCCCGGCCAGGACCACGTCGGCGCTGCCGTCGCGGATCAGCCGGGACCCCTCGCCCAGGGCGTGGGTGCCAGCCGTGCAGGCGGTGGCGATGCAGAAGTTGGGGCCCGTCCAGCCCAGTTTCATGGCCACCGTGGCGGCAGTGGCGTTGGCCATCATCATGGGGACGAGGAACGGCGAGACGCGCGACGGTCCCCGGGAGAAGAGCTCCTGCTCCTGTTCCTCCTGGGTGATGAGACCACCGACCCCGGTGCCGCACACCACGCCGCAGCGGGCGGGATCGACGGCCAGCTCGCCGGCACTGGCGAACGCATCGGCCGCCGCGCCGAAGCCGATCTGGGCCACCCGGTCGGTGCGCCGGGCCTCCTTGTAGCCGAGATACGCCTCGGGGTCGAAGTCGTGGATCTCGCAGGCGAAGCCCACCGGCAGGGCGGACACATCGATGCGCCGGATGGGAGCGGCGCACGACCGGCCGGCGACCAGCGTCGACCAGAAGCTGTCCAGGTCGCACCCGGCCGGGGACTTCACGCCCAGACCGGTGATGGCGACCCGGTGTCGGGCCGGCACGTTCACCCCGCCGACCCCGACTCCGCCGCCGTCGGAGCCGGCGCGGACTGGGCGGCGATCACCAGGTCGGCGGCCTGGCCGACGGTGCCGATGCCCTCGAGCTTCTCCTCGGGGATGGAGATGTCGAACTGCTCCTCGACGGCCATGACGAACTCGACCAGGTCGAGGCTGTCGGCGTCGAGGTCGTCTTTGAAGCTGGCGTTCTCGGTGACCAGTGACCGTTCGACACCGAGCACCTCCACGGCGGCGTCGGCGATCTTGTCGAGGACTTCGGTGCGGTCCATACTCTTCACGTCCTCCTGATGGTGGCGGTGCTGATGGCGGCGGTGCTGATGGCGGCGGTGCTCATGATGGCGATCTGTTACCTGACGGCGTTCTAGTGACCCATGCCCAGGCCGCCGTCGACCGGCAGAACCGCGCCGGTGACGTAGCCTGCCGCGTCCGAGCAGAGGAAGGCGACCACGGCGGCGACCTCCTCGGCGGTGCCGAATCTCCCCAACGGTACCTGGCTTGTCATCGCTTGGCGACGATCGTCTCCGAGGGCGTCGGTCATGGCCGTGGTGATGGGCCCCGGGGCCACGACGTTGGCGGTGACGTTGCGACTGGCCAGCTCCCGTGCCACCGCCCTGGTGAGGCCGATGAGGCCGGCCTTGGCGGCGCCGTAGTTGGCCTGGCCCGCTGATCCCGACAGACCCGTCACCGAGCCCACGGCGACGATGCGACCGAACCGGGCCCGCAACATCCCCGGGGCGGCTCGGCGGATGGTGTGGAAGGCGCCGTCGAGGTTGGTGCGCAGGACGTCGCCCCACGCGGCGTCGTCCATGCGCAACAGCAATCCGTCGCGGGTGATGCCGGCATTGGCGACCACCACCTCGACCCGCCCGAAGGCCTCCTCGACCTGGCTGAAGGCGGCGTCGACTGCCGCCGGGTCGACCACGTCGGCCTGCACGGCTACGGCTTCGCCACCGGCGGCGCTGACCGCAGCGCAGGTGTCGGCTGCCCCTGCCTCGTCGCGGCCGAAGCACACCCCCACCCGGTGCCCGTCAGCGGCCAGGGCCACCGCACAGGCCCGGCCGATGCCCCGCGATGCCCCGGTGACCAGCGCGACCCTCCCCCCCACGGCTGGCGCCCCTACCAACGCAGCAGGGCGCTGGCCCACGACATGCCGGCGCCGAAACCCGACAGCAGCACCAGATCGCCCCGCTGGAGGTGCCCGGCGTCGGCCGCCTCGGCCAGGGCGATGGGGATGGAGGCCGCCGAGGTGTTCCCGTAGCGGTCGATGTTGACGAAGGTGCGCTCGGGGGGGATGGAGAGTCGCGATGCGGCGGCGTCGATGATGCGGGAGTTGGCCTGGTGGGGAACGAACAGGTCGACCTCGGAAGCGTCGATGCCGGCCTGGGTCAGGGTGGCGCCGGCCGACTCGACGATGGTGCGGACGGCACGGCGGAAGACCTCCTGGCCCTCCATCTTCAGCCAGTGATGGCCGCCGGCGATGGTCTCGGGGCTGGTGGGCATGCGGCTCCCCCCCGCCTCCACCTGGAGCAACGACGCACCGGAGCCGTCACAGCCCAGGTCCCAGGCCAGTAGGCCGGGGCCGTCGGCGGGGGCCCCCGAGGGATGGGTGGGGCCGGGCATCAGCCGGTCGGAGACCAGCACGATGGCCCCGGCTCCGTCGCCGAAGAGCACGCACGTCGACCGGTCGTCCCAGTCGGCGACCCGGGACAGCGTCTCCGACCCGATGACGAGCACGGCATCGAGGCCACCGGTGGACAGCAGGCCGGCTCCCACCACGAGGGCGTACACGAAGCCGGCGCAGGCAGCGTCGAGGTCGAACGCCCCGCACCGCAGGCCCAGCCCCTCCTGGACGAACGAGGCGGTGGCGGGGATGGGCTGTTCGGGCGTGCAGGTGGCGACGATGCAGCACCCCACGTCGCCGGGGCTCAGGTCGGCCGACTTGATGGCCGCCGCACCTGCCTCGATGGCGAGGGAGGCAGTCGTCTCGCCGGGGCCCGCCACCCGGCGTTCGCGGATCCCGGTGCGGTCGACGATCCACTCGTCGTTGGTGTCGATGCGCTCGGAGAGCTCTTTGTTGGTGACGACGCGCTCCGGCACGGCGATTCCCCAGCCGGCCACCGCCGCCGCGCCGCCGGGGGCAGGCCGGAACCGGTGGGCCGGCGTCGACGGGACGTTCGCCGGGCTCCAGCCCTGGCTCATCGGCTCAGCATAGGGCAGGGTCGGCCCGGTGGCGGGACGACAGGGCCATGTCGGGATGCCAACAGGATCCGCTCAGGCCACCCGGAGCCAGGCGACGGGCTGACCCTCGCGCACCCGCTCCCCGGCGTGGGCGAGCAGGCCCATGAGCAGCCCCCCGAAGGGACTGCGCACGGCGGCCGACTGGCCCTGGCCCTCGACGAAGCCGATGACCTGCTCGGCGTCGATGTCGGCGCTGTCACCTTCGCCGGGCGCCTCGGCGACGGGCCGGAAGCTGCCGGCGATCGGGGCGAGGATCACCCGCTCGGGGACGGCCAGGCCCTCGCCGTGGGACAGGTGCGCCTCCTGCGAGCTGTCGGCAGACCGTTGTGCGTGCAGCTGGGCGACATCCATGTCTAGGCAACCTCCAGGAGGGGGGGGACGTCGTCAGGGGCGGCAACGTTGCGAACCATGCGTCCGGGCAGCGTGCGCCGGGCGAGGCCACCCAGCACCGAGCCGGGGCCGACCTCGACGAACGAGGCGGCACCCATGTCGGACAGAGCGGTCATCGAGTCACGCCACAGCACGGGCCGGACCAGATGGTCGGCCAGGCGGGGCGCCCACGCCGCGTCGTGGTAGGCGCAGGCATCGACGTTGGACACGACGGGCCAGGCGGGCACGGCGAAGGTGGTGGCGGCCAGCTCGGGCTCGAGCTCGTCGCGCGCCGAGGCCATGAGCGGGGTGTGGAAGGCACCGCCCACGTTCAGGGCCAGCACCTTGCGGACACCGAGCTCACGGGCACGGGTGCAGGCCGCCTCCAGGGCGTCGGGCGTGCCCCCGACCACGACCTGACCCGGAGCGTTGTCGTTGGCGATCCAGCATGCCTGGTCGGTCTCCGGCGCCGGCCGGCACGACTCGGCAGCCTGTTCCACGGTGGCGCCCATCAGGGCAGCCATCCGTCCGCCGGTGCGATCGGCGGCGGCCTGGGTGCAGTCGGCCCGCCGCACGGCCAGGCGTACCCCGTCTTCGACCGACAGCGCGCCGGCGGCCACCAGGGCGGTGACCTGGCCCAGGGAGTGCCCGGCGGCAGCCACGGGCTCGCCGACCACGTCACGCACGGCCTCCCAGGCCATGAGCGACACGAGCATCACCGCCAACTGGGCCTCACGGGTGCGCCCGAGCTGGTCGGCGCCGGCGGTGAGGAGCAGGTCACCGAGGGGTTGGCCCACGGCCTCCTCGGCCCGTTCGACGACCGTCCAGGCAGGATGATCGCGCCACGGCACACCCATTCCGGGTACCTGGGTCCCCTGGCCGGGGAACAGCACGGCGAGACGCACCCAGATGAGACTGCTGCCGGTACCGGGCCGTTACATCCGAGACGGGAGGTGACTGCGGATCGGCAGGCATGGCGACAGCCGCGGCGGCCAGGGGGCCCCAGCCCCGCCTGCGCCCAGGTACGACCCTCCAGCTGTCGGGTTCGTTACATCCCGGCGTCGAGGGCGGCGCGCAGCTCGCCCACGAAGGCGGCGGCGCCGTCGGGTCCCGCCCCTTCGAGCAGGCGCCGCACCAGAGCCGACCCCACGATGACGCCATCGGCCGACGCCGCCGCCTCGACGGCCTGGTCGGGGGTGGAGACGCCCACCCCGATCAGCACCGGCAGGTCGGTGACCGCTTTGAGCCGGGCCCCCATGAGGGCGGTCGACGATGCCAGCGTGTCGCGCTCGCCGGTGACGCCCATCAGGCCGACGCCGTAGATCCAGCCCCGGGAACGGGCGCAGAGGGCGGCCAGGCGGTCGTCGGGCGTGGTGGGGGCGGCGAGCAGGATGGTGGCCACCCCGGCGTCGTCGGCGGCCCGGGCCCAGTCGCCCAGCTCCTCCAGCGGGAGGTCGGGCAGGATGGCCCCGCCCACGCCCGCCTCGGCCAGGGACCGGGCGAAGCGGCGGTGGCCGGCCCGGAAGATCAGGTTGTAATAGGTCATGACCACGATGGGGATGCCGATGTCGGCCCGGGCCAGGGCGGCGACCAGCGCCCCGGGGGTCGCCCCCGCGGCCAGGGCCTGGGCCGAGGCCGCCTGGATGACGGGACCGTCCATGACCGGGTCGGAGAACGGGATGCCCACCTCGACGGCGTCGGCGCCGGCGGCGGTGACGGCCCGCACCACGTCGAGCCAGTCGGCGCCCAGGCCGCCCGTCACATACGGGACGAGCAGCTTGCGCCCGGCGTCGCGCTTTTCCCGGAGCGACTCCAGGCTCATGGGCAAAAGGTCGCCTGAAGGGCGGCGACTTCCCACTCCCGAGGCGGGTGGCACGTGGGGAGGGGCCCGCCGCCGGCAAGGCGGTGGGAGGGGCCGGCCACGTGACAGGACCCGACGAGGCTCACCCGGACAGGTCGCCGAGCAGGTCCATGACCTGGGCCACGTCCTTGTCGCCCCGGCCCGACAGGGTGAGCAACACGGTGGAGCCGGGGGCCACATCGCCCGACGCCGCCGCCCGGATCAACCAGGCCAGGGCGTGGGCGGGCTCGAGGGCGGGGATGATGCCCTCGGTCTCGGAGAGGAGCCGGAAGGCGGCCACCACCTCGTCGTCGGCCGCGCTCTGGTAGCCGGCCCGGCCGAGGGAGGCCAGGTAGGCATGCTCAGGGCCGACGCCGGGATAGTCGAGGCCGGCCGAGATCGACTGGGCCTCGCTCACCTGGCCGTGCTCATCCTGGAGCAGGAACGACTTCGACCCGTGCACGACCCCCGGGATGCCCCGGCCGACGGCGGCACCGCCCTCGGGCTCGACACCGACCAGGCGGGCCTCGGTGTCGACGAAACCGGCGAAGGTGCCGGCGGCGTTGGACCCCCCACCGACGCAGGCCACCACCACGTCGGGGTCGGACCCGCCGAGGAGGGCCCGGCACTGGGCTCGGGCTTCGGTGCCGATGATGCGCTGGAGCTCCCGCACCATCCACGGGTAGGGATGGGGGCCCATGACCGAGCCGATGCAGTAGTAGGTGGTCTCCACGCTGGCCACCCAGTCGCGCAGCGCCTCGTTGATGGCGTCCTTCAGGGTCCGGCTCCCCGACGTCACGGTGACGACGCGCGACCCGAGGAGGCGCATACGGAACACGTTGAGCGCCTGGCGGGCCACGTCGATCTCACCCATGTAGACGGTGCAGTCGAGGCCGAACAGGGCGGCGGCGGTGGCGGTGGCCACGCCGTGCTGTCCCGCCCCTGTCTCGGCGATGATCCGCTGCTTGCCCATGCGCCGGGCCAGCAGGGTCTGGCCGATCACGTTGTTGAGCTTGTGGGACCCGGTGTGGGCCAGGTCCTCCCGCTTGAGCAGGAGGCGGACGCCGAGGCGCTCGGACAGGCGATGGCACTCGGTGACGGGCGTGGGCCGGCCGCCGTAGTCGGCCAGCAGTCCCTCATAGGCGGCGTGGAAGGCGGGGTCGGCCCACGCCTCGACGAACGCCGCCTCCAACTCGGCGCAGGCCGGCTCCAACGACTCGGGCAGGTAACGCCCGCCGAACTCGCCGAAGCGGCCTCGAGGGCCGGGCTCGGCCATGAGGGGGGCGTCGGGTGTGGTGGCTCCGGGCGCCGGGGTCTCGGGGCTCACACCCCGGTGTCCTGCCAGTCGTAGGGTGGCCCGTCCACCGGGTCGTAGCCCTCCTCGACGGTGGCCTTGGCGGCGACGATGAAGGCCCGCAGGCGCAGGGCGTCCTTGTGCCCGGGCGAGCTCTCCACCCCGGTGACCACGTCGACCCCCCACGGATGGACCCGGGCGATGGCCTCGCCCACGTTGTCGGGGGTGAGCCCCCCGGCCAGCACCAGGCGCATGCCGTCGGGCACGCCGTCGGCCAGGCACCAGTCGAAGACCTCGCCCGAGCCGGGCGTGGGGGCGTCGATCATCACCGCGTCGACGCCGTGGTCACGGGCGCCCAGCACCGCCGTGCCACCGGCCGGGAAGGCCTGGATCACGAAGGGCACCCGCTCCTTGACCCAGCGCGCCGTCTCGGCCGATTCGTGGCCGTGCAACTGGGCCCCGCGCAGGCCGAAGGTGTTGACGACCTCCACCACCCGGGCGGGGGTCTCGTCGCGGAACACGCCGACGGTGATCACCTCGGGCGGGAGGCGCTTGACGATGTCGCCGGCGCGCGTGGGCGTGATCTGGCGGGGCGAGGGGGCGAACACGAAACCGACGGCGTCAGCGCCCATGGCCACCGCCAGCAGCGCGTCCTCCTCGCTGGTGGTGCCACAGATCTTCACGAACACCCTCCCGACGGTACAACGAGCGGTGCCCCAACCGGCGCACCCGGCGGGCGTGCCGGCTCGCCGGTCAGTCGAGTTGGCGGTTGAGAAAGGCGCCGTAGATGCCGAGATCGGCCACGCCGTGGCCCACCCACGGGAACAGGATCACCCGCCCGGCGCCGTCCTCGCGGGCGAGCAGCGCCTCGTCCACCACCGCCCGCAGGGCGTGGGCCGTCGTCAGTGCGGGAACGGGGCCTTCGACCCTGGCCCACTGCACCGCCGCCTCGAGCACCCCGGCCAGGGGATGGGCGACCGCCTGCATACGGCCCCGCCGCACGAGCTCGCACACGATGGGGGCGATGCCCCCGGAGTGGATGCTCGGGACGTTGAGCGCCGGCGCCGCCGAGTCGGGCCCCAGGGCGTACATGGGCATCAGGGGCAGGAGGCCGCCGGCGTCGCCGGGAACGTGGCCGAAGCGACCCGAGGTGAGGGCGGGCCACGAGGAGGGCTCGACCGCCACCAGGCGCACCTCGTCGTCTTCGAGAAACGGCAGGGCGATGCCCGCCAGGCTCGACCCGCCGCCGCAGTGGCCGATCACGACATCGGGGCGCTCCTCGCCGGCCAGTGCGAGCTGGTCCCTGGCCTCGAGGCCGATCACCGTCTGGTGCAGCACCACGTGGTTGAACACCGAGCCTGGCGCGAACCGGCTGTCGGGCCGCCCGGCCACGTCGCCCAGTGCGGCCTCGCCCGCGTGGGACCGGTCGGCGACGACCGACGCGCCCCAGGTCTCCATCCTGATCCGCTCGGCCATGGACGCATCGGGCCCGGTGTGCACCGCCGCCGACAGTCCGGCCAAGGCGCAGGCGAAGGCCAGCGCGCTCCCCCATCGTCCCGTGTCCGACTCGGTGACCAGGCGCGAGACACCCTCGGCCCTGGCGTAGTACGCCTGGGCCACTGCGGTCACGGGATGATGCGACCCCGTGGGCGAGACCGATTCGTCCTTGAAGTAGATGCGAGCCGGCGTCGCCAGCGCCGCTTCCAACCTCCGGGCGCGCACCAGCGGGGTCGGACGCCACTGGCGCAACAGGTCGTGGACCCCTCCGGGCACCTCCACCCACGGGTCGCACGTGAGCTCCTGGGTCACCAGGGCCAGGGGGAGCAGGCGGGCCAGCGCCTCGGCACCGACGGGCGCCTGGGTGTGGGGATCGAGGGCCGGCTCCGGGGGCGTGGGCAGGTGGCCGGCGGCGTTGAACCAGGCCTCGGGGACACGGTCGGGCGCCAGCGTCCAGCGCGACGCCACCCCGGTCATCGGGCGCGGCGCAGGTGACGCAGGGCGGCCGCCGGATCGGGGGCGCTCACCAACGTCTCGCCCACCAGCACGGCGTCGTAGCCCGCCGCCGCCAGCCCGACGAGATCGTCGGGACCGCGCACCCCTGATTCCGCCACCGTCACCACGTCGTCGGGGATGCTCGCCGCCAGGCGCTCGGACAGCCCCGGGTCGACCTCGAAGGTGGCGAGGTCACGGCGGTTGACCCCGACCAGATCGGCGCCGGCGGCGAGGGCCCGGTCGAGCTCGGCGTCGGTGTGGACCTCGACGAGGGCGGCCATGCCCAGGTCGCCGGCCAGCGCCCGGAAGCGGGTCAGCTCGGAGTCGGACAGGGCGGCGACGATCAACAGCACGGCGTCGGCGCCCATGAGCCGGGCGTCGCAGACATCGGCCTCGCACACGGTGAAGTCCTTGCGCAACACGGGCAGCGGGCACGACCGACGAGCTCGCGCCAGATCGTCGGGCGAACCGCCGAAGTAGGCAGCGTCGGTGAGCACCGACAGGGCGGCCGCACCACCGTCCTCGTAGCGCCGGGCCAGGGCACCGGGGTCGAGGTCGGGTGCGATCGGCCCGGCCGACGGTGACCGCCGCTTCACCTCGGCGATCACGGCGATCGGCGTCCCGCCGGCGGCAACACCACGGGCCAGGGCGGCCCGGAAAGCTCGGGGCGCGGGCATGGCCCCCGCCCGGGCCACGAGGTCGTCGAGGGGCCGGTCGTCGGCGGCGGCGGTGGCCCGGTGGGCGGCCACGATCCCGTCGAGGACGCTCGTCATGGAGGCGAGGGTAGGCGAACACCCGGGCGTGCGACGATTGGATCCCATGGCCAGCACCAGTGGCCCGCCGGCGGCAGGAACCGTCGTCGTGGTCGAGGACGATCGCCACATCGCCGACCTGGTCGAGCTCTACCTGCGCCAGGACGGCTTCCGGGTGGTCCAGGCGGCCGACGGCGAGTCCGGCCTGGCCGCCGTCCGGGACCAGTCCCCCCGTCTGGTCATCCTCGATGTCGGGCTGCCGGGCCGCCTCGACGGCATGGAGATCTGCCGGCGCCTGCGCCGCGCCGGCGACGTGCCCATCATCATGCTCACCGCTCGCGACGACGAGATCGACCGCGTCCTCGGCCTGGAGCTCGGTGCCGACGACTACGTCACCAAGCCTTTCGCCCCCCGGGAGCTGGCCGCCCGGGTGAAGGCCATCCTGCGCCGCACCGAGGGTGGAGGGCGCGATCCCGAGGTGCTCAACGTGGGCGCCGTCGAAGTCGATGTCGGCCGGCGCGAGGTCAGGGTGGCCGGTGACGTGGTCGCCCTGGCCACCCGCGAGTTCGACCTCCTGCGCTACCTGGCCGACAACGCCGGCCTCGCCCTGTCCCGCCAGCAGATCCTCGACGGCGTGTGGGGACCGGGCTGGTTCGGCGACGAACGCACCGTTGACGTCCACGTGGGCCAGCTGCGGAAGAAGCTGGGCGATGCGCTGCCCCTCGCCACCGTGTGGGGCGTCGGCTACCGGCTCGGCTAGGCGGCGATGACCCGTCGCATCACCCTGACCATGGTGGCGGTAGTGGCCGGCGCCTTGGCCGTGGCCAGCGTGTTCACCTTGCTGTTGGCCCGGCGCGACACGCGCAACCGCACCCGCGCCGACCTGGTGCACCAGGCCCAACGCCTGGCCACGTCGATCGAGGACGTGAACAGGCCCAACGTGCTGCGCGCCGTCGGGGCGGCGCTGCGCCTCGAGGACCAGGCGGTGGTGATGGTGGGGCTTGCTGGCCCCCGGCCCGCCACCCTGCCCCGAGGCGTGACCAGCGGCGACCTCGACGTCAGCCGCCTCCGCGAGGGCCACACGGTGTCGGGTGACCACGGCGGCCTGCTGTTCGCGGCGGCGCCCGCCGGCGGGGCGCCGGGCGCACCCAACGTGTTGTTGGTCGTCGTGGTGACCCGGCGCCCGGGCGGCACCCGGGGGGTGGGCCCGATCGTGGTCGTGGCTCTCGTCACCCTGGCCGTGGCCGCCGCCATCGCCGCCAGCCTCGGCCGCCGCTTGATCCGGCCCCTGCGGGCGGCCCAGCAGGTGACCCGGCGCATCGCCGCCGGCGACCTGGCGGCGAGGGTCCCGGTCAACCCCGCCGGCGGTGACGACCTGGCTGCGCTGGCCGAGTCGATCAACACCATGGCGGCCGGCCTGGAGCGGTCGCGCGGCCTGGAACGCCAGTTCCTCCTCTCGGTGTCCCACGACCTGCGCACACCGCTCACGTCCATCCGCGGCTACGCCGAGGCGCTGGCCGACGATCGGGCGCCGGACCCCCCGCAGGCGGCGGCGGTGATCCTCGTCGAGTCCCGGCGCCTCGAACGGCTGGTGGCCGACCTGCTCGAATTGGCCAAGCTGGGCACCCAGCGGTTCTCCCTCGACGTGCGCCGCACCGACGTGGGCGAGGTGCTGAGCGACACCACCACCGGCTTCACCCCGGCGGCCGAGGGGGCGGGTGTGAGCCTCATGGTGGCGGTCCCCGACCGGGCCACGATGCTGGCCGCCGCCGACCCGGACCGGTTGGCCCAGGTGGTGGCCAACCTGGTCGAGAACGCCATGAAGTTCGCCCGCACGCGCATCGGCGTGGGTGCCGAGGCCACCGCCGAGCGCGTACGGCTGTGGGTGGACGACGACGGTCCCGGCATCGCCGAGGCCGATCTGCCCAGGGTCTTCGAGCCCTTCTACCAGTCGACGCGCACACCGAGCCGCCAGGTGGGCACGGGCCTCGGTCTGGCCATCGTGCACGAGCTGGTCGAGGCCATGGGCGGCACCGTGCAGGCGGTGGCCGGGGCCGGCGGCGGCACCCGGGTGGTCGTCAGCCTCCCCGCTTGGCCGGCTGATCCACCCGCCTCGTAATCAAGGTTTCACGGCACGCAGGGGGGGACCGCCACCGTCTGTTGCGCGGTGGCCACGGTGACCACGGCCGTAATGGGCCCCGCCTGGTTGCACACGATCCCGAAGCCGGCGTTGCCCGACGCGTCGGTGACGACTGCGGTCGGCGTGGTGATGGCCACGTTGGCCGACAGGGTCAGGGTGACGGAGAGGCCGGGTCGGGCCTGGGCGTGGAGCACGCCATCGGCGTCGACACCACCGTTGGAGACACCAACCGCCAACACCGCCTGCTGGCCCACCTTGGGCGGTTCGGGCACGATCCTGGCCACGGCGTTGCCGTCGCCGGGATAGCGCAGCACGGCCAGGTCCACGGGCTTGACGTCGTCGACGGCGACGAAGACGACCACGGGCGTGAGCTGGGCCAGGTCGGGAGGTCGCCAGGCCCGCAGGCGGTAGCGCCCACCGTTCACCGAGTCGACGGCCCACCGGCCGTCGGCACCGGCCTGCACGGTGGTGGCGGCGACGGCGGCGTCGTCGACGAGGCGCTCCACCCGCACGACGGCCCCCGGGACGGGGCCGTCGGGGCCGACGACGCTGCCGCCCACGTGGGCCGGACCCGGGCCCAGGGCGATGGGAAGGGTGTCGATGGTCCGCGGGCTCGGAGCGATAGTGGTGGTCGGCGCCTCGGCGACGGTCGTGGGGGCCTCGGTGGTCGCCGTGGCCTTGGTGACCCCGGCCCGCGAGCCCGAACCCGAGCCCGTGCAGGCCGACGCCAGCGCCATGGCCACGCCGACCGACGAAACCACGCGCCGACACCACGACCCCGACCACCCGGTCGGTGGTGTGCACTCCGATTGTCGCCCCGCGTCGGCCGGCCCCACCGGGATCAGGTCACGAGGGGCAGCATCTCGACCCGGGCACGGGTCGAGGCACCTTCCCAGATGACATCCACGTCGGCGGGAGGCGACACCGCCCGGCCGACATAGGCGAGGGCCACCGGGGCCCCCAGTGTCAGCGAACGGGCCACGCTGGTGAGGCTGCCCACCTGCTTGTCGCCGGCTCGGATCACCGCCCCCACCGGGGGGGCGGCGCCGGCGGCCCACTCGGCGCCGTCGAAGACCAGGCCGCGGAGGTGCCGGGGGACGTTGCCCCCCCGGGAGTCGATGCGAGCCACCAGCTCCTGGCCGGTGTAGCACCCCTTGGTGAAGCTCACGGTGGCCTCGACCACGCCGGCTTCGGCCGGGATGGTGCTCTCGTCGAGCTCGCGACCCATCACCGGGATGCCACATTCGATGCGCACCGCCTCGTAGGCCGCCGGCGGGCAGGCCACGGCGTCGGCGGGAGCCGCCGGCGCCGCGCCCAGCAGGTCGACGCCGGGAAGGCCGGGCCAGTCGGCGTCGACGGCCAGCCCCGACGCACCAGCGGCGGCGCCGGCCGCCAGATCGTGGGCCGCCGGGCCCCGCAGGGCCACGCAGCGCCACGCCAGGGGCTCGAAGTCGCACTTCACCCTGAGCTTGAAGCGCTGCAGGCGCTCGACCATGGCCTCGCCCCACCCGCCGTCGGTGTCGAGGAGGAAGCTGTCGTCGCTCTCGCGGGTGACCCGCAGCAGGGCCACGACCTTGCCCTGCGGTGCCAGCAGGAACGACCACGCCGATGCTCCGGTGGCGATGGCGGTGATGTCCTGGGAGAGCTGTCCCTGCAGGAACTTGGCGGAGTCGGGACCGGCCACGCGCACCACGTCGCGGGCCAGGTCGACAGCTCCGGCCGCCCCCCGGAGGGCGCCGTAGCCGGCGGCCACCGCCTCTGCGGCGTCATCCATGTGGGCTCCTTCGTCGTCGGGCGCCATCTTCGCCGATCACCCGGCGGCCAGCGCCGGGCCGTCGACGGCGGGTGCCGCCGCCTTCATACGACGGGCGGCGGGCACGGCGGCGAGCAGGGCGGCGGCCTTGTCGTGGCACTCGTCGTCCTCGGCCTCGGGGTCGCTGTCGGCCACGATCCCCGCTCCCGCCTGCACCGAGGCCCGCCCGTCGGGGCCGACCATCATGGTGCGGATGGTGATGGCGGTGTCCAGGTTGCCGGAGAAGTCGAAGTAGCCCACGACCCCGGCATAGGGCCCGCGCTTGGTGGGCTCGAGGTCGTCGATGATCTTCATGGCCGCCACCTTGGGGGCGCCCGACACCGTCCCCGCCGGCAGCGTGGCCCGCAGGACGTCGATGGGCCCCAGCGCGGGCCGCATCGTGCCCGACACCTGGGAGGTGAGGTGCATCACGTGGCTGTAGCGCTCCAGGGTCATGAGCTCGTCGACCACCTCGGTGCCGAACTCCACCACCCGGCCCACGTCGTTGCGGGCCAGGTCGACGAGCATGACGTGCTCGGCGATCTCCTTGGGGTGCTCGGCCAGGGCGCCGGCCAGCTGGCGGTCCTCCTCGTCGGTACGGCCCCGGGGCCGGGTGCCGGCGATGGGGCGGGAGATGACGCGCCCGTCGCGCAGCGACACCATGGGCTCGGGCGACGATCCCACCATCGTCAGCGTCGGGTGCCGGAGGAAGTACATGTAGGGACTGGGGTTGACCTGGCGCAGCACCCGGTAGACGTCGAAGGCGTCGGCGCCCAGGTCGAAGTCGAACCGCTGGGACAGCACGACCTGGAAGATGTCTCCGGCCAGGATCCGCTCCTTGGCCGCCTCGACGGCGCCGCAGTAGCCCGTGCGCCCGACCGTCGACCTGACCTCGACCCGGGGGTCGCCGGGCGAGGGCGGGTCAGCGGGCGTGTACGGGAGGGGGCGACCCAGGTCGGTGGCCAGGTCGTCCACCCGCTGCTCGGCCCGGGCATAGGCCAGATCGAGGTCGACATCGGTCGCCCCTTCGGCCACCATCACGTTGTCGATGAGGTACACCCGTTGCCGCCAGTGGTCGAAGGCGGCCAGCTGGCCGATGACGGCGAGCACGGCGTCGGGATAGCCGAGGTCGTCGGCGGGCACGTCGGGGAGGTGCTCGACCTCGCGCACCACGTCGTAGCCCAGGTACCCGACCACCCCGCCGTGCAGTGGCGGGAGCTCCTCCAGCGTGGGCGAGCGGTAGGCGCCGAGGACGGCCTCGATGGCGACCAGGACCCCCTGGTCGAGCGGGACCTCGGCGGGCAGCGGCCCGTCGACAGTGATGGCTCCCCCGGCGGACACCAGCACGGCCGAGGGACCGCGGCCCACGAACGAGAAGCGACCCCAGCGGTCACCGTGCTCGACCGACTCGAGCAGGAAGCCCGGTCCGGACCCGGCCAGCTTGAGGTAGGCCGAAACCGGCGTCTCCAGGTCTGCGGCCAGCTCCCGCCACACCGGCACCACGGTGTGGTCGACGGCCAGGCGACCGAACTCCGCCCTACTCGGCTGGAGCACTCGAGCCGAATGCCCGGTAGAAGCACGTGCGCTCGCCGGTGTGGCACGCCCCCCGACCCTCCTGCTCCACGAGCACGAGGACGGCGTCGGCATCACAGTCGTAGTACGCGGCGCGCACCCACTGGCGGTCACCCGAGGTCTCACCCTTGCACCAGTACTCCTGGCGTGACCGGCTCCAGAACCAGGTGCGGCCGGTGTCGAGGGTGCGCCGCAACGCCTCCTCGTTCATCCAGGCCAGCATCAGCACCTCGCCGGTGACCTGCTCCTGGATGATGGCGGGCACCAGGCCCTTGTCGTCGAAGGCGACACCGGCCAGCTCGTCGGCGGTGGCTCCTATGGGGGTGACGGACGGCACCACGTCATCGTAGGCGGGCACCACCCCCAACTCCCCCCGCCGCCGGCGACGACGGGCGGACGACCAGCCCGGCCTCGGCCAGCCGCTGCTTGGCCTCGCCGACGGTTGCTTCGCCGAAGTGGAAGATCGACGCCGCCAGCACGGCGTCGGCGCCCCCGCGCCGGGCGCCGTCGACCAGGTGGTCGAGGTTGCCCACTCCCCCACTGGCGATCACCGGCACCCCCACCGACACGGTGACCGCCCTGGTCAGCTCCAGGTCGTAGCCGTCGCGCGTGCCGTCGCGGTCCATGGAGGTGAGAAGGATCTCCCCCGCGCCCCGGCGCTCGCAGTCCGCCGCCCATGCCACGGCGTCGATGCCCGTCGCCGTGCGCCCGCCGTGGGTGAAGACCTCGTAGCCGGCCGGCGACCCGTCGGGGCCGGGCACGCGGCGGGCATCGATGGCCACCACCACACACTGGTTGCCGAACTCCCGGGCGATCTCGGTGATCAGCTCGGGCCGCATCACCGCTGCGGTGTTGACCCCCACCTTGTCGGCCCCCGCCCGCAGCAGGCGGCGGGCATCGTCGGGGCTGCGCACCCCCCCACCGACGGTGAAGGGGATGAAGACCCGTTCGGCCACCCGCGCGGCCACGTCGACCATGGTGTGGCGGGCATCGGCCGACGCGGTGATGTCGAGGAACACCACCTCGTCGGCCCCCTCGGCGTCGTAGCGGGCGGCCAGCTCCACGGGGTCACCGGCGTCGACGATGTCGACGAAGCGCACGCCCTTGACCACCCGGCCGGCATCGACGTCGAGGCAGGGGATCACCCTGACGCTCTGCACGCGGCCACCGCCTCCCCCACGCTGAAGGCGCCGTCGTGCAGGGCCTTGCCCACGATGGCTCCTGCCAGGCGGCGCCCGCCGGCGGTGAGGCTGGCCAGGGCCTCGATGTGGGCCAGGGTGCCCACCCCGCCCGAGGCGACCACGTCGATGCCGCCGGGGGCCTCGAGGACACTGGCGTACAGCTCGAGATCGGGCCCGGCGAGGGTGCCGTCGAGGTCGATCTCGGTGACCACCACGGCGGCCACGCCGGCATCGGCGTAGCCGGCCAGGACGTCGCCCAGTGTGCGCCCCGAGCCCTCGGTCCAGCCTCGCACCGCCACCTCGCCGCCCCGGATGTCGAGCCCCACCGCCACCGGGCGCTCGGCGGCCAGGTCTCTCACCAGCGCCGGGTTCTCCACCGCCGCCGTCCCCAGCACCACGCGGGCGACACCGGCCGACCACAGTGCCTCGGCGGCGGCGTGGTCGCGGACACCACCGCCGGCCTGCACCGCCGTTCCCGGAGCCACGGCTCTGGCGATCTCCCCCACCACCTCCCGGTTCTCGGGCACGCCTGTGCGGGCGGCGTCGAGGTCGACCACGTGGACCCACCGGGCCCCCGCCGCGGCGAAGGCCTGGGCCACCGCCACCGGATCGGTGCCGTAGGCGGTCTCACGGTCGTAGTCGCCCTGGTAGAGGCGCACGCACCGGCCGCCCCGCAGGTCGATCGCCGGGAACAGCTCCACCCGGCGTTCAGCCCGAGCCGGTTGCCGCCGCCACGAAGTTGGTCAGCAGCCGCAGACCGGTGGCGCTGGACTTCTCGGGGTGGAACTGGGTGGCCCACAGCGCACCACGGGCGACGGCGGCCACGACGGGGCCGCCGTAGTCACAGGTGGCGACCACGTCGGCACTCGCCTCGGGGGCGTAGGAGTGGACGAAGTAGACCCAGGCGGGGTCGTCGATGCCGTCGAACATGGGACTGGTTGCTCGCCGGTCGAGCCTGTTCCACTGCATCTGCGGCCGCTTCACCCCGTCGGGGAGGCGGCGGACACGACCCTCGAGCACGCCCATCCCCGGCGTCGCCGGGTCTTCCTCGGACCCCTCGTAGAGCATCTGCATGCCGACGCAGATGCCGAGGAAGGGCGTGCCCGCCTCCACCGCCCGGCGCGCCGGCTCTTCCAGCCCGGTCGCCCGCAGCGCCTCGATGCACGGCCCGAAGGCGCCCACGCCCGGCAGCACGACCCCGTCGGCGGCGGCCACCTCGTCGGGATCGGCGGTGAGCCGGGCGTCGGCCCCGACGTGCTCGAGGGCCTTCTGGGCCGAGCGCAGGTTGCCGATGCCGTAGTCGAGCACGGCGATCAAAGTTGGTCCCCGTCGAGGCTCACAGGTGGCCCTTGGTGGACGGGACCTCGGAGCCCTCCACCCGCACGGCGTCGCGCAGGGCGCGGGCCACCGCCTTGAAGGAGGCCTCCAGGATGTGGTGGGAGTTCTTGCCCCGGCGCAGGTCGAGGTGCAGCGTGAGGGCGGCCGACGTGGCGAAGGCCCGCCAGAACTCCTCGGCCAGTTGAGGATCGAACGGCGGCGTGCCCAGGGGGTCGCTGCCGGGCTCGATGGCGTAGTGCAGGTAGGGCCGGCCCGACAGGTCGAGGGCCACTTCGACCAGGGCCTCGTCGAGGGGCAGCGACATCGACGCGAACCGCCGCACGCCCGCCTTGTCTCCCAGGGCCTCGCGGAGGCACTCCCCGAGGGCGATGCCCACGTCCTCCACCGTGTGGTGGGCGTCGACCTCCAGGTCGCCGTCGGCCGTGAGGGTGAGGTCGAACCCGCCGTGCTTGCCCAGCTGCGACAGCATGTGGTCGAAGAACGGGAGCCCGGTGGCCACGGTTGCCTGCCCGCGCCCGTCGATGTCGAGGGCGATCTCGATCGACGTCTCCTTGGTCACCCGCGAACGGGTGGCGGTACGAGCCGTCATCGGCAGACCTGGGCCAGGGCGGCCAGGAAGGCGTCGTCTTCTTCGCGCGTGCCGACGGTGACCCGCAGGCACCCTTCGAGGCGGGGCCAGGTGGAGCAGTCGCGCACCAGCACCGATCGCTCGACCAGGCCGGCCCACACGGCGGCGCCCGGCCGCAGGCGGGGCCGGAAGAGAATGAAGTTGGCGCCCGAGGGCCACGTGTCGACGGGGAGCTCGCCCAGGGCCCCGGCCAGGCGATCGCGCTCGGCCACCAGGGTGGCCACGCGCTCCTGCATCTCGGCCCGGAACCCGAGGGCCAGGCGCCCGCCCGCCTGGGTGGCGGCGTCGAGGTGGTAGGGCAGGGTGACGGCGTCGAGGGCGGCCACCACCTCGGCAGGGGCCACGCAGTAGCCCAGGCGCAGACCGGCCAGGGCCCAGGTCTTGGAGAAGGTGCGCACCACGACCAGGTTGACGCCGTCGCCGACCTGGCCGATGGCCGACCGGGGGGTGAACTGGCCGTAGGCCTCGTCGACGACCACCAGGCCGGGGGCGGCGGCCACGACGGCGGCGGTGGTGGACGGGGCGTCGACCGTGCCGGTGGGGTTGTTGGGCGAGCACAAGAAGGTGAGGGATGCGTCGCTGCGCACCAGGAGCCGACGGGCCTCGGCCAGGTCGACGTCGAAGTCGCCGGTGCGGGCCCCCACGACGACGTCGGTGCCGGTGATGCGGGCGATGTGGCTGTGCAGGGCGTAGGTCGGCTCGAACACCGCCGCTGTGCGCCCACTGCCCCCGTAGGCCAGGCACAGGGCCTGGAGGACCTCGTTGGAGCCGTTGGCGGCGAAGACCTGGTCGGGGCGGACGCCGTGGAACGCGGCGAGGGCCTGGCGGAGGGCCACGGCCTGGCGGTCCGGGTAGCGGTGGAAGGCGACAGTGGCCAGCTCGTCGAGGAAGGCCTGCCGCCAGCCGTCGGGCGGCGGGTAGGGCGACTCGTTGGTGTTGAGGCGGACGTCGACGCTCACCTGGGGCGAGTGGTAGCCCTCCAGGCCGGCCAGGTCGTCACGGACGGTCAAGCCCGCGCTCCGCACCCCCGTCATCGGGGCTCACGGGCGAGGGCCTCGCCGCGGATCGTCACCGATGCGGCGTGGGCCGACAGCCCCTCGGCCTCGGCCATGGCCACCACGTGGGGGGCCACCCGGGCCAACGCCGCCTCGTCGACGATGACGGCGTGGAGGTGGCGGGTGAAGTCGTCGACCCGCAACCCGCTGGAGAACCGGGCCGAACCGTTGGTGGGCAGGACGTGGCTGGGGCCGGCCAGGTAGTCGCCGATGGCCGCCGGCGACGACAGCCCGCAGAACACCGCACCGGCGTTGCGGACCAGGGGCAGGAGCTCCTCGGCATCGGCGCACATGAGCTGCAGGTGCTCGGGGGCGATGATGTTGGCGACGTCGATCGCCTCACGGGGACCGTCGACGACGGCGGCGTAGCCACCGGTGGCGAGGGTGGCCTCGAGGTCGGCCCGGCGGGGCGACTCGGAGACCATGCGCTTCACCGCCTCGCCCACGGCATCGGCCACCTCATCGGACCAGGTGATCAGCCAGGCCAGCCCGTCGGGCCCGTGCTCGGCCTGCACGATGACGTCGATGGCGGCGAAGTCGACCGGCGTCGTCTCGTCGGCCACGACCACCACCTCGGACGGCCCGGCGAAGCCCGAGGGCATCCCGACCAGGCCCGACGCCGCCACCTCCCGCTTGGCGAGGGCCACGTAGATGTTGCCGGGACCGACGATGACGTCGGTGGGGCGGATGGTCTCGGTGCCGTAGGCCATGGCCGCCACCGCCTGGGCCCCACCGATGCGGTAGACCTCGTCGACGCCGGCCAGGGCGGCGGCCGCCAGGGTGACGCCGGCGACCCGGCCATCGGGCTCGGGCGGCACGCACAGCACCAGCTCGCCCACCCCCGCTTCGCGCGCCGGCACCGCCGTCATGAGCACCGTCGACGGGTAGCGGGCCCGGCCCCCGGGGGCGTACAGCCCGGCCCGGGCCATGGGTCGGCGCAACTCCCGGACCACGATGCCGTCACCCTCGTGGCGACTGTCGACGCGCACCTGGGCCCGGTGGTAGGTGGCGATAGCGTCGTGGGCCACCTCCAGGGCCTGGCGCAGGGGGGTCGGGGTGTCCTCCAGGGCCGCCTTCAGCTCTGTCGCCGGCACCCGGAGGTCGTCGATGGCCACCCCGTCGAAGCGCTCGGTGTACTCGCGGACGGCGGCGTCGCCGCGGGCAGCCACCGCAGCCAGGATCTGGCGCACGGCCTCGACAGGACCGGCGCCGGGCTGGGCCGGGCGAGGAAGGCGAGCCCGGAGATCCCGACCTGCGCCCCGCAGGTCGAGACGGGTGAGCATGATGGCCAATCCTACTTGGGTGCGGCCGGTGCTAGACCCGAGCGGTGACCTCTGCACATGCTGATGCATTCCGTGGCTCGGAGCTGTCGTCCATGGCCGCCAGCGTCGACGAGTTGGTCCGGCGGGTCGCCGCCATCGCCGAGGCGGCGGCTGCCGGCGACGACGACCGGGTGCCTCGAGGCCGGGGCGCCCTGAGCGTCTCCCAGGAGTTGTTCGAGGTGGAACGGGCCCTCACCGAGGCGGCTCGCCGGCTGGCCGCCGTGGCCGATGCCCTGCGGGAGGCCGGACGCGGCTGACGGCGCCCCGTAGGGGCGCCGTCAGCGGGCGGTTCGGGCGGCGGAACCCGTTGACCGCCAGCGGGACCTAGGTGGCGGGTACCTGGTCCCTTCGCTGAGGATAACGCAACCGGACGGGACTTTTGTTCCCGGCCCGCCGCGATTCTTCACGGCGCGGAGACGATCACCGCCGAGGGGCAGAAGTCAGCCAGGATGCAGGCGCTGCAGCGGGGCCGGCGCGCCTGGCAGACACGGCGGCCGTGGAGGATGAGACGCAGGCTGAGGGCGCCGCGCTCGGCCGCCGGCACCAGGCCGTCGAGGTCGGCCTCCACCTTCACCGGGTCGGTCTCGACGGTCAGGCCCAGCCGCCGGGCCAGGCGCCCGACGTGGGTGTCGACGGGCAGCCCCGGCAGCCCGAAGCCCACGCTGCGCACCACGTTGGCCGTCTTGCGCCCGACACCGGGCAGCGTCACCAGGTCGTCCATGGCCGCCGGCACCTCTCCGCCGAAGCGGTCCTGCAGGGCGGTGGCCATGCCCACCAGCGACCGGGCCTTGGCCCGGAACAGCCCGATGGACTTGATGCGCTCCTCCACGTCCCTTGGGTCGGCGGCGGCCAGGTCGGCGGGCGTGGGCCACGCCGAGAACAGCGCCGGGGTGACGAGGTTGACCCGTTCATCGGTGGTCTGGGCCGACAAGATGGTGGCCGTCAGGAGCTGGAAGGGGTCGGCGAAGCGCAGAGCGCACAGGTCGGACGCGCTTCCGGGGTACTCGTCGGCGAGACGGACCACGGTCAGTCGGGCCCTTCCACGGGGCGTACGGGGCCTCCCCACCGCCGCAGATTAGGCCCACTACTGTCGGGCGCCGTGGCCCAGTTGGAGGTGAAGCGCCAGATGGGTCGCGGCGACATCGCCGCCGTCGCCGAGTTGCTCGACGTGGCCACCGAGGTCGACGGTCATGCGCCCCTCGGTGAGCACCAGTGGCTCGACCTGGTGCACGGAGGGCGCGCCGGCTTCGCCGGGCTGGTGGCCTGGGAGCCGGGGCACAGCCACCCCGTCGGCTACGCCCAGCTCACCCGGCAGGGCGACGGCCGGGGCCACAACTGGGCCCTCGAGTTCGTCGTCGACCCCCACCACCGCGACACCGACCCCACCATCGGCACCACGCTCGTCCACACCGCGCTGGCGGTGGTGCGCGCCGAGGGCGGCGGCCACGTGCACCTGTGGGTGCCCAAGCCCGGCCCCGAGCACGACCGGATCGCCGAAGCCGTCGGGCTGAGGCGGGGTCGGGAGCTGCGCCAGCTCCGTCGCCCCTTGCCCCTCGACCATGAGCACACGGCCCCGTCGCCGGCGCTGGCGGTGCGGCCCTTCCGGGTCGGCCAGGACGAGCAGGCGTGGTTGGAGGTCAACAACCGCGCCTTCAACTGGCACGCCGAACAGGGCGGGTGGGACGCCGCCACCCTGGCCGACCGGGAGGCCCAGCCGTGGTTCGACCCCGAAGGCTTCCTTCTCCACGAGCGTGACGGGCGCCTGGCCGGGTTCTGCTGGACCAAGGTCCATCCCGACAACGACCCGCCGCTGGGCGAGATCTACGTCATCGCCGTCGACCCCGCCTTCCAGGGCCTGGGGCTGGGCCGGGCGCTGGCCGTGGCCGGCCTGAACTGGCTGGCCGACCGGGGCCTGGGGACGGCCATGCTCTACGTCGACGGCGACAACGCTCCTGCCCTGCACCTCTACGAGAGGCTCGGCTTCACCGTCGACCACGTCGACCGGGCCTACACCGCCGACGTCGAAGCCGACGCTCAGCCGGCGCCCACGCCCACCGCCGAACCGATGACATAGGTGACCGCCGCCGGCACCGCCGACCACAGCAGCTGACGCCCGGCCGAACGGGCCATCGGCCGTCCGGTGAAGCCGGCCAGTGCCGCTCCCACGGCCAGGGCCGAGACCACGCCCAGCACCATGGACACGATGGTCGCCGCCGTCCCCGTGCCGAAGAACCAGGGGAGGAGCGGGATGAGGGCCCCGGCGGAGAAGGCCAGGAACGACGACACGGCGGCGGCGACCGGGGCGCCCAGCGACTCGGGGTGGATCCCCAGCTCCTCGCGCGCGTGGGTCTCGAGGGCCACCTTGGGGTCGCGCATGAGGGCCTCGGCCAGGTCCTCGGCCACCGCCGTCTCGATGCCACGGGACCGGTAGAGCTGTACCAGCTCCTGGCGTTCGTGTTCGGGACGGCGCTTGAGCTCCAGGCGCTCCATCTCCAGCTCGCGCTCGAGGAGCTCCTTCTGGGCGGTCATGGAGATGAACTCCCCCGCCGCCATGGAGACCGAGCCGCCGATGAGGCCGGCCAGACCGGCCAGGCGGACGAACCCGGCCGCCGGGTGGGCGGCGGCCACGCCCAGGATCAGGGCGACGTTGGACACCAGGCCGTCACTGATCCCGAAGACGGCGGCGCGCGCCGTGCCCCCCTGGATGTTGCGGTGATGGGGCTCGGGCGGCTCGGGGCGCACTTCGGACTGACCGGCGGCAGGGCCGTCGGCGGGGAGCGGCGGGGGCGAGTCGGCGGGTCGGCGGGCCATGACAGTGGCGACAAATCTACCCGCGGTCCATCATCGAGGGATGGCTGTGCCCCTGGATCTGAGCGCGGAGGACCTGGCCGGGCTGCTGGCCGGTGAGCCGGCCTACCGCGCCGGCCAGGTGTGGCGGGCGCTCCACCAGGGGCTGGAGCCGTCGGAGATGACCGATCTGCCCGGACCGCTGCGCCGCAGCCTGGCCGCCGCTCTGCCCCCGGGCCTGGCCCTGGCCGCCACCTCGGTGAGCGAGGGCGCCGACACCGTGAAGTGGCTCTGGTCGCTGAGCGACGGCTCGTCGGTGGAGACGGTGCTGATGCTCTATCCCGGGCGGGCCACCGTGTGCGTGTCCTCCCAGGCCGGATGCGCCATGGCCTGCAGCTTCTGCGCCACGGGGCAGGCGGGCTTCCGCCGCCACCTGACAGGTGGCGAGATCGTGGAGCAGGTCGTGCGGGCGCGACGGGCCGCCCTGCCCCGGCGCCTGTCCAACGTGGTGTTCATGGGCATGGGTGAACCGCTGGCCAACTACGCCGCCACCTGGGCGGCGGTGGAGCGGCTGCACGGAGAGCTCGGCCTGTCGGCCCGTCACCTCACGGTGTCCACCGTGGGCATCGTGCCCGGCATACTGCGCCTGGCCGCCGAGAGCCTGCCCGTCAACCTGGCCGTCTCCCTGCACGCCGCCAACGACGAGCTGCGCAACCAGCTCGTCCCGATCAACCGGCGGTGGCCCCTGCCCGTGCTGGTCGACGCCTGCCGGACCTGGCACGAGGCCAAGGGCCGGCGCCTCTCGTTCGAGTGGGCACTGATCGACTCGGTGAACGACCGCGCCCGTGATGCCGACGAGCTGGCGGCGCTGGCCCGGCCCCTCGCCGCCCACGTCAACCTCATCCCCCTCAACCCCACCCCCGGCTACCTCACCCGGGGGACGCCCCCGGCCGGCGTGCGCGCCTTCCGGGACCGCCTGCGCTCCCTCGGTGTCAACGCCACCGTCCGCCGCAACCGCGGCACCGACATCGACGCCGCCTGCGGCCAACTGGCGGCTCGGACGCTCACCGCGCCTCTCGCCGCGCCTCTCTCCTCGCCGGCGGGCCTCGGCGCCACAGGCGGCGAAGGGTCCGACCCGGCGTAGCACGCCGCCTGGCAGACTGTCGGCCATGTCAGAGCAGCGCTTCTTGAACCCCGCGCAGCCCCAGACGCTGCAGATCGCCGTGTTCCTCCTGTACCTCAACGGGCTTCTCGAGTTCCTGGCCGTGCTGGTGGGTGGCGCCCTCGGCCTCCTCGGCCTGGTGTTCGTGGTCGGCCAGCCGGCAGCCGCCTTCGGCATCGCCAACGAGCGTAAGTGGGGCTACATCCTCGGCATCGTCATGGCCGTCGCCCCGTTCGCCGTGCGGTTCTGGTACCTGGGCAACCCCATCGCCGGCACCCAGATCCTCAACCTGCTCTTCGAGGTCGCCCTCGTCGCCCTTCTCGTGCACCCCCAGAGCCGCGACTACCAGCGCATCTGGTTCAAGTAGGCGCCCCGGCGAGCCCTGCCGGGTCGCCAAGCGCAGAGGCTCACCCGGTCCGGGTCGCCGTCCAAGTGCCCTTGGTGCCGGTGTCGACCGTGGCGTAGGTTCCGGCCATCGTGGTCCCCGTGACCGTGCCCGTGTAGTTGACGGCTCCGCCCGCCACCAGCCCGAAGCTGACCTTGGTGCCATCGAGGGTCGCGGTGATCGGACAGCCCGAGGGGCAGGCGCCGGGGATGGTGATGGTTCCCGTGAGGCCCGATCCGGCCTGTTGCCAGAGGATGGTAAAGGTCCCACCTGCGCCGGCGGGGCTGGTCTGGCGGTAGTCGCCCGACCACGTGCCCGAAAGGCCGGTGGTTGTGGTTGTCGGTTGGCCTGCCGGGTTGGCGACGCTGGTCGTCGCCGTGGATGCGGTGGCAGCAACGGTCGTCGGAGCGCTGGACTTCCCGCTGCCACTCGAGCAGGCGGCGGCGCCCAGGATGACAACGACCAGCCCGACCAACCACGAGGCCCGTCTGACGCCTCTCACTGGTCGCTCACACCACTCTCCATCCCCAGCCGGCTCCTCTGGAGGGTACCGCCCGGACCGTCGGCCATCAACCGTGTCGGGGGCTCAGGTAGGTTCGCGGCCCTGGTGAGGTCCCTGGTGGTCGTGACCGGTCGTTGCGCGCCGTGGGCATGAGCGACGCCTTGGTCGGCGACGGTGCCCAGGTGCTGCTGGTGGTGGCCGTGGGCGGCATGCTGTGGTCGGCGGTGGCCCGGCTGCGGCGGGGGCGCATCGGCGTCGTGCGCTGTCGAGCGTGCGGGCGTCCCGGGTCGCGCGCCTACCCGCGGTGCCCGTGGTGTGAAGAACCGAGCTGAACGGTCCTAGCCTCGTTCCATGAACCGTCTGGCCGGCGAGACGAGCCCGTACCTGCAGCAGCACAAGGACAATCCCGTGGACTGGTACCCCTGGGGTGACGAGGCCTTCGCCCGGGCCCGGGCCGAGGACCGGCCGGTGCTGTTGTCGGTGGGGTACGCCGCGTGCCACTGGTGCCACGTGATGGCCCACGAGTCCTTCGAGGACCCGGCGACGGCCGCGGTGATGAACGAGTTGTTCGTCAACATCAAGGTCGACCGCGAGGAGCGACCCGATGTCGACGCCGTGTACATGGAGGCGGTCCAGGCCATGAGCGGTCACGGCGGGTGGCCCATGACCATGTTCCTCACGCCCGAGGGGAAGCCCTTCTTCGGCGGCACGTACTTCCCGCCCCAGGCCCGCCCCGGGCTGCCGGCCTTCGTCGAGGTGTGCCGGGCGGTGGCCGAGGCGTGGGCCGACAGGCGGGACCGCGTCACCGAGCAGGCGGCCGAGCTCAGCGCCGCCTTGGGCCGAATGGGCGACCTGGCCCCGAGCGGGGGCCGGCGCCCCGGCCCCGAGGCCTCCGTCGCCGCCAGAGACGCCCTCGCCGGCTCGTTCGACCCGCAGTGGGGAGGCTTCGGACGGTCCCCCAAGTTCCCCCAGCCCGACACCATCGAGGTCCTCCTCCGCCTCCACGCCCGAACGGGCGACCCCGAAGCCCTGGCCATGGCCACCACCACCCTCGACGCCATGGCCGCCGGGGGCATCTACGACCACCTGGGCGGAGGCTTCCACCGCTACTCGGTCGACCGCCGGTGGCTCGTCCCCCACTTCGAGAAGATGCTCTACGACCAGGCCCTGCTCGTGCAGGCCTACCTGCACGCCTGGCAGCTCACGGGCGAGGAGCGCCACCTCCAGGTCCTCACCGAGACCGTCGAGTACGTGCGGCGGGACCTGCGCCACCCTGAGGGGGGCTTCTTCTCGTCGGAGGACGCCGACTCCGAGGGCGTCGAGGGCAAGTTCTACGTGTGGTCGGCCGACGAGCTGGCGGCGGTGGCCGGGCCCGATGCCGACGAGGCGGCCACGTGGTGGGGCGTGAGCGAGGCCGGCAACTTCCACGAGCCCGCCGGCTCGGGCGGCGCAGCATCCGGTGAGGCAGGGCCGGGCTCCAACATCCTCCACCGACCCGTGCGTGGTGACCTGGCCCGCTCCGAGGGGGTCGAACGAGCCCGCCAGGCGCTGTTCACGGCACGCGAGGCGCGGGTCCGCCCCGGCCTCGACGACAAAGTCCTCACCGAATGGAACGGCCTGTTCGTGTCCGCCCTGGCCGAGGCGGCGGCGGCCACGGGACGAACCGACTGGCTGGCCGACGCCCGTACCGCCGGGGAGTTCCTCCTCCGGGCGCTGCGGCGCGAGGACGGCCGGTGGCTGCGCTCCTGGCACGTCGGGAAAGCGCAACACCTTGCCTATGCCGGCGACTACGCCGCCCTGGTCGACGCCTTCACCCGGTTGGGCGAGGCGACGGGCGAGGCCCGGTGGGTGGCCGAGGCCCAGTGGGTGGCCGATGCCCTCATCGAGTTGTTCGCCGACCCCACCAACGGCGGCTTCTTCACGACCGGCGCCGACGCCGAGCGGCTCATCACCCGGTCCAAGGACGTGCTCGACAACGCACTGCCGTCAGCCAATGCGGTGGCCGCCGTCTCCCTTCACCGCCTCTCGGCCCTGGTCGGCGACGATCGCTACCGCCAGCAGGCAGAGACCGTCGTCGCCCTCATGGCCGACACGCTGGCCGACCACCCGTCCGCCCTCTGCCACTTGCTCTGGGCCGTCGACCTCGGTGCTGCTCCTATCGTGGAGGTAGCGGTGATGGGCGACCGCCCCGATCTGGTGGCGGCAGTGCAACGCCGGTGGCTCCCGGGGGCGGTGCTGGCCTGGGGCGAGCCCTACCCCTCTCCCCTGTTCACCGATCGTCGAGACGGCCTGGCCTATGTCTGTCGCGACTACACGTGCTCAGCGCCCACCGCCGACGTCGACGAGTTGGTGACCCAGCTCTGAGTGAGCTCTCGGCGATCGGAGGGTCGGGCACGGCCCCGATGTCGGTGCGGGCCATCAGCGGTGCTCGGGGTTGTCGAAATCGAACCGGCACCCGGCGTCCCACTCGGAACGCTGGTTCCCGTGGACGGGGATGCCACCGGCGTCCTTCATCATCCGGGCGAGATGGAGCAGGTTCCACGTCATGAACGTGGTGTTGCGGTTGGTGAAGTCGTTCTCCGGACCGCCCGAGCCGGGGTCGAGGTAGGAGGGCCCCGGTCCCGCCTCGCCGATCCATCCCGAGTCGGCCTGGGGCGGGATGACGTAGCCGAGGTGTTGGAGCGAGTACAACATGTTCATGGCACAGTGCTTGACCCCGTCCTCGTTGCCGGTGATGAGGCAACCGGCGACACGGCCGTAGTAGCGGTACTGGCCGGCGTCGTTGAGCAGGTGCGAGTTGCCGTAGAGGCGTTCGATGATCTGGGTGCACACCGAGGACTTCTCGCCCAGCCAGATGGCGGTGCAGAGCACGAGGATGTCGGCCGCCATGACCTTTTCGAAGATGGCCGGCCACTCGTCGCGCTCCCACCCGTGCTCAGTCATGTCGGGCCACACGCCGGTTGCGATGTCGTGGTCGAGGGCGCGAACGACCTCGACGGTCACCCCCTGACGGCGCATGATCTCGATCGACCGGTCGGCCAGCCCCTGGGTGTGCGACACCTCAGGCGATCGCTTGAGCGTGCAGTTGATGAACAGCGCCCGCAGGTCACTGAAGTCCCACTGGCTCTGCCTGCAGAGCTCCTCCTGCTTGGCTGTCAGCTCGGTCATCGCTGTCCTCCGATCGACGCGTCTCGCATCAGGTCCACCTCTCGACCGCTCCGGCCGTCACACTGTGTCCTCGCATGAAGCCGCAGCGTTACAGGATTTGACCGATCGATGCTCAGGCCTCTGCGATCGCCTTGAGTTTGGCCAGGCTCACGCCAATGTTTGCCTCCAGATCGGCGCGCCGGTCCTTCACGCCGGTGGTGACCCGGGTGACGAAGTTGCTGACCGCGCCGAGGGGCTTCACCAACTCGAAGGACTCGGTGACTTGGGTTCCGCCGTCGCCGTCTGGTTCGAAGACGTACCGCCACACCGTCTCGGGCTTGCCGGGGCGCCCGGTGACGAAGGTGAACTCCCGACCTGGCGCGGCGGCGGTGACCTCGCAGGTCGTCGACCATCTTGTCCGGCCACGGCGGTTCGTGCCCTTGAACCGGGCGCCGACCGCCGGGCCGGTGGCCCCGTCGATCCAGGCGCCGCCCGTGGCCTCGGGGCTCCACTCGCCGGTACGGGTCACGTCGGTGACCAGGTCCCACAGCGCCTCAGCCGGAGCGCCGACCGTGACACTGGCCATTCCGCCCTCCGTGCCGGTCGTCATCGGAGCGGGTCCCGTCCGGACAGGGCGATGAGCTCGGCCTGGCGCCCGGCGCCAGCCGGCACCTCCACGCTGGGCCCGAACACCCCGGCGGAGCGCCAACCGTCGACCTGGGGGCTGAGGAAGTCGTAGACGAAGTCCACCAGGTCGGCGTCGATCTCTTCGTCTGTGCCGATGGCCCGGTCGAGGTCCCAGCCGTGGATCACGTGATCACACACCAGTTGCGACACGTACTCCTGGCCCGAGATGTCGCCGAAGGAGACGTGCACGGTGCGGGTGAGGGCGCCGGGATCGCCCACGGCGGCGATCGCCCGCTCCGCTGCGCTCGCCCAGGACGCGTCGGGGTCATCCCTGAGCTGGTCGCCGTCAAAGTGATTGCCGATGTCGGCGATGGTCTTCCCGGCGAGGAGCGGCGGGGCCCACAGGTCCTCCGAAAGGACGTGGTTGACGAGGGCCCGGACGTCCCACTCGGTGTCGGGCGTGGCGGCTTCCCACCGGTCACCGATGGCGGCGACCCGGCCGCCGAAGCGAGTCACCGTCCGCTCGAAGAGCTCGACCAGGTCGGCCATCAGCGGCTGTAGAGCATCGGGTCCGGGAGGTCGATGTAGCGGTCGACCTGCATCAACGACATCAGGCGCTCGGCGTCGGCACGGTCTTGGTCGCTCATCGGTGGCGCGCTCTCGTTCGCCCGAGCTTCGTCTTCGCTGGTGAAGTAGACGGTCTGGACGAAGGTCCCGTCGCCCGGCCAGGCCGCAGTACCGCCGATCACGTCCGGGCGCATGCGGCGAAGCACCGCGTCGAGCTCGTCGGCAAGCGGCTTGATGGCGGCTCGGTCGGCGTGACCGATCATGATCTGGACGAACCCCGCGTCGTCGGAGCCACCGGCGCCGAAGATGTCGACGTCCGGGCAGTCCATGAACGTGACATCACCATCGAAGGTGGCCGCGGTCTTCTCCCACCACGCGCCCTGCTCTGGCCGGCCGCTGTTGGCCTTGGCCGCATGCTGCGACTCGAATCGAACGACGGCAAGGAACCCGCCGTCTGCGGTCTCGCCGGCCGTGGTCCCCAGCCAACCCGCGGCGCCGGGCGCCAAGTCGCTCATCCACGCCGCCAACTGGGCCTGCAGGCCTTCCCGGTCACCGACCCGACCCTCCATCACCTGTATGAACACGTCTCCTCCTTCACTCGGACTCTGTTCAGTCTCTCGTTCCGGCCAGACGTTACGGCGACCGGTCCATCCTCGTCCGCGTCACGCCGGCGGTCCCGTCGAAGCCGGTGGGCACAAGCCCCACGACCGCACGTCGAATCGGCCACCTACCCGAGCGCGCGCCTCCTCCCGGGGGTTCCTCATGGCGATGGGGGCATTCGGCCCGCGTCCGGCACCGGCGGGGCGTCGTCGACGTCCGGCCCGGATGCCTGTCGCAGGATGGACAGGGCCAGGGGCGGGAAGGCCACCACCGACAACAAGGCTGCTCCTACCAGGGCAGCTCCGTTCACGGGCGTGAGCTGATGCAGCAGGATGCCGATCTCGGTGGCGGTGACGATGAAGGGCAGCGATGTCGCCTGGAGCAGGCCCGCGGCCACCGCGTTCCTCCGGCCGGCGCTCTTGGCGTAGAGCAGGGCGGGGATCCCTCGTACGGCGAGCAGGGCGACGAGAAAGAGCGGGACCCGGGCGAAGGCGCTCGGACTGGCGAGCAAGGCGTCGAGGTCGAAGCGCAGGCCACTGGTCACGAAGAAGACGGGGACGAGAAAGCCGTAGCCGATGGCCTCCAGTTTGAGACGGAAGTGCGGATGACTCCCGGTCGCGTCGCGGTCGACGAGGTTGAGGATCGCCCCGGCGAGGAACGCGCCGAGGATGGCCTCCAGGCCCAGGCGCTCGGCGAGGGCCACGAAGGCCACGAGCAACAGGACAGCGATGCGAACTCGAATCTCGGCGGTGGTGTCCTGAAGCCGGACGAGCACGGACTCGAGGCGCATCGACCGGCCGAGTCGGGTGAGAGCCAGAGTGGCGGCAATCACGACGAGCAGGAATCCGCCGAACAACAACAGCTTGGTGCCCGTGCCCGTCGCTTTCGTGGAGAAGAACAGGGTCAGCAGCACCACGGCCCCGAAGTCGGCCAGCGAGGATGCGGCGATGGTCTGCTGACCGAGGTCGGTGTCGGCCTGGCCGGCATCTTTGAGCACGGGCACGATGAGGCCGAGCGAGGTGGCCGACAGGGCGATGGCGAGAAGGAGTGGCGAGCGGACCCACCCGGTGAGGCGGAAGGCGAAACCGGCAACGAGCCCGAGCGCCAGGCTGAGGACGAAGCCGGCAGCGGCGAGGCGGAGCAGGCGCCCCCGCAATCGCTGGACGTCGATCTCCAGGCCGGCGAGGAACAGGAGGAACGCCAGCCCGAGCAGGGCGAGGATCTGGACGGGTAGGTCGATCTCGACCCAGCCGAAGCCGTGCGGGCCGACGGCGATCCCGGCCACGATCTCCAAGACCACCGCCGGCACCCGGATCCGGGGGAACAGACCCACGACCATGGGGGCGGCCACGGCGATGGCAGCCACGACGACGAGGCTCGTGAACGAAACGGCGGGCACAATCTCCAGTCTTGGCTCGGGCGCAGCCGTTACACGGATCTTCCGCTCCGAGGGGGGCTCCCGACCCGGACAGGTCTTGGGGCGCTCGAGACATACGTCCCGTCGGTTACTCCTTGGCGAACGTCGCGGCGGTCTTGGTGTCGAACTCGACGCCGACCACCTCTTGGTCGCCCACGACCCACGCGTCGTGACCGGGCTGGATGTAGGTCGGGGTGCCTAGGTCCCGCCTTGTCGGCGGTAGTCCGCGAAGGCTCTCGTGAGGGCCTCGACGACGTCGTCGGGCACATCCTCGTCGCCAAGCCGATTGGCCGCCGTGATGGTGAGGCGCATCTGCTCGAGGTACTCGCGGCAGTGGGGACAGTCGGCCAGGTGGCGGTCGGCTGCCTGCTGGAGCCTCGGTGGCAGCGCGCCTTCCAGGTAGTCGGTCGCCATCTCGACCCATTGCTGGCAGACGATCTGCGGCCGGCGCCACCGGCGCAGCGGCGTCACGGCGTCACGCTTCCCATCCCGTCCTCGAGTCCGGCCCGGACCCGGCTGCGGGCCCGGTGCAGCAGGACCCGCTGGTTCACCTCGCTGAGCTCGAGCAGACCGCATACCTCGGCCGACGTCATTTCCTCCATGTCGCGAAGGATGAACACGCGGCGCTGGTTCTCCGACAGCCCGGCGGCGATGTCGGCGACCCGGTCGAACGTACTCTGGGCCAGCAGGCGCTCGTCGGGCAGCTCGCTCCACGGGGCGGGCGGCTCGGACCAGACGCCGCGGCCGGCACGGCCGGCGAAGCGGGCCGGCGGGACAGAGGGAGTGGTGTCGGCGGCCTCGGCGGCCACAGTCATGGTGGTCACTGTCCGCTGCTCGCGCTCGCCGCGTGTTCGTGCGATGTTGGCCACGATGCGGAAGATCCAGGTGCTGAGCGACGAGCGTCCTTCGAAACGGTCGATGCCCTTGATGACGCCCAGCCAGGCGTCTTGGGCAACCTCCTCGGCAATGGCCCGCGAACGCACGAACGACTCGGCGAAGTGAACCATGGCCTTGTGGTGGCGGCGCACCAGATCACTGAACGCAGCCTCGTCGCCGGCGCGCAGCCGCTCGATGATCGCCAGTTCTGAGCCTGGGTCCTCCATGGGTTCTGTCCTAGCACGACGATCCCTTCAGGAGACGGGGCTACGCCTCCTCGGTACGGTCCCGGCGAACCTCCTTCCCTGTTACGGATCGACGGGAAACGCAATGTTCCGGTCACTGACAGGCGAGAGTGCGCCGTCGCCGAGCTTTAACGGTTGGGCCTCGAGCCGGGGCTGTCGCGGCCACTTCGAGGCCGGTAGTCGGATAGTCCGGCAAGGGCCACACCGGGTGACACCCGGCTCTCACCAATGACCGCGGTGGACGACCTGATCGAAGGGGCGGCGACCCCGGGCCACTGACGACGACGGACGATCGGGCCGTGCGTAGCCCACGGCCATGGCCCCCACGGGTGCGTGACCGGCAGGTATGGCGAACGCGGCGCGCAGGGCATCGGCGTCGGACACGCCGAAGAACAGGGCACCCAGTCCCTCGTCGACGGCGGTGAGCAGGATCAGCAGCGAGGCGAAAGCGGCGTCGACATGCCACCAGGGCACCGGCCACTCGCCGCCGCCGACGTCGAGGTGGGCCTTGTCGGCCTCGGCGTAGCGGGCCCGGTAGGCGGCCTCCGACGACAGGACGACGACCAACAACGGCGCCCGCACGACCCCCGGCCAGCGGGAGCGGGCGCGACCGCCGTCGCCGGGGGCCGACGCCGCCCAGAAGCGCCCGGTCTGCTCCGGGCCTTCCAGCACCAGGAGGTCCCAGCCCTGGGTGAACCCGGCCGACGGGGCCCTCACCGCGCTGGCCAGCACCCGCTCGACGACATCGGCGGGGATCGGACGGTCATCGAAATCCCTCACCATCCGGCGCCGCCGCAGCACTTCGCTCAGCTCCATGGCAACCATGATTGCCAGACTCGGGTCGCCTCGGGGTCACTTGGGCTTTCCCGCTCACGCGACCATCCACCATTTCGCTGGTCGGGAGCGTCACGATTGGCGTATGCGAGCAGCCGTTTCGTGTCGGGTCGAAGTTGTCGGGGCCGAACTACGAATGCTTGTTCTGGTGGCCGACGCCGGTGGATGCCTCGGGGTCGACCTCGACTCGGGTGCGTTCGTCCGCGCCCGATATCACGGTGAGCCGGGCCCGCTGGCCACCTTCGACGTGGTGAGCGCCCAGATCGCCGACGCCGGCCATCCCATCGACGCCTCCCGGCCCGAGACCGTCCACCTCGACCACCCCCCGGAGCACATCGGGGCGCTGTCGCCGCGCCGGGCGGAGCGCTGGCTCGAGCCGCTCCATCACCCGCGCCGCCGCAACCTCCTGGGCTTCCCGGGCGCGGTTGTGCCCTACTGGACCCTCAACGGCGACCAGCCCTCGCTCAGCCTGGTCGACGTCGTCGCCGGGCCCCAGGTGCACCGCGAGGCCCACCAGTACGAGTGCCGCTTCACCTGGCAGTCGATGCGCTACCACCTGCCCCTCGTCGACCGCGACCTGACCAACCGCCTCGACGGCGTCGGCTGGCCCCGGTACTCGAGTCGAGACCTCGAGTCGGTGCTGGGCCGCAGGGTACGACGCCTGCTGGTGGCCCTGAGCCCCCCGCAGGAGGGCTATTGCTACAAGGTGGTCGCCGCCCTGCTCCCCGGGGCCTGACCCGCCGGGTGACTCAGTCGGCGAGGGCGGCGAGGCTCTCGGCCATGGCCCACCCGAAGGCCACCACGGCGTCGCCCCGGGAGCGGTCGAGCGAGGCGAAGAAGGTGGTCACGTCGTCGTCGACGGCTGCCGTCCCGTCGCAATCGAAGTCGAGCACGATCGCCGGATCGCCGGTGCCCTCGAGCACCGAGGTGCGGTCGTCGACCCGTCCCTCGGCGCCGAAGCGCTTGGCCAGGCGCCTGGCCCATGCCCGCTCCTCACCGGTGGCCTTGTGGCCGGGACGGGGGACGATGTCCTCCAGGCCGGCGAACGCGGCGAAGGCGGCGGGAGTGGCGAAACGGGTGCCCACCAGGACGTCTTCGTCGGGGAAGGCCAGCACCGCCCGGCGCAGCTGGTCGCCCACCAGGGCCTTCAGGACCGCCTGACAGCGTGGGCCCCGCTGGACCGACGCCAAGCCCACCAGCACGCTCGGGGTGCCCCCGATGCGCTCCAGGGTGCAGAACGAGAACCCCGCCAGCCTGCCGTTGTCGCTGACCTGGGTGACCAGGACCCATTCCTCGCACTGCTTGGACAGCAGCCCGACGTCCCAACCGACATCGGCCTGCGCGCACAGGTCAGCCATCTCCGACAACTCGGAGTCGCTGAGAGCGGTGCAGTCTTTGGTATCGACCTTGAGCGGCATCGGTGTTCCTGCACTCCAGTGTTCCACGGATAGGCCACGGCGAGCCCCTCTAGCCTAGGTCACCAGGGCGTTGGGCCCGAGCAAGACCCGCAACTCGGCGCACAGGCCGTTGCGGGAGTCGACCCGGAACTCGTCGGGGAGCCGCAGAACCGTGCGGTCGAAGTGCACCAGCACCTGCGACCCGCCAGGGTGGTCGACCAGCACCGACTTGAGCCGGCTCAGCAGCGATTCGGTGACGCTCGAGGAGCTGAGCTTGATACGCACGGGGGGGTCGGTGTCGGACGTGAGCTCGGGCCGCTTGATCTCGAGGCACACCAGCTTGGGCGGCTCCTCGCGCAGGTCGACTCGTCCCTTCACGCAGACGATGGCGTCGTCGGCCAGCAGCGAGCCGTACTCGACCATGGTGCGGGGGAACACCATCACCTCGACCGCGGCATTGAGGTCTTCCAGGGTGAACACCGCCATGAGGTCGCCCCGCTTGGTGTACTTGCGCGACAGTCCGGTGACCACGCCTCCCACCCATTTGCACTCGCCGTCGCGAAGCTCCCGGAGATCGTTGATGACGCACTCCACGTGGCGCTTGAGCGAGCCCTCCATGTTGAGCAACGGGTGGCTGCTCACGTACAGCCCGAGCATCTCCTTCTCGAAGGCCAGGCGCCGGGTGTCGTCGAACTCGACCGCCTCTATCGGGACGCGCTCGTCGTGCACGGGGCTGGCGCCACCGTCGGCGGGATCGCCGAACAGGCTCATCACGCCCGCCTCGCGCTCACGGCGGCGGGCCAGCGTGCGGTCGATGATGCGCTCGAAGGCGTTGAGCAGGCCCTGGCGGGGGTGGGCGAAGGAGTCGAACGCCCCCGCCTTGATCAGCGACTCGATCGACCGCTTGTTGAGGACGCCGGGGTCGACCCGCTCGCACAGGTCGTAGAAGTCGGCGAACGCCCCGTTCTGCTCCCGCTCGGCCACGATGAGGCCGACCAGTCCCTCGCCCACGTTTCGCACCGCCGACAGCCCGAAGCGGATGGTGCCGTCGACGGTGGTGAAGTCCGACGACGACTCGTTCACGTCGGGGACGAGGACCTGGATGCCCATGGTGCGGCACTCGGACAGGTAGACGGCGCTCTTGTCCTTGTCATCCTTGATGGACGTGAGCAGGGCGGCGAAGTACTCGACCGGGTGGTTGGCCTTCAACCAGGCGGTCTGGTAGGTCACCATGCCGTAGGCGTAGGCATGGCTCTTGTTGAAGGCGTAATCGGCGAAGGGCTCGATGAGGTCGAACAGCTTGGTGCCGAGGGCGGCGCCGTAGCCGTTGGCGTCGCAGCCGGCCACGAACTTCTCCCGCTCCTTGGCGATGAGCGCCCGGATCTTCTTCGAGCACGCCTTGCGCAGGTTGTCGGCCTCCTGCAGGGAGTACCCGGCGAAGCGGGCCGCCACCTTCATCAGGAGCTCCTGGTAGATCATGAGCCCGTAGGTGTCGGCCAGCTCGTCGGCCAGGTCGGGGTGCAGGCACTCGATGGGCTTGCGACCGTTCTTGCGGTCGGCGAAGTCGTTGTGCATGTTGGCCGCCATGGGCCCTGGCCGGTACAAGGCGATCAGGGCGCCGATGTCGTCGAACGAGGTCGGGGCCAGCGAGCGCATGAGCGCCCGCATCGGCCCGCCCTCCAGCTGGAACACCCCGATGGAGTCGCCCCGGCGCAGCATCTCGTAGACCTTCTCGTCGTCGAGGGCGACGTTGTCGATGTCGGGGCGGGCCGCCTCTGCGTTCGGGCACGCAGCCGGCTCTGCGTCCGGGTGCGCCGCCAGCGTCGACCGCTCGATCAGGTCGAGGGCCCGCTCGATGATGGTGAGGTTGCGCAGGCCGAGGAAGTCCATCTTCAGCAGGCCCAGGTCGGCGACGCCGTTCATCTCGTACTGGGTGACGATGGGCGCGTTGGCAGCGTCGGTGCCCGCCTCGGGCTTGCGCTGGACGGGCAGGTACTCGGTGAGGGGCTCGCGGGTGATCACCACCGCGGCGGCGTGGATGCCGTCCTGACGGCGCAGTCCCTCGAGGCCCCGGGCCACGTCGATCACCTTCTTGGCATCGGGGTCGGTCTCGTAGATGCCCCGTAGCTCGGTGGCCACCTTGTAGCCGTCCTCGTGGCCGGGCGTGACGTCGAGGCAGGCGGCGAGGGGGGTGTCGCGGCCCATCACCAGGGGTGGCATGGCCTTGGCGATGCGGTCGCCGACGGCGTAGGGATAGCCGAGCACCCGGGCGGCGTCGCGCACCGCGGCGCGCGCCTTGATGGTGGAGAAGGTGACGATCTGGGCCACGTGGTCGGACCCGTACTTCTCCGCCGCGTAGCGGATCATCTCCCCCCGGTAGCGCTCGTCGAAGTCCATGTCGATGTCGGGCATCTCCTTGCGCCCGGCGTTGAGGAAGCGTTCGAAGAGCAGCCCGTAACGGATGGGGTCGACGTCGGTGATGCGCAGGCAGTAGGCGACGCAGCAGCCGGCGGCCGAGCCCCGCCCGGGGCCCACCCGGATGTTCACCTCGTGGGCATGGCGGATGAGGTCCCAGACGACGATGAAGTAACCGGACAGGCCCATGCCGGCGATCACCCCCAGCTCGGCCTCGACGCGCTGGGCCACCTCGGCGGGCACCGGGTCGCCGTAGCGCTCGACCGCTCCCGCCCAGGTGAGGTGGCGCAGGTAGTTCTCCTCGGCCTCCTCGGGGGTGGCGGCGTCGAACCCCGGAGGTAGTTCGAACCGGGGCAGCTCGGGGTTGCCGAACTCGATCTCGACCTGGGCCCGCTCGGCCACCAGCAGGGTGTTGTCACAGGCGTCGGGCACCTCGGCGAACAGGTGGCGCATCTCGGCCGCCGACTTCAGGTAGTGCTCGTTGCCCTCGAAGCGGAAGCGCTTGGGATCGTCGATCGAGGCGCCCGTCTGCACGCACAGCAGGGCGTCGTGGGAGACAGCGTCGGCCCGGTGGGTGTAGTGACTGTCGTTGGTGGCCAGCAGGGGCGCGCCCAGGCTGCGGGCGATGGAGATCAGCTGGGGGTTGGTGCGGAGCTGGTCGGCGATGCCGTGGTCCTGGATCTCCACGAACAGGCTGTCGCGCCCGAAGATGTCCTGCAGGCGGGCCGCCAGCCGGGTGGCCTCGGCCTCGTCGCCCTGCAGCAGGGCCTGGCACACCACTCCCCCGAGGCACCCGGTGGAGGCGATCACACCCTCGTGATGGGCCTCGAGCAGCTCCCAGTCGACCCGGGGCTTGTACCAGTAGCCGCTGAGATAGGCGGCCGAGGACAGCTTGAGCAGGTTCTTGTAGCCGGCGGTGCTCTCGGCCAGCAGGGTGAGGTGGTAGTAGAGCTTGTCGCCGGCGCCCACCTCTCCCCCGGTGTCGTCGACCCGGCCCCGGCGCACGGGCCGGTCGAGCCGGCTGCCCCGGGCCATGTAGGCCTCGATGCCGATGACGGGCGTGACACCCCGGGCCCGCGCCGCCCGGTAGAAGTCGAGGACCCCGTACATGTTGCCGTGGTCGGTGATGCCGATGGCGGGCTGGCCGTCGTCGGCAGCGGCGGCGATGACCTCGTCGACGCGCGAGGCGCCGTCGAGCATCGAGAACTCGGTGTGGGTGTGGAGGTGGCAGAAACTGCCCTCAGCCACCGGAGCGGTCCTCGTGACCTGTTGACAACCTGGGGGGGAACGACACCGCTGTAATTCTGCCACGGCAGGCCCCGCCGGTGCTACTGGTCGCTGCGCTCCTCCGCTGCGCTTCGGTGCTCGCTGGTGCTACTGGTCGCTGCGCTCCTCCGACCGCCTCGTCTCAGGTGCGTCTCACTGCCGGGCGGTGTCTCGCAGGTAGTTGTAGATCGTGTCGGTCATGTTCTTCACACCGTGCTTCTTCTGGGCGTGGGCGACGACCTTGGCCTTGAGCTCCTCCTCGGAGCCGGCCCGGACCGTCCAGTTGCACCCTTCGGCGCCCGCCTTCTTGCAACTGTGCTGGTAACTCATGGTGTTGCCCCCCTCATCGGTCAAATCAGACAGCTATCGACCTCAGCATCCCACGTCGACGCCAGTTGCGCATGAGCCCCGGTGGCTACAGATAGGTGCCCGGCCTGGGGGCCTCGGGGCCCGGCGGCAGGGCCCGGTCGCGCATCTCCTCGAGCTGGGCCCGAGCGGCCATCTGCTGGGAGAACAGCGTGGCCTGGATGCCGTGGAACAGGCCTTCGAGCCAGCCCACCAGCTGGGCCTGGGCCACCCGCAGCTCGGCTTCGGACGGCGAGGCGCTCTCGAACGGCGAGGAGAGCCGGTCGAGCTCCTCCCGCAGGTCGTCACCGAGGCAGGCGGACAGCTCACGCACCGAGGTCTCGTAGATCTCGCGCAGCCGGCTGCGGCCGGCCTCGTCCAGGGGCGCCCGGCGCACCTCCTCGAGCAACTCCTTGGTCATGGTGCCGATGCGCAGGACCTTGGCCGGCGACTCGATGGCGTCCCCGGGGCGGGCCGGGCCGTCGACGACCTCCCCCTCGGCGGGACCGCCGGGGTCGTGAGTGGCGTCGGGAGCGGTGGCGGCGTGGGAGGTGGCGCCGTCGGCCGCGACCGGGCCGGGGCCGGCAGGAGCCAGCTCGTCGGGTGGCGCGGCCTGGTCGGTGGACGTCGTGGGCTCGGTCATGGGAGGAGTCCTTTCTCTCGTGTGGGGCGCTGCCGGTCAGGCGGCCGCGCCGAGAAGGGGTACCCGCATCTCGGCCGGCGTCAACGACCCGTGGCGGCTGCGCAGGCGGATCTGACCGGTGTCGGCGGGGTCGAGGAAGGCCACCGGTCCCCGTGCCGCCAGCACCACGTCCCCGAGGCGGGATTCGATCTCGGGGGTCAGGCGACCCCCGAACCACCCCTCGGCCACGGCCTGGTCCCTGGTGCGCACCCACGCCTGGTCGCCGTGGCAACGACGAGCGGCCGCCTCCAGGCGATCCCGACAACCGGCCCGGGCGTGGATCCACCGGAACCGGCCCTCGCCCGACAGCAACGACGCCAGGTCCATGACCTCCCGGCGCAGGGCCACCACGTTGTCGCCGACGTCGACCTGGCCGTGGTCGGCGCACACGACCAGGGCAGCCCGGCTCGGCAACACCGCGAGCATGTCGGCCACCAGGTGGTCGGCGGCGGCGATCTCGGCCTCGTAGTACCGCCCCAGGCCGTACTCGTGGGCGACCTTGTCGACGCCGTCGTAGTAGGCGTAGACGAAGTCGGCCCCCTCACCGAGCTCGCTGGCCACCCTGGTCACGAGCGTCGAGGGGACCCGGTACCCCAACAGGCGGACGCCGGCCAGGTGGGCACGGGTGAACCCCGTCTCGGCGAACTCGGCCCGGGTGACGACCGGGGGCTTGGTGCCCCCGAAGGGCTCCAGGCGCTGGATGGCCTCGGGCGGAACGGTGGTCCGGGCGTCGTCGCCCGCCATCGTCCGCCATCGCAGCACGTTGAGCACGTCGGTGCCCATGACCCGCATCCGGTAGCCGACCACACCGTGGGCCGCCGGGTGGGCACCGGTCGTGAGCGAGGTGAGGGCGGTGGCGGTGGTCGACGGGGCCACGGTGGTGACGGCGCCGCCCTCCATGGCCGACAGAGTGGGCGCCAGCGACGCCCGCTCGGTGAGCTGATCCCAGCCCAACCCGTCGAGCACCAGCAGCACCACCTGGTCGGCGCCGGCCACCGTGGAGGGCAGCCATGCCGGCGCCCGGTGGCGGCGCCCCAGAATGGCGGGAACGACCCCGTCGAGGCAGGCACCCCCGTAGTCGGGGACCAGCGGCTCGCCCCCCTCGTCCATCCGCGTCACCCTACCGGGCGCCATCGGCCGGGAACGGCCCCGCGACCATCTCACCCAACCGGGCGCGAAGCCGTACCATGGAGGGGGTGAGAGTCTCGACCAGGGGCGACTACGCCAGCCGGGCCCTCCTCTCCCTCGCCCTCCACGCCGGCAACGGCACCCCCACCTCGGTGCGTGACATCGCCGAGCGCACGGGCCTGCCCCAGCCCTACCTGGAGCAGATCCTGCTGGCCCTCAAAGGAGCCGGGCTGGTCCGGTCGAAGCGAGGCGTGGGCGGGGGCTACGTGCTGGCCCGGCCCCCGGCGGAGATCACCCTCAGCCAGATCGTCAGCGCCGTCGACGGGCCCATCGTGGCCGGCGACTTCGGCGAGCCCCACCAGAACGGGGCCTGCGACCACGAGGGGCAGTGCGTGCTGCTGAGCGTGTGGGCCGATGTGGGTGAGCACATGCGCCACCATCTCGACTCGTTCACCCTGGCCGACATGACCAGCCGGGTGGAGACCACCCAGGCCCGGATGTCGTCGCCCGTCCCCAGCGAGGATCAGCCCCGGGTCAGCCCGGCGGCCGTCGCCTCGTCCAGCTAGGCAGGCCGGGTCGGGGGGTCGTTGGCCTTGGCCGTCTCCTCGGGGCGCACCCCCCGGAGCTGGGCGTTGGGCGGGACGGCGGCCGCGGCGCCGACGTCGACCAGGCGGACCTGACCTGATGCGGCCACTGCCTGCAGGGTGGGCGCCGGGGCCTGGACGACCACGCCGAACACCAGTGGCCCGTCGGGCTTGACCGCGTCGAGGAGCTTGTTGATGCGGGCGATCTCGTCCTGGTAGAAGCTCTTGAACTGCGGGTCGTCGACGGTGGGAACGAGCTGTTGCATCTCGTCACGGTCGTTGCGCTTGTCGGCCACCTGGGCGTTGACCCAGTCGCCCATGGTGCCGGTGACGACACTGGGAAGGCCGCCGGGGATGGCCGCCAGCAGTCCGACGACCTTGGCCTGGCCCACGGCGGCGCGGGCCTGGGCCTCGTTGACATAGCCGGGCAACGACACCACCGCGCTGCGGTCGCCGGTGGCCGCGGCCAGGGCAGTGGCGCGCCCGCCCAGGTAGGCACGCAGGTCTTCACCGGGCTGGGGTCCGATCGTCTCCGCGCCGGTGGCCTTGGCCGAGACGGTGCCGACGGTCTTGTCGCCGCTGCGCCAGTGGGTGACGGTGATGGCGAGGAGGCCGCCGAGGCCCACCACCACCAGGCTCATGGCGAACAACAGCAGGACTCGCCGGGCGGGAGCCTCGTCGTCGGCGACGGGAAACCGGGGGTCAGTGGAGAAGCTCACGCACGTCCTCGAGGTCGGGCGGCAGCGGCGAGGTCCAGCGGCGGAGCTCCCCGGTGGCCGGATGCTCGAACCCGAGCTCGAAGGCGTGGAGGAACGGCCGGCTCACCCGTAGCTGCGGGCGGGCCCCACCATACCGGACGTCCCCCACCACCGGGTGACCGATGGCGGCCAGGTGGACGCGCACCTGGTGGGTGCGGCCCGTCTCCAGCCCACAGGCCACGAGGGTCACCGGCGCCGGGTCGACGTGGCGGGAGACCACCTCGTAGCGGGTCCGGGCGGCGCGCCCGTCGGCGGACACGGCCATCTGGGTCCGGTCCCGCTGCGACCGCCCGACAGGTGCGTCGATGAGCCCGACGGGCGCCTCCACGCTGCCCCACACCAGGGCCAGGTAGCGGCGCTCCACCGTGCGGGCCGCCAGCTGGGCGACGAGGGAGGTGTAGGCCGCCTGGGTGCGGGCCACGGCCAGCAGGCCCGACGTGCCCGAATCGAGGCGGTGGACGATGCCGGGCCGCATGGGCTGGCCGACGGACGCGATCTCCGGCCACCGGGCCACCAATCCGTGGACGAGGGTGCCCGTGGGATGGCCCGCCCCGGGGTGGACGATGAGACCGGCGGGCTTGTCGACGACGATCACATCGTCGTCGACGGCCACCGCGTTCACCTCGATCGTCGGGTCGGGCTCGATGGTCGCGACCTGGCTGCGGTCGGCCAGATCGACCTCGATCACCTCACCCTCGACCACCCGGTAGGCCCGCACCGTGGCCACCCTCCCGCTCACCTGCACACCTCCGGAGGTCACCAGGTCGGCCACCTGGCGTCGAGGCATGTCCCAGAGCAGGGCAATGACACGGTCGAGGCGCTCGCCCGCCAACGTCCCGGTCACCTCGGCACTCGCCGGGGTCGTGGTCATCGCCGTCAGCGGGTTCGGGTCGGTCACGGCTGCTGGGACCTCCAGCCCGACCACAGGAGCAGCAGGCAACCACAGGTGATGGCGGCATCGGCCAGGTTGAACACCGGCCACCACCGCAGGTCGACGAAGTCGACGACCGCGCCCCGGAGGAGGCCAGGCGACCGGGCCAGTCGATCGACGAGGTTGCCCAATGCCCCACCCAGCACCAATCCGGCGGCGAGGGCCAGGCCGGGGCGGGCGATCACGTCGGCGCGCGTCACGAGGGCGACGACCAGCACCAGGGCCCCGACGGCGAGGAACGGCACCAGGGCGCCGCCCAGGCCGAAGGCCCCGGCGGTGTTGCGGGTGAGGGCGAACCGGACAGGCCCGACCACGTCGACGGGCCCGTCGGCCAGGTTGTGCATGGCCCAGGCCTTGGTCAGCTGGTCGAGGGCCACCACCGCCAGTGCGCCGCCGACGACCACCGCGTTGCGCCTCGTCCTCCACGACCGGTCGACGCCGGTGCCCTGTTCCCCGCTCAGGGGGCCGCTCGGGCCCTGTTCCCCGCTCGGGGGGCCGCTCGGGCCCTGTTCCCCGCTCGGGCCCGGGCCGCCGGTCAGGTGGTGCTCGTGACCGTCGACCTGGTCGGCCTCAGCGACGCGACAGCCCTCCGCTCTTGCAGCCGACGCACAGGGCGGCCGAGGGCATGGCCTTGAGGCGGGCGCGTGGGATCGGCTGTCCGCACCGCTCACAGACGCCATAGGTGCCGTTGTCGAACTTGGCCAGGGCCAGGTCGATGTCGTCGGCGGTGGCCCGGGCCTGGGCCGACAGGGCCAGGTCGCGCTCGCGCTCGACGTTGAGGGTGGCCCCCTCACCGGACTCCTCGTCGAACTGGGTGTCGCCCGGCTCCATGTCCTCGGCCAGCTGCTCGGCCTCGGCGCGCAGCGACTCGGCCTGACGCAGCACCGCTTCCTTCTCGCTCAACAGCAGGGCCCGCTGCTCGTCGAGGAAGCGGTCGGTGGTGGCGCTCCCACCCTTCGTGGTGGCCGACGACGCCCGTGGTCGACGAGGCGCTTTTGCCGCCCCGGACCTGGCGGCGGGGGCCTTCTTGGCAACGACTGCGGTCTTGGGTAGCTTCGCCATGGCGCACCGGCTTGGTGATGAGGTGGATGTGGGGAACGGCCAACGAACGGGACGAAAGCGTCCTGGAGCGCACCCGCGAACGGGGCCTCGGAGCCGCGGATCCTAGCAGGCAGCCCGTTCCTATCTACGCCCGGTTTGACGGTTTTCCGGCCCCGGTCCCCCCGTGCCGTCCTCCACCGCCCGCTCGAGCTGGCGGCGGAAATCGTCCAGGTCGACGCCCACGAGCTTGAAGCGCTTCTCCCGGCTCTTGGCCCCCCCGACCAGCTCCACCGACGTGGCCGCGAACGAGGAGGTCAGGAGGGCGGCGCACGCCTCGTTGGCCCGTCCCGCCTCGGGTGGCACCGCCACCCGGACCTTCAGGGCCGATCCGTGGCGGCCGACCACGCTCGTCCGCCCGGCGCCCGGCTGCAGGTGGACATTGAGCACGACGGCGTCGTCTCCGGCCGTCGTGTACAGCTCGTCGAGGCTCATGGACCGCTTTCTAGCCGCCTCGATGACCCACCCGCGGGACTGGCCGTATCGTAGGGCCCCGTGCCCTTCGGACCCATCGACAGCCAGGCCGACTTCGTCGCCCTGGAAGAGCGCGTCCTGGCCCGCTGGCGGGCGTCGGGACTGGCGGCGGCGGTGGCCGCCTCGCGGGCCGGTGGGCCGCCCTGGGTGTTCTACGAGGGGCCGCCGACGGCCAATGGCCGCCCTGGCCTCCACCACGTATGGGCACGGGCGTTCAAGGACGTGTTCCCCCGGTTTCGCACCATGTCCGGGTTCGATGTCCCCCGCAAAGGGGGGTGGGACTGCCACGGGTTACCCGTCGAGATCGAGGTCGAAAAGGAGCTGGGATTCACCCGCAAGGGCCAGATCGAGGACTATGGCATCGGCCGATTCAACCAGCGCTGCCGGGAATCGGTCCGTCGCTATGTGCAGGACTGGGCCGCCCTCACCGAGCGCTCCGGCGTGTGGATCGACACCGACGACGCCTACTGGACGCTGTCCGACGACTATGTCGAGTCGGTGTGGTGGCTGGTCAAGCGCCTGCACGACGAGGGCCTGCTCTACGAGGGCCACCGGGTCAGCCCCTACTGCCCCCGCTGCGGCACCGCCCTGTCGTCCCACGAGCTGGGCCAGCCGGGCGCCTATCGCGACGTCACCGATGCCTCCGCCTACGTGCGCTTCCCGCTCACCGACGCCGACGCCGACCTGGCGGTGTGGACGACCACCCCGTGGACCCTGGTGTCCAACGTGGCTGCCGCGGTGGGGCCCGACGTGGACTACGTGCAGGTCGCCGACCCCGCCGGGGGCCGCGACCTGATCCTGGCGGCGGAGCGGGTGGCCGACGTGGTGGGCGAGGGCACCGAGGTGCGGGCGCGGTTCACGGGCACCGAGCTGAGCGGGCGCCGCTACCGGCGCCCCTTCGAGCTGGTCGACGTGGACGATCGGGCCCAGCGGGTGGTGACGGCCGCCTTCGTGGCCACCGACGAGGGCACCGGCATCGTGCACCTCGCCCCCGCCTTCGGGGCCGACGACATGGACGCCGCCCGCGAATGGGACCTGCCGGTGGTGAACCCCGTGGTCGCCGACGGCACCTTCGACGAACGCATCACCCCCTGGGCCGGGCGCCCGGTGAAGGAGACCGACAAGGAGGTCATCGCCGACTTGGCCTCCCGGGGGCTGCTCCTGAAGGAGGAGCCCTACCTGCACGCCTACCCCCACTGCTGGCGTTGCGGCACGGCCCTGCTCTATTGGGCCAAGACCTCGTGGTTCGTGCGCACGTCGAAGCGGCGCGCCGACCTGCTGCGCGAGAACGAGCGGGTCAACTGGTTCCCCGACCACATCAAGCACGGGCGCTTCGGCGACTGGTTGGAGAACAACGTCGACTGGGCCCTGTCGCGCGACCGCTACTGGGGCACGCCCCTTCCCATCTGGCGGTGCGACGCCGGCCACGACACCTGTGTGGGCTCGGCCGCCGAGCTGGGCCGCCTGGCCGGCCACGACCTCGACCCCGTCGACCTGCACCGTCCCGCCGTCGACGAGGTGGAGATCGCCTGCCCCACGCCGGGGTGCTCGTCGGTCGGCCGGCGCCTGTCACCGGTGCTCGACGCCTGGTTCGACTCGGGCTCCATGCCGTCGGCCCAGCACCACTTCCCGTTCGCCGGCCCCCGCGAGGACGGCAGCCCCGACACGCCGCAGCTCTTCCCCGCCGACTTCATCTGCGAGGCCATCGACCAGACGCGCGGCTGGTTCTACTCGCTGCTCGCCGTCAACACGCTGGTGTTCGACAGCACCCCGTTCCGCAACGTGGTGTGCCTGGCCCACATCGTCGACGCCGACGGCCAGAAGATGTCCAAGAGCAAGGGCAACGTCATCGACCCGTGGGATGTCATCGCCGCCCACGGAGCCGATGCCCTGCGCTGGTACTTCTTCTCGGCGGGGTCGCCGTGGACCAGCCGTCGGGTCTACGAGGACGGCATCCGCGAGGCGGCCCGCCGCACCCTCGTCACCCTGTGGAACGTCTTCTCCTTCTTCGCCACCTACGCCGACATCGACGGGTGGACCCCTCCGCCCTCGGAGGCGGCGGAGGCGGCGTCGGCACCGGCGCCGGCCGAGCACCTGCTCGACCGCTGGGTGCTGGCCCGGTTGGACGCCACCGTGCAGTCGGTCACCGACTCCATGAACGGCTTCGACGCCCTGGGCGCCACCACCTCCGTCGCCGAGTTCGTCGACGACCTGTCGAACTGGTACGTCCGGCGGTCACGGCCGCGCTTTTGGGGTGCGGCGGCCGACGGCGGGTCGGCCCACGCCACCTTGCACCGGTGCCTGGTCACCACAGCGCAGCTCCTGGCCCCCTTCTGCCCCTTCCTCGCCGACGAGCTGTACGTGGCCCTGACCGGTGAGGAATCGGTGCACCTCACCGACTGGCCCGAAGCCTGCCCGGCGTCCTCGTCGGGCACGGGGGCAGCCGTCATCGAGCAGATGGCGGCGGCACGGCGCCTGGTGGGACTGGGGCGGGCGGCGCGCAGCGAGGCCCGGGCCCGGGTGCGCCAACCACTGCGCCGGGCGATGCTGCTGCATCCCGGCATCGATCTCGACGACGAGGTGCGCCGGGAGATCGCGGAGGAGCTCAACGTCAAGGCGCTCGAGGAGGTCTCGTCGCTGGCCGAGCTCATGACCTGGCAGGTGGTCCCCAACTTCCGCGCCCTCGGGCCCCGTCTCGGGGCCCGGGTGAACGAGGTCAAGGCCGCCCTGGCCGGCGCCGACGGGGCCGAGGTGCGCCGGCAGCTGGAGACGCAGGGCTGGGTCGAGGTGGCCGGTGAACGCCTGGGTCCCGACGACGTGGAGGTCCGTGCCGGCCACCACGAGGAGCTGGCCCTGGCCCAGGACGGCGGGTGGGCCGTCGCCCTCGACCTCGAGCTCGACGACGACCTGGAGCGGGAGGGGACGGCGAGGGAGCTCATCCGGGGGCTCAACGACCTGCGCAAACGGATGGACCTGGCTCTGACCGACCGGGTCGCCGTCCGCATCGCCTCGGCCGGGCCCCGGGTCACCGCCGCCGTCGAGGCCCACGGCGAGTGGGTGGCCGCCGAGGTCCTCGCCACCATCCTGGTCCTCGGTGACGCCGATGGCGGTTACGACCTCGACGTCGACGGCGAGCCCCTCGTCGTGGGCCTGCGCGTGACTGGCTGAATTGCCGGCGGCTTCGCCGCCCGGGCGGGGCCCCTCCCCCGCCCTCCTCCGAGCGGCGGGGCCCCAACCCCACCGCCGGCCGTCATGGGCGGCGGCTTCGCCGCTGGCGGGCTCAGCGCTTGCGGGGTGCCGCCTTCTTGGCGGGGGTGACCTTGGCGGCGCCGGCCCTGGCCTCGGACACGGCCTTGCGTGTGGAGGCCGTTGCCTTCTTGGTGGCCCCCGGGGCCTTCCTGGCCGGGGCGGCGGCGGGAGCAGGGGCGGCGGCCTTCCTGGTCGCCACCTTCCTGGGCGCCGGGGCCGGCGCCCTCTCGGCCGGGACCGCGGTGGCCGCCTTGGAGGGACGGCCCCGCTTGGCGGGCGCCGCCGCCGGTGCCGGGGCAGGGGCGGCCTTGGCCGTCCTGGGCCGCTTGGACGCCGGCGGCCTGGTGGGCTCGGCCATCTCGATGGTCGCGTCGGCGGGGGTCGTCCGGGTCGACTTCCGCGCCGTCGATGCCGACCGTCGCCGCACCGGCGGCGCCACGACCGGCGCAGGCTCCTCGGGCGCCTCCTCGATCAGGCGGTCGATGCGGTTGAGCACCATGGCCCGCCGCAAACCGTCCTCCTCCCGGCGCCTCACCAGGTGCAGCTCGGACACGCTGAGGTCGGGCAGCCGGCCCAGGACCTCGAGAGCCCGGAGGTCGTCGAAATCGGGGATGGGGAACTCGCCGACCCCGGCGCGCACGGGCGGTCGGTCGTCGACGGGGCTCTCCATCACGTCGGGCTCCATGGGCTCCGAGGGCAGCGGCGGCTCCGGCGCCGGCTCGGGCTCGCCCTCCCAGCCCTCGTCGCCGGCGTCCCAAGCGGCCTCGCGGCTCTGCTTCTCGGACCCGACGCGCTTGAGGATCATGGCCCGGTTCTTGCCGGCCCGCTCCCGCTCCTCGACAGCGTCGAGCTGGTCGTCGCTCAGGGCCGACAGCATGGGGAGGATCTCGGTGGCCCGCAGGCTGTCGTAATCGTGGATGGGGAAGTCGTCGTCGGGGGCGGCGTCGTCGACGTCCACCCGGTCGATGGACTCAGTTGCGTCGGCACGCTCGGCCACGGCCACCTGCCCGGTGGCGAGGGCGCCCGCTGACACCGGCTCAGCAGTGGGCGACGGGAGCGGGGCGGCGGGACGATCGGGCTGCACCCACGAGTCCGGCGGCGTGGGGGCTGGCTCGTCGCGACGCATGGTGCCGATGGCGCCCTCGGCCACTCGACGCCCGGCACTGGGGCCGCTCGCCGTCCGCGGCTCGGGCCGGCCCCGGAGCACGGCGGTGGCCAGCACGATGCCGGCCAGCACCGAGCAGGCGATGGAGACGTAGATGATCCCGAGACCGGACTGCAGCAACCCGATCACGAGCGTGATGGCCGCCACTACCACGAGAACAAAGCTCACTAGGACCACAAGGTCACCATCCCATCAGTCGAACGCGCACTGCGGAGCCCCTGGTGGGGGCGAGAAATATCGGCCATCGGTGGATGCTATCCCGACCGTCGACGGGGCCGACGACCCCTCACGCCCGCAGCGGGGCTCAACAGATGACGCTGCGCAGCAACGAGACGACGAGGATCACGATGAGCGGCGAGAAGTCGAAGCCCATCCCACCCATGCCCATCGGTGGGATCACCCGGCGGATCGGGCCGAGCACCGGCTCGGTGACGGCGTACAGGAACCCGAAGACCGACGCCATCACCGATCCCGATTCGATCGGGAACCAGGAGAGGATGATCCGCCCGAAGAGAAGGATCAGGTAGGCGTCGAGCAGCCGGCAGACAATGACCACAGATCAGGCGCGGTAGAGACCGCGCTCCTGCAGGCGCCTCTTCTCCTCGGCGGGAACCTCCACGTTGGACGGCGTGAGCAGGAAGACCTGTTCGGCGACCCGCTCCATCTGGCCCCCCAGGCCGTAGGTGAGGCCGCTGGCGAAGTCGATCAGGCGCCTGGACAGGTCGCGGTTGACGCCCTGGAGGTTCAAGATGACGGGCTGGTTGGCCTTGAGCTTGTCGCCGATCTCCTGGGCGTCGTTGAACCCGCCGGGCGCGACTACGTGCACCTTCGGGTGCTGGGTGGTCACGATGGGGCGGACCACGGCCGGACGCTGGATGGTGATTCCTCCCGTTTCGGGCTCGCGCGGCAAGGTTCGTACTCCCCCGACGGACGGTTCGGGCTCGAAGACAGGGTCGGGGGGCGCCTGGCGCACGGCCGCCGGCTGGCGCCGGGGGGCGGCGACGGGCTGCGGCGGCGCGATTTCGTCATAGGGCTCGTAGTCCTCGTACTCCTCGTCGTCGACGAGGCCGAGGTAGACCATCGTTCGTCGCCAAATCGATGCCATCTGCGCAGCCCTCCTTGGCTCGGCAGCCTATCGTCGCAGGTCGTCGGTGCCATTCCGCGGACCGAACAGCGCCCGGCCCACCCGAATCATGGTTGCGCCCTCGCCCACAGCGACTTCGAGGTCGTCGGTCATTCCGATGGAACGCTCGGGAAGTCCCAGGCGCTCGGCCATGGCCACCAGGCCGGCGAACCCCGGCCGGGCCGCCTCGGGAGGCCCGGTGGGGCCGACGGCCATGAGCCCGCGGACGTCGAGCCCCATCGCATCCAGGTCCTCGACCAGGCGGGGGGCCTCGGCCGGCGGGCAGCCGTTCTTGGTCGCCTCGCCGGACACGTCGAGTTGGACGAGCACCGACGCCCCCGGCGACCGCTTGGCGATCTCGCGCCCTGCGGCGAGGCGGTCGACTCCCTGCCACAGGTCGACCACTCCGGCCAGGGTCCGCACCTTGTTGCGCTGGACCCGGCCGAGGAAGTGCAACCGCACGCCAGCTTCGGGCCCGGCGCGCAGGGCGGCGCCCGTGGCTGCCGCCTCGGCCGCGTAGTTCTCCCCTACATCGGTGAGGCCGGCGGCCACGGCGGCGGTTGCCGCCTCGGGGCCATGGCCCTTGGTGACAGCCACCACCGTCACCCTGTCGGGCGACCCGCCGGCGGCGCTGATGCGCTCGCGCACCCGGGCCAGACGGTCGGCCACCGCCACCCCGGTGCACTCCGTCGGGGTCACCGCCACACGACCGTCGCCTGGCGCTGGGGCTCAGCCCGCGCTCGCCACGAGTACCAACCGGGCGAACAGGCCGTGCACGACCCGTGGTCGTCGACGTCGTTGACTCCGGCACGGGACAGGACCGCCCGCACGCCGGCGGCCAGGTCGAGGGCGGGGGCGCCGGAAAGGTCCGTCGCCCGCACCTCGGGGCCGACGCGAGCCGCCACCCGTTCGAGGTCGTCGATGCCGAACTCGTAGCACTCGGGCCGGATGCACGGACCGACCACGGCGGTGATGACGGTCGCGCCCAGGTCGACCATGGCATCGACGGTGCGCTCCAGCACACCGGCCCTGAGCCCCGACCATCCGGCGTGGGCCACGCCCAGCACTCCCTCGGCGCTGGCCAGCGCCACGGGGGCGCAGTCGGCGGTGAGCACGGCCAGGGCACAGCCCGGGGTGGCGGTCACCGCCGCGTCAGCCGAGCTCCCGGACCCACCGCCGGGCGTGTCGACCCGGACGACCCCGTCACCGCCCACCTGGCGCAACCACGTCCAGGGCAGATCGACGACCCCGCGGCGGCGGACGGCCACGTCGGGCGCCACCTCGTGCACGTAGGCCCCCCCGTGGCCCATGTCGCCCTCGGCGCGGCCGGTGAACCGGACCGAGATTCCCCCCGGGAGGTCGACGGTGACGGCGCCGGCGGCGTTGCGCCGTGCCTCCGGCGACGACTGTGCGCCTGCGGCGAACCGTGTCCCTCCGGGCGACAAGGCCCTACTTCAGGAACGACGGGACGTCGAAGTCGTCTTCCTCGTCGAGGCCCAGCGGGCTGCCGGGACGGCCGAACAGGTCGTCGTCGGCCTCCTCGGCGTCGAGGCCCAGCGTGGAGGTCGACCGGCCGCTGTCGGCACCGGCGCTCGACGAGCTCTCCCGAGTGTCGTCCCACCGGTCGAAGCCGGCGGCGATCACCGTGACCCGGACCTCGTCGCCCATGGCCTCGTCGATGACCATGCCGGCGATGATGTTGGCGTCGGGATGAGCCACGTCGTGGATGATCTCGGCCGCCTCGTTCACCTCGAACAGGCCCAGGTCGCTGCCGCCGGAGATGTTGAGCAGGATCCCGCGGGCCCCCTCGATGGACGACTCGAGCAGCGGGCTGGAGATGGCGGCCCGTGCTGCGTTGAGCGAGCGGCCCTCGCCCGACGCGTAGCCGATGCCCATCAGGGCCGAGCCGGCGTTGCTCATGATCATCTTCACGTCGGCGAAGTCGGTGTTGATGAGGCCGGGCGTGTTGATGAGGTCGCTGATGCCCTGCACACCCTGGAGGAGGACCTCGTCGGCCATCTTGAAGGCGTTGAGGGCCGAGGTCTTGTCGTTGGACACCGACAGCAGGCGGTCGTTCGGGATGACGATGAGGGTGTCCACCTTCTCCTTGAGGGTGGCGATGCCCTGCTCGGCCTGCACCGCCCGGCGGCGTCCCTCGAAGGCGAACGGCCGTGTGACCACCCCGACGGTGAGGGCGCCCAGCGACTTGGCGATCTCGGCCACGACCGGCGCCCCTCCGGTGCCGGTGCCACCGCCCTTGCCGGCGGTGATGAAGACCATGTCGGATCCCTTGAGGACCTCCTCGATCTCGTCGCGGTGCGCCTCGGCCGCCTGGCGTCCGACGTCGGGGTCGCTGCCGGCCCCCAACCCCCGCGTCAGCTCGCGGCCGATGTCGAGCTTCACATCGGCGTCGCTCATGAGCAACGCCTGGGCGTCGGTGTTGACGGCGATGAACTCCACGCCCTTGAGCCCGGCGTCGATCATCCGGTTCACGGCGTTGACACCGCCCCCGCCGATGCCGACCACCTTGATCAGGGCCAGGTAGTTCTGGGGTGCGCCGATCATCGTCTGCCCTCCGTCTTTTCTCATGCCGTCTCTTCTCGTGGCACGGTCGTTCCTCGTCGCCACTGCACGTGGCCTTGTCCGGTCGAACGCATCGTTCGGTTGGCGCCGTGTATTGGTCGAATGCAACCGAGCCTCCACCTTCACTACAGGTTGACAGTTATGTCACCCTGTCCTTTGGGTCGACACTCTAGTGAAGGGCTAGAGCCGAGTCAATACAGGGCTGGAAGGAATCCGGACATCGAGGGTGGACACCGTCCGCCCGTCGACGGCGCCCAACACCGTTCGGGTCGCCTCCAACTTGGCCACGATGTCGTCGCCGCTGCCGAGCCGGACGACGCCCTGGGGCTTGAGGCGCAGCTCCACGCCGGCGGCCGTGACGGTGACCGTCGCCACGCGCGGCGCCAGTCCGGCGGGGAGGTCGGCGGCCACCTCCAACGCTGTCGAGGCGGCCGCCGCCATCCTGGTCCCGGGGGGGGCCGCAGGCGGGATCCCGTCGACGATGACGACCCCCGGGGGCGGGGTGGGCACGGGTGCCAGCACCCGCCCGACCCGGTCCACGAGCACCCAGGCGGCGCCCGCGGCCGCAGCCGGCTCCGTTGCCCCCGATGCCCCCGATGCCGCCGGGGCCGCTCTGACCACCGCGGCAACCGTCCGCTCGACGACCCGCACACGTACGGTCGCCGGCCATTCGCGCACGACATGGGCGTGCTCGACCCAGGGCAGCTTCGACACCCGCCGGGCGGCGGCGGCGCCGTCGACGCCGGTCATGGCCCGACCGAGGGGGATGGCAGCGGCTCTGCGCACTGCGGCATCACCGCTGCGGGCGGCCCCGTCGACCAGCACCCGGTCCACGTCGAGCAGCGGCGACCGGGTGGCGCCCCAGGCGGCCAGGACCACGGCCACGACGACCATGGCCGCCACCACCAGGCGCAGGCGGCGGCGGCCGGCCTCACGGGCCACGTCGATCTGGCGACGCCGGATGCGGGGGTCGATCACCCCGGGTCGGCGGCCAGGCGACCGGGCCGGACGCGTCGGTGCTGGTCGGGACCCTTCCAACGTCGTCCTCATACCCTCGACCTTTGCTCGAGCGTTATACCTGAAGTCTTCATCGAGCCTCCTCCGGGAACCCCACCAGATGGTTTTCCACCCGCAGGGTGACGCCGGTGCGCGCCGCCACCAGGCGGGCCACCTCGGCCACCAGCGCAGCGACGTCGTCTGCCGACCCACCGTCGTCCACCTGTACGAAGTTGGCATGCTTGGGTGACACGAACGCGGATCCCCGTCGCAGGCCTTTCAGCCCCGCCTCGTCGATGAGCCGACCGGCGGAGTCGCCGGCGGGGTTGGCGAAGACCGATCCCCCGTTGCTGCCTCCGGGCTGGTGCTCCCGCCGCCAGCGCACGATGTCGGCAATGGCCTCCTCCGACGCCGCCCGATCGCCGGGGGCGAGGGCGAACCGTGCGGCCACGACCACGTGGTGGGGGCCCAGGGCCGAGTGCCGGTACCCCAGGCCCAGCCGGTCGGCGGTCACCCAGCCGTGGAGGTGGAGACGGGCGTCGCCGGCGCCCTCGCCCGCCCCGTTGTCGGCGTCGGCGCCGGCGCCGGCCGCCAGATCGTGGACACGGGCGGCGACCAGGCACCGGCTGATGTCGCTGCCGTGACCCCCGGCGTTCATGCGCACGGCGCCGCCCACCGATCCGGGCACGCCCACCGACCACTCCATGCCGGTGAGGCCGGCCACCGCCGTGCGCCGGGCCAGCACGGGCAGGCTCACCGCCGCCCCGGCGACCACCTCGGTGCCCTCGAAGGCCAGGTCGGCGAACCCGTCGCCCAGCACCAGAGCCAGGCCGGGAAACCCCTGGTCGGCCACGAGCAGGTTCGAGCCCCGGCCCACCACCAGCACGTCCACTCCCGAGGCCCGCACCGCGGCGCTCACCAGGTCGAGGTCGGACTCGTCGGAGGCTTCGAAGAACAAGGCGGCCGGCCCTCCCACCCGGTAGCTGGTGAGGGGGCCGACCGGGACCCGGCGCCGGGCCCGGTCGCCGAGCACCGCAGCGGCGGCCTCGACGGCGTCGTCGGCCGTCCTCACGTCGCCGTGCCCGCCGACCGGGTGGCGGTGCGGCCGCCGGCTGTCAGGTCGCCGGTTGTGCGGCCGCCGGTTGTGCGCTCGCCGGCCAGAAGGCCGCCGTCCAGCAGGTCGCCCGCCAGGGTGGTGACGTCGCCGGCCCCGACGGTGAGGCACACGTCCCCGGGCCGCAGGTGGGAACGGAGGTAGGCCAGCACCTCGGTCCGGGACGGGAGCCAGACCACGGCCTGAGTGGGACGGGCCTCACAGACGGCGTCGACGATCAGCTTGCCGGTGATGCCCGGCCGGGGTGCCTCACCGGCCCCGTACACGTCGGTGACCACCAGCAGGTCGACACCGTCGAAGACGGTGCCGAACTCCCGCCACAGGGCTGCGGTACGGCTGTAGCGGTGGGGCTGGAACACACAGACCACCCGCCGCCACCCACCGCCCCGGGCCGATGCCACGGCGGCGGCCACCTTGGCCGGCAGGTGGGCGTAGTCGTCGACGACGGTCACGCCGGCCACCTGGCCCCGGACCTGGAACCGTCGGTCGACGCCCGGGTAGGCGCCCAGGGCGGCGATGGCAGCCGCGAACGGGGGGCCGGAGCCGGCGGCCACGTCCCCGGTGCCGGCGGCGACGTCCCCGGCGCCGACGGTGACCGCCCCGGCCTCGGCGGCGGCGGCCAGGGCGGCGGCGGCATTGAGGGCGTTGTGGCGCCCCGGGGCGGGAACCCGGACCCGGCCCAGGGGCCGCCCGGCGTGCTCGAGCACGAAGCTGCTGGCCGCCGGCTCCAGGACGAGGTCGACGATGCGGTAGCCGGCGTCGGCGGCCGTCCCGTAGGTGGCGGCCCCGACCTGGCGGCCGATGCGCGCCGCGGGCTCGTCGTCGGCGCACACCACGGCGCGGCGGGCGCCGGCGAGGAACTGCCCGAAGGCCGCTTCGAGTGACTCGAGGTGACCCCAGTGGTCGAGATGGTCGGGCGCCACGCTGGTGACCACCGCCACCTCGACGGGGAGGTCGAGGAAGCTGCCGTCGCTCTCGTCGGCCTCGACCACCAGCCACTCACCGCTGTCCCAGCGGGCGCCGGTGGCCAGGCCGCCGATGAGCCCACCGACGATGTACGACGGCCGGACACCGCAGCCGGCCAGGGTCGTCGCCAGCATGGCCGTGGTGGTGGTCTTGCCGTGCGTCCCGGCGATGGCGATGGTGCGGCGCCGGGCGGCGATGGCGGCCAGGAGCTGCCCCCGGCGCAGCACGGGTAGTCCCCGGGCACGGGCGGCCACCAGCTCGGGGTTGTCGGCGGGGATGGCGGTGGAGGGTGAGACGAGCTCGGCACCGGCGATGGCGCCGGCGTCATGGCCGATGGTGACGTCGACGCCCAGCGCCCCCAGGCGCTCCACCACAGGTGAACGGACCTGGTCGCTGCCCGACACCCGGTGGCCCTGGGCCACCAGCACCTCGGCGATGGCGCTCATGCCCGCTCCTCCGACGCCGACCAGGTGGATCCGTCGGGACCGGTCGAGGTCCGGCGCCGACGCCTCCTCGTCGGGAGTGCTCCGGTCAGTCACGGCGGGCATGCTCGGCGACCAGAGCGGCGACGGCCTCGGCGGCATCGCGATGAGCCACCCGGGCGGCGGCCGCCGCCATGGCGTCCAGAGTGGCGCCGTCGTCCACGAGGGCGTTCACCTCGGCCGCCAGCCGGGGGCCGTCCAGCTCGGCGTCGGCGACCATGACCGCCGCTCCGGCGTCGACCAGATGGCGGGCGTTGGCGGTCTGGTGGTCGCCGGGGGCGCCGGGGAGGGGGACGAGGACGGCCGGCACTCCGACGGCGGTGAGCTCGGCCACCGAACCGCCGGCCCGGCACACGGCCACGTCGGCGGCGGCCAGCAACAGGTCCATGCGGTTCTCGTACTCGACGGGCTGGTAGACGAGCCCACCGGGGGGCAGCGGAGGGACGGCCTGGCTGATCATGGCCCAGTCCCGCCGCCCGACCACGTGGCGCACGGCCAGATCGCTGCGGGCCGCCCAGGGCTCGAGGGCTCCGAGGATCGCCTGGTTGATGCGACGCGAGCCCAGGGAGCCACCGAAGGACACCACCACCGTCCGATCGGCCGGGAGGCCGAGGGCCCGGCGGGCGTCGGCGCCGTCGCGCGCCCGGTCCACAGCCAGCAGCTCGGCGCGCACAGGGTTCCCGGTGACGGTGGCCCGGGGCAGGTCGGTGCCCGGGAACGACACCGCCGCCGCCCGGGCGAAGCGCCCGAACAGGCGGTTGGCGGCGCCGGGGACGGCGTTCTGCTCGCACAGCACCAGCGGCACCCGACAGACGATGGCCGCCAGCGACCCCGGGGCGCTGGCATAGCCGCCGAGGGCCACGACCACCGCCGGTCGCCTCCGCCTCGTGTCGGCCAGTGCCGTCGCCGCCGCCCGGAGCAGGCCCCACACGGCGGCGGCGCTGGCTCGGGAGAGCCGTCGCTCGATCCCCCGGCCGGGGAGCAGGGTCACTCCGAAGCCGGCCTCGGGCACCAGGCGGGCTTCGATGCCCACCGCGCTGCCCATCCAGTGGATGGTGCCGGGATGGTGACCGGCGGCGACCAGGGCGCGAGCCAGCGCCAGCCCGGGCAGCACGTGGCCGGCGGTGCCGCCGCCGGCGATCAGCGCCCAGGTGCCCGACTCGGGGGCCTCTCTCATCCGAAGACCGACGACACCACTCCCAGGCGCCTGGGCGCGGCAGCGGTGGCCGCCGGCCCGGCGCCCGCCCCGCCGCCGGCGCAGCCCTGGCGGGCCACGTTGGCGAGCATGCCGACGGCGGCCATGGTGATCACCAACGACGACCCGCCGAACGACACGAAGGGCAGGGGGACCCCGGTGACCGGCAGGATGCCGATGACCGCTCCCACGTTGATCACCGCCTGGCCCACCACCCAGACGGTGACGCCCGATGCGAGGAGGGTGCCGAAGTGGTCGGGGGCCCGGATGGCGGCCCGCACGCCGAGCACGGCGAACGCCGCGAACAGGCCGACCACCAGCACGGTGCCGACCAGGCCCAGCTCCTCGCCGATGATGGCGAAGATGAAGTCGGTGTGGGCGTTGGGCAAAAAGCCCCACTTGGCCCTGCTGGCGCCCAGCCCGACCCCGGTGAGGTGGCCGGTCCCGAGCGCCACCAGGGACTGGGCCATCTGGTACCCGGTGTTGGAGGGGTCCTTCCACGGGTTCATGAACGAGAACATGCGCGCCCGGCGGTACCCCTCGGCCAGGCTGAAGAACACCCCTGCCGAGCTCACCGCCAGCGTCAGGAGACCCATCCGGGCGAGAGGCACGCCGCCGACGAACAACACGGTGAGCACGATCAGCACCATGATCATGGCCGTGCCCATGTCGGGCTGCTTGAGGATCAGCAGGGCGGCGGCGGCGCTGACCAACAGGACCGGTTGCAACACGACGGCGGCAGACCCCCACCGGGCCGTCCGGCGAGCCAGGAGATCGGCGGTGAACAGCAGCATGGCCAGCTTCATAACCTCCGACGGCTGGAACCGGGCCTGGCCGATGCCGATCCAGCGCGACGACCCGCCGACGCTGACGCCCAGCGACGGCACCAGCACCAGCACCAACAGGCCCATGCACACGACGGTGAGCGGGATGGCCAGGCGGCGCCACTTGCGGTAGTCGATGCGGGCGGCGACGGCCATGGCCACCGCACCCGCGAGCACCCACAACAACTGGCGCTCGAACAACACCCACGGACCGCCGTAGACGCGCAGGGCCGAGACCGATGACGCCGACAGCACCATCATCAGGCCGATCCCGCACAGCAGGGCGACGACGGCGGGCAGCCCTGCCCAGGTCCGGTCGCTCCCGTCGGCGGCGGGGGGCGTCGCTCCGAGGCTGGCGTCAGCCATCGGCTGCCCCCTCATCGAGGAACTGGCGCACGCAGCGGGCGAAATCGTCGCCTCGCTCGGCGTAGGACCCGTACTGGTCGAACGACGCACACCCCGGCGAGAGCAGCACGACGTCGCCGGGCTGAGCCATCTCGGCGGCGGCGGCCACTGCCTCGGCCATGGTGGCGACCCGGCGGACCGGGCGCCGTCCGGTGAAGGCGGCCTCCACCGCGGCGGCCGCCTCGCCCATGGCCACCACGCCGCGGACGGGTCCGACGGCGCCGGCCAGCAGCCCCAGGTCGAGGCCCTTGTTGCGGCCGCCCGCCACCAGCACCACCGACTCGAACCCCGACAGGGCCGCCACCACGGCGTGGGGGTTGGTGGCCTTGGAGTCGTCGTACCAACGGACGCCCCCGAGCTCCGCCACCAACGCCAGGCGGTGGGGCAGGTTGTCGAAGCGCCGCAGGGCGCCACGCACGCCTTCCATGGTGGCTCCCGCGGCCAGGGCGGCAGCCGAGGCGGCCAGGGCGTTGGCCACGTCATGAGGCAACGACCGGCGCAGGTCGGACACGGCGATGATGTGCCCCGGCGGACCGACGAGCTCGTCGTCGACGAGCCGCCAGTCGGCGGGCTGGGACAGGCCGAAGGTCTCGACGCGCGCCGGGGCATCGGCGGCGTAGCGGGCCACCACGGCGTCGTCGGCGTTGGCCACGGCCAGATCACCCTTCTTCTGATGCGACCAGATGCGCGCCTTGGCCGCCGCGTAGCCGTCGACGTCGCCATGCCAGTCGAGGTGGTCCTCGGCCAGGTTCAGCCACACCCCGACCTTGGGACGGAACGTGTCGGTCCACCACAGCTGGAACGACGAGACCTCGGCCACCACCACCTCGACGTCGCGTCGCACCGCATCGGAGAGGGGGACGCCGATGTTGCCGCCGGCCACGGCGGGGACATCGGACGCGACCAGCATCTCGGTGATGAGCGCCGTCACCGTGGTCTTGCCGTTGGTCCCGGTGACGGCCACCAGGGGCAGCTCGGTCCAGCGGAAGGCCAGCTCCACCTCGCCCCGCACGGGGATGCCCTTCTCCTCGGCCAGGGCGAACACCGGGTGGGCGAGGGCGACGCCGGGGCTGGGCACCACCACGTCGACACCGGCCACCAGGCGGGCGAGGGCGGTGGCGTCGGGTGCCTGGACCAGTTCGATGCCGAGCTTGGTCGCCTTGGCCCGGACCGAGTCGCCCGACGCATCGTCGAGGGCGACCACGCGGGCACCGCGCTGGTGGAGGTGGCGGGCCACCGCCACTCCGCTCCTGCCCAGGCCGACCACCAGAGCGACCTCAGCCACTGGGCACCGCCGCGCATCCGTGGGAGAGGAAGTCGGCGTAGAAGAGCCCGACGGCCAGCGCCCCGAAGAGCCCGGCGATGATCCAGAACCGCACGATCACCGTGGTCTCCGGCCAGCCCAGCAGCTCGAAGTGGTGGTGGATGGGCGCCATCCGGAAGACCCGGCGGCCGACGATGCGGAAGGCGGCCACCTGGACCACGACCGACAAGGTGACCATCACGAAGAGGCCGCCGACCACCGGTAGGAGCAGCTGGGTGTTGGTCGTGAGGGCCAGCGCGCCGAGGGCGGCCCCTATGGCCAGCGACCCGGTGTCGCCCATGAAGATGCGCGCCGGGGCGGCGTTCCACCACAGGAACCCCGCACAGGTGCCGGTGAAGGCGGCGGCCACGAGGGCGAGGTCGAGGGCGGGACCCACTCCGTAGCAGTCGGGGTGGCGGAACTGCCAGAAGCCGATGAACACGAAGGTGGCGAAGGCGAAGATGGCCGAGCCGCCGGCCAGGCCGTCGAGGCCGTCGGTGAGGTTCACGGCATTGGCCGACCCCAGCAGGATCAACACCGCGAACACGCACCAGAGGGGGATCCCGAGGCCCACGCCGATGGAGCGGGTGAACGACAGGTCGGTCCGCACCCCGGCTCGGTAGGCGGCCAGGAGGGCGAACAGCAACGCCACCCCCGCCAGGCCGACGACCTTGGCCGTCTTGTTGAGGCCGAGGCTGCGTTGACGGGAGATCTTGATCCAGTCGTCGAGGAACCCCACGGCGCCGGCGCCGATGGTGACCAGGCCCACCAGCAGGCCGGCACTGGTGAACACCGCTCCGGTGTTGAGGTGGCCGGCCAGGTACCCGAGGGTCACCGAGCTGACCATGGTGATCCCCCCCATGGTCGGGGTCCCCGCCTTGGTGATGTGGCCCTGGGGACCGTCCTCACGGATGCGCTGGCCGATGCCGCGCTCCTGGAAGGCACGGATGAGCAGTGGCGTGCTCATCATCGAGGCCAGCAGCCCGACGCCGAGGGCCACGAGCAGGGCTACCACGCCGCCATCCCCTCCACCGAGCCGGACAGGATCGTGGCCAGGCGCTCCAGGCCGGCGGCCCGGCTGCCCTTCACCAGCACGGCGTCGCCGGGACCGACGGGACCGACCAGGGCGACGGCGCCGGTGATGTCGGCCACGTCGTCGCCGCCGTAGGCGGGCGCGCCCACGGTGACCAGCAGGTCGATCCCGAGGGACCGGGCCAGAACGCCGATGCGGCGGTGCTCCTCGTCCGAATGCTCACCCAGCTCGAACATGGGCCCGAGGACGGCGACGCGGCGGGTGGCGTCGAGCGCGGCCAACGAGCGCAGGGCCGCCTCGGTGGACGCCGGGTTGGCGTTGTAGGCGTCGTTGAGGACGCGCCCCCCGTCGAGCGACCGGTTCAGCTCCATGCGCCACGGCGACGACCGGGCCCGCCCCAGGCCCGCAGCCACGGCGTCGAGAGGCACACCGAGAGCCAGTCCGGCGGCGGCGGCAGCAGCGGCGTTGGCCACCTGGTGTGCACCCCGGACGGTGAGGGAGACGGCCACCGACCCCCACGGGGAGACCAGCCGGAACGACGGTCGCAGCTCGTCGTCGACCACCACGTCGCAGGCGCGGACGTCGCCGGCGTCGAGGCCGTAGGTCAGCACCTCGGCGGCCGAGACCGAACGCATGGCCGCCACCCGCGCATCGTCGGCGTTGAGCACGGCGGTACCCGACCCGGGGAGGGACTCGACCAGCTCGGCCTTGGCCCGGGCCACGCCGTCGAGGGATCCCAGGGTCTCGGTGTGGGCCAGCCCGACGTTGGTGACCACGCCGACGGTGGGACGGGCGATCCGGCAGAGGGTGGCGATGTGGCCCGGCCCCCGCGCACCCATCTCGATGACGGCGGCGTCGGCATCGTCGGCGGCGTTGACGAGGGTGAGGGGGACGCCGAGCTCGTTGTTGAACGACCGCCGGCTGGCGGCGGGCCGGAACGGTCCGTCCAGCACGGAAGCCAGCAGGTCCTTGGTCGAGGTCTTGCCGGCCGAGCCGGTGACCCCCACGACCCGGTCACCCAGGCGGTCACGAGCGGCCCGACCCAGCTCGGCCAGGGCGGCGGTGGTGTCGTCGACGACCACCGCGGTGCCCGACCCCGCCGGTCGTGAGCTCAGATAGGCGGCCGCCCCGGAGGCGAGAGCGTCGGCGATGAAGTCGTGCCCGTCACGAGCGGCGATCACAGGCACGAACAGCTCCCCCGCGGCCACTGCCCGGGAGTCGATCGTGGCCCCACTGACCTCGGCGTCGGGGCCGGACAGCACGCCTCCCACGACCTCGGCGACGGTCGCTGCCCGCCACCTCACCGGCTCCGGCTCCGGCTGGCGCTGCGGTTCCGGCTGGCGCTGCGGTTCCGGCTGGGGCTCCATGTTCGGGCCAGCTCGTCGCGCACGACGGCCCGGTCGTCGAAGTCGACCTCGGACCCGGCGAACACCTGGGTCGTCTCGTGCCCCTTGCCCGCCACCACGACGACGTCGCCGGGCCGGGCCCGGTCGAGGGCCAGGCCGATGGCGGCCCGCCGGTCGGGCTCGATGACCAGGCCGTCGTCGTCGGCCACGCCGGCCGCCACCTCGGCGATGATGGCCAGCGGGTCCTCGCCGCGCGGGTTGTCGGTGGTGAGCACGGCCACGTCGGCCAGCCGGGCCGCTACCTCCCCCATGGCCGGGCGCTTCGACCGGTCGCGGTCGCCGCCACACCCGAAGACCACGAGCACCCGCCCCGACCCGCGGCCGTCGGGGTCTCGGTGGTCGGCGCCGGCGGCGGCCCCGTCGTCGGCGCCGCCGGCCGCGACCCGGGCGGCCACCAGTGCCTGGGCCAGGCTGTCGGGGGTGTGGGCGTAGTCCACCAGGACGGTGAAGGGCTGACCACCGTCGACGGCCTCGAAGCGACCGGGCACCGACGTCACCGACGACAGCCCCTCGGCCACCGCCGCCGCTTCGACACCGAGCTCGCGCGCCGCGGTGGCCGCGGCCAGGCCGTTGGCCACGTTGAAGGCGCCGCCCAGGTGGAGGCGCACAGGCCGGCCGTCCCAACGGAACGTGCTCGACGTGGTGCCCACATGGAGGTCGACGGCGTCGTGGAGCGAGAAGGGGCGGGTCGGGATGGCGACGGTGTCGAGCAGCCGCCGGCCCCACGGATCGTCGCGGTTCACGACTGCGACGGCGGCCCGGTCGGGGGCGAAGAGCGACGCCTTGGCCTCGAAGTACTCCTGCATGGTCCCGTGGTAGTCGAGGTGGTCGGGGCTGAGGTTGGTGAACACGGCCGCCGCGAACCAGGTGGCGTCCACCCGGTGCTGGACGAGAGCGTGCGACGACACCTCGATGGCGGCCCCCGCCACCCCCCGGCGGGCCAGATCGGCCAGCTGAGCCTGGAGGTCGATGGCCTCCGGGGTGGTGCGCGGGCCGGTGAGGGTGCCGATCACCTCACACGGCCGGCCACCGGCGCGCAGGGCAGCGGCCAGGAAGTGGGTCGTCGTGGTCTTGCCGTTGGTGCCCGTCACCCCCACCACCGGGAGGCGGCGGGACGGGTGGCCGAAAAAGGTGGCGGCGACCGGGGCCATGGCCACCCGGGTGCACGACACCACGGCCTGGGTGACGTCGACGGGCAGGGCCCGCTCGCACAGCAGGGCACGGGCGCCGGCGGCCACGGCATCGGCGGCCAGCTCGTGGCCGTCGACGCGCCCGCCGCTGACGCAGCAGAACAACGCGCCGGGCGTGACCGCCCGGGAATCATGGGTGATGGAGGCGATCTCGGTGCCGGCCGGGTCTCCCCGGAGCTCCAGCACCTCGAGCTCGCCGAGCAACCGGTCTAACCGCACACGGGTCCTCAGGGCCTCGACGTCGGGGTCACGCCGAGCGTACCGGCCGGCACTGTGGTGGGAGGAAGGGTCGTGGGCGGCGCCGTGGGCGAGATGGTGCCGGTGGCGGGCAGGGGGGCGTCGGGCGGGACACGGAACAGGCGGGCGCCGAAGCCGGCCAGCTCGGAGAACAACGGCGCCGACACCAGCCCTCCGAAGATCGGGGTGGGCTCGTCGAGCACGACGATCACCGACAGCCGGGGCGACGCCGCCGGCAGGAAGCCGGCGAAGGTGGCGACGTAGGCGCCTTCCTTGTAGCCGCCGCCGCCGTCGCGCACCTTCTGGGCCGTCCCCGTCTTGCCGGCCACGCTGTAGCCGGGCACGGCGGCCGCCGTGCCGGTGCCGTCGGTGACGACCCGTTGCAGCATGGGCACCACGGCGCGGGCGGTGGCTTCGGACACCACTCGGCGCGGAGCGGGCGGGCGGACCTCGTGGGCCTTGCCCGATGCGTCGACCACCCGCTTCACCAGGATCGGGGAGACCTGCACGCCGCCGTTGGCGATGGTGTTGTAGGCGACCAGCATCTGCAGGGCGGTCACGGCCACACCCTGGCCGATGGGGACAGTGGCGAGGGACGTGCCCGACCAGTCGCCCAGCTTGGGCAGCAGCCCGGCCGACTCGCCGGGAAAGTCCAGGCTCGTCTTCCCGGCCAGCCCGAAGGCCCGGACGTAGTGGTCGACGCGTTCCTTGCCCAGGCCCTTGGCGATCATGATCGTCCCCACGTTGGACGAGTCGGCGACGATGCGGGTCACGGGCATCGTCTCGGTGGCGTGGGGCTCGGCGTCGTGAAAGGTGGACCCGGCCATGCCGAGCTGATCGGGGACCACGAAGGTATCGGTGGGGCTGACCGTCTTGTCCTCGATGGCGCCGGCGACGGTCACCAGCTTGTTGACCGAGCCGGGCTCGTAGACGCGGGTAACGGCGGCATTGTCCGGCGTCGGCGCCGGTGGCGCTGCACCCGTGCCCGCCGTGAGGTTGGCCATGGACAGGACCTCACCGCTGGTGGGATCCATCACGATGGCGATCCCCGCCTTGGCGTGCGACGACACGATCTGGTCGGACAGGGCGTGCTCGGTCTCGTACTGCATGGAGCGGTCGAGGGTGAGCTGGACCTCCTTGCCCGGGGCGGGTGCCTTCAGCTGGTGGATGCCGGCGGCGATGTCGCGCCCGTTCGGGTCCTTCTCGACCACCATCTGGCCGGCCACACCGTTGAGCTGCTTCTGGTACTGCTGTTCGAGGCCGGACAGTCCGTGGTCGTCCACGCCGACCTGGCCCAGCACGGGCGCCGCCAGCGTGCCGGCGGGGTCCACCCGCTTGGGCTCCTCGAGCAGGGACACCCCCGGCAGGTGCAGGGCGCCGACGGCATCGGCCACCGGGTCCTCCACCGTGCGCGCCAGGTAGACGAAGTTCCCGCTGCTGGTGAGCTTGGCCCGGAGCTCGCTCTCGGCCACGTTGATGAGCGGCGCCAGGGCGTGGGCGGCGCCGGCGGGGTCCCGCACCGCCTGGGGGTCGGCCCACACCGTGCGCCGCCGGGCGGAGATGGCCAGCGCTTCGCCGTTGCGGTCGACGATCGCCCCCCGTTCGGCGGGAAGGACGGCGGTGTGCATCCTCTGGGCCTCCCCCACCAGGGCGAACCGCCGGCCCCCGGCCTGCACGGCGCCGAGGCGCACGATGACGGCCCCGAACGCCACGGCGAGAACGACGAGAAGGCAGAGGAGCCGGCGGTTGGGGCGACGGGCAGAGGTCGACGTCGACGGCCCTGGCCGGCTGGTGCCGGTCCGGGAGCGGGGCCGGGGCCGGGGAGCGGGAGGGCCCCCCCGGCGGCGGGGCTGGACCGACCGCGTCGCAGGAGGGCGGCGGACCGCTGACGCGGGGGCGGGACGCCGGCGCGGAGGCGCGGGGCGGGGGCGCAACCGGGGGTCGGTGGCCCGGGGTTGCCTCGACGTGGTGCGCGTCGTCACGGCGTGTGGGTCGTGGGGGTGGTGGTGGAGGGCGCCTGGTGTCGGGCCACCGTGGTCGCCGTCGTAGCTCGTCGGGTAGCGGCCGCGGCCGCCGTGGTCGGCGTGGTCCGGCCGCTCGCCGCCGTCGAGGTGGCTCCGGGCGTGGTGGCCGCAGGCGTGGTGGCCGCGGGCGTGGTGGCCGCGGGCGTGGTGGCCGTCGTCGCTTTGGCTGCGCCGGGGGCGGGGCCGTCGGGTACGGAGGGCAGGGGCGAGGCGGGATCGGCTGCCGGGACGTAGACGACGGCGGCCAGCGGCACCATGCCCAGGAGGCGCGCCCGCGCCACCACCCGCTCGGGAGACTCGAGCTGGGCCACGTCGACGGTCAGGCGGCCGTTGCGGACGGCGGCGGCGTCGGCGCGGGAATGAAGGGTGTCGAGCCCGGCCTGTCCCTGGGCGAGCAGCACGTTGAGCGCCACCACCCCGAACAGGCCGACCCCGGCCAGGGTGGCGGCCAGCACGGTGGCCACCCGGGTGAGGGCCCGCCGCCCGGGCAGTGCCGAGCGGTCGACCAGGCGAAGGGCGGGGGCAGCAGCAGCAGCGGCCGCCTCGGAGGTGGTGCGGGGCGGGGCGGGGCGGGGCGCGGGGCGCGCCGGACGGGCCTGGCTCATGACGCCCGTGCCTCCCCGTCGGCGGCCGGCTTCTCCCCGGCCGGCTCCTCCTCCGCCAGCTTCTCGACGGCCCGGAGGCGGGCGCTCTCGGCCCGGCGGTTGGCGGCGATCTCCGCCGCCGTCGGCCGCGTCCCCCGGCGGAGGTGCCGGACGCGAGCCCGGGCGCCGCAGACACAGGGCAGCCGCGGAGGGCAGGTGCACCCGCCGGTGGCGGCCAGGGCGAGGCGGGACTTGACGATGCGGTCCTCGCCCGAGTGGTACGAGAGCACGACGGCGCGCCCGTCGGGCGCCAACAGGTCGATGGCGGTGTCGACGGCGCCGGCCAGGATGGCCAGCTCCTCGTTGACCTCGATGCGGATGGCCTGGAAGGAGCGGCGGGCAGGGTGGCCGCCCCGGCGGCGGGCCGGGGCGGGAATGGCGTCGCGGATCACCTCGGCCAACTCGCCGGTCGTGACGAGGGGCCGGGCGGCGACGATGGCGCGGGCGATGCGCCGGGCGTAGCGCTCGTCACCCAGGTCGCCCAGCACGGCCGCCAGGCGCGCCTCGCTGTAGCCGTTGACGATGTCGTGGGCCGAGGTCGGCTGGTCGCGGTCCATGCGCATGTCGATGGGGCCGTCGCCGCGGTAGGAGAAGCCGCGGTCGGGTCGGTCGAGCTGGGGAGAGCTGACGCCCAGGTCGAACAGCACGCCGGAGACGCGCTCATGCCCCAGCTCCTCGCAGATCACGGCCATCCGGTCGAAGCGGGCATGACGGAGCACCACCCGCCCGGCGAAGGGTGACAGGACCCGGGCCGAGGCCTCGAGGGCGTCGGCGTCGCGGTCCAGTCCCACCACCTCGAGGTGCGGATGAGCTTCGAGGATGGCCCGTGCATGCCCGCCACCGCCGACCGTCGCGTCGACGAGGGGGCCGGCGGGCACCGGTGCGAACAGCTCGGTCACCTCGGTGACCATCACCGGGCGATGCTCGAAGTTCGGGTGCGGGGACGGGTGTTCCGGGTCGGTCATCGGGCTTCGCCCGTCCGCCATCCCCCGCCCGGTAGGCTTCGAGCAGTCCATCTGCTCGATCGAAGCCAAAGCACAGGGCGAAGAGGGGGGTCTTCCCACGTGCCGGTCGGGGGATGGCGCACGGGCGAAGTCGCTGCCGGTGTGTGCGTGTGCATGTCGTGTGGGTCGTGTGGGTCGTCGAACGGGGATCGGTCATGACGAGGTCTCGGAGCTCGGTTGGATCGGCGGACTGTCGGCACTTTCGGCGCCGTCACCGGCGAGGCCCTGCTCGCCCTGACGCTTGGTCTCCTGCCAGGTCGCGGCATCCCAGATCTCCACGTGATCCCAGGCTCCGGTCACCGCCACCTCGCGCTCCAGGTGAGCGAAGGCCCGCAGTGCCGGCGGGATCGCCACCCGGCCCTGCTTGTCGGGGCTGGCATCCTGGGCCCCGGCGAAGAAGACCCGGGCCTGGTTCCGGTCGGCGGGGGTCCCTCGCCACTTGGCTTTCATCTCCTGTGATCGCCCCTCGAACTCCTCGGGTGGCCAGAGAGCGAGGCACCCATCCACCTCGCTGGTGACGAACGCCGACTCGAGCTGGTCCCGGAAGCGGGCGGGCAGGATCACCCTCCCTTTCGCATCGAGGGAGTGGCTGTGCTCTCCCAGGAACATCGACGCCACCTCGGTTCAGCTCTCGTGTCAGCCCATCGGCGGGCGTGTCGGTCATCACGGTCATGTCCGTCTCCCCCCGGCACCACTTCGCGCCACCGTACTCCCCTCCCCTCCACCCAGTCAAGGACGGGCCCCACTTCGCGCCCCGAGACGGTCCCAAACAGCCCGGATGGACCCCAGTGGGGTGCATCCGTCGCCCGGAATATGGAGGATGCTGGGGCCCATGGGCCTTCCCGTGCGCACCCGGCTCGCGGTGATGGCCGGTCGGGCGGTGTCGGAGGCGTCCCGTCGGGCGGGCAGGGGCCAGGGCTCCGCCGTCGGCGGACGGGTCACGCTGGCCCTCGACCCCCGCGCCCTCGACGTGCTGGCCGCCGGCCACGACGTGGCGCTGGTCTCGGGCACCAACGGCAAGACCACGACCACCCGGCTGCTGGCCGCCGCCCTAGCCACCAAGGCCCCGGTCACGACCAACTCGGCGGGGGCCAACCTCGTCTCCGGGCTGGTGAGCACCCTGTCGGGATCCGAGCCGGCCACGCCGGTGGCCTTCGAGGTCGACGAGGGGCTGCTGCCCAAGGTGGTCGACGCCACCCGGCCCGCCGTCGTCACCCTGTTGAACCTGAGCCGCGACCAGCTCGACCGCATCGGCGAGGTGCGCCTGCACGCCGAGGCATGGCGACGGACCCTCGCGGCCGCGCCCGGCGTTGCCGCGGTGGCCAACATCGACGACCCGCTGGTGGTGTGGGCGGCCGGTTCGGCGTCGACGGTGACCTGGGTGGGCACCGGCCAGCGCTGGCGATCCGACGCCGCCGCCTGCCCGGCGTGTGGCGGACGTGTCGTCTGGGGCGCGGGCGGCGACGAGACGGCGTGGTCGTGCACGTCGTGCGGGTTCGCCCGGCCTGAGCCCGACCTCTGGCTGGAGGGCGACACCCTCGTGCTGGCCGGCGGGCGTCGGATCCCCGTCCGCCTCCGGCTCCCCGGTTGGTGCAACCTGGCCAATGCCGCCATGGCCGCCGCCGCCGCCGCCCGCCTCGGCGTCGACCACGGGGTGGCCGTCGAGGCCATGGCCGAGGTGGGCACCGTCGCCGGGCGCTACGAGGTGGTCGACGTGGACGGCGTCAAGGTCCGTCTCCTGCTGGCCAAGAACCCCGCCGGCTGGGCCGAGACCCTCGAGCTGATCCGCCCCGCGCCCCTGCCCGTGGTCATCGGCATCAACGCCCGGGTGGCCGACGGGCGCGACCCTTCGTGGCTGTGGGACGTGCCCTTCGAGGCGTTGCGAGGCCGCCTGGTCATCGCCACCGGTGAACGGGGCCGCGACCTGGCCGTACGTCTCAGGTACGCCGGCGTGGAGCACCGCTTCGTCGCCGGCTACCGCCAGGCGGTGGGCGCCACCGGGGCCACCGACATCGACGTGGCCGCCAACTACACGTCGTTCCAGGACGCACGCACCGCCTTCGGGCGCACCGGGTCGACCGATGCCTGAGCGGACACGTGCGGGGCAGGGCGCCGTGTCCATCGGCGTGCTGTTCCCCGAGCTCCTCGGCACCTACGGCGACGGCGGCAACGCCATGGTGCTGGCCCAGCGCCTCCGGTGGCGGGGCATCGCCGCCGACATCGTCGAGACGGGGGCAGGCGTCCCCGTCCCCGATTCGTGTGACATCTACCTGATGGGTGGCGGGGAGGACGGCCCCCAGTCGCTGGCCGCCCAGGAGCTGCGGGCCGGCGGAGCCCTCACCCGGGCGGTCGACGCCGGCGCTGCCGTGCTGGCCGTGTGCGCCGGCTACCAGTTGCTCGGGCGCGAGTTCCTCGGCCCCGACGGTTCCCCGCACGCCGGGCTCGGGCTCCTCGACTGCACGACGGCGAGAGGACCCGGCGCCCGGCGCGTTGGCGAGCTGGTGGTGGAGGCCGACCGGGCACTCGACCTTCCCCCGCTCACCGGCTACGAGAACCACGCCGGCGTCACCACCCTGGGCACCACGGCCCGCCCCCTCGGACGCGTGGTGGTGGGGCATGGCAACGACGCCGGTCAGGGCACCGAAGGCGTCGTCCACCAGCGCGTGGTCGGCACCTACCTTCACGGCCCGGTGTTGGCCCGCAACCCGGGTCTGGCCGACCTCATGCTGTCGTGGGTGGTCGGTCCCCTTCAGCCCGTCGACGACTCGGAGGTGGAGGCGTTGCGCGTGGAGCGCATCGCCACCGCCAGGCGCTCGCATCCGGTCTCCAGCCGCAGCCTTCTCCGCCGGCGGCGGTGACGACTCCACCCGCTCCTAGTCGAGCAGCCCTCCCAACCGGTCGGCCAGGGCGTCGTGGTCGGCGCGCAGCCGGCGGAGGTCGTCCTGCAGGGTGGTGACGGTGACCTCGAGGCTGTCGATGCGCTCGGACCGCGAGCTGCGGGGCGCCCCGGCCACGGGCAGCCCGCTGTCGGCGGGCACGTCGCCGCCGAGGAGGTGGCCCCAGCGAGGCTCCTTCTGGCCGGGCGCCCGGCCCAGGTCGACCACCAGGGGCTCGGGGCGCCCCGCCAACCGCTCCAGCACGGCCCCCATCTCGTCCAGGCCGGCGAAGCCGTGCAGCCGCTCGGTGCGGGTTCGCAGCTCGACCGCCGTCTGCGGCCCCCGCACCATCAGGACCCCGAGCAGGGCCAGCTCGGCGTCGTCGAGGCCCCATGCCTCACCGAGCACGTGGCGGAACTTGTCGGCCCGGTTCGAACGGCTGTAGACGACCCGCAACAGGCCCGCGCCCTTGAGGTTCTCGATGGCGTTGCCCACGGTGGCCTCGGTGAGGGTCACGATCGGCCACCGGTTGGTCGTCTGGTTGCAGGCGGTGAGGAGGCCGTTCATGGTGAGGGGGTAGTTGTCGGGGGTGGTCCGTTCCTTCTCCACCAGGCACCCGAGCACCCGTACCTGCACCGGAGTGAGCTCCATCGAGGCGTCAGCCTACGGCGCCGCCTCCCCGGCGGGGGCCCCGGCCCCCGGTAGCGTCTCGGCGTGCACCCGGGCATGGTCGTACGGCTGGAGGTCATCGGCCTGAGCGCCGCCTCTGCCCTGTTGCTGGCCATCACGTCGGTGGTCCAGCAGCGGGCGGCGTGCCAGGTGCCCCATCACAAGTCGATGCGGCCCGGCCTGGTCACCGAGCTCCTCCGCCGCCCGTTGTGGGTCATGGGCGTCCTGACTGACATCGGCGCCTACCTCCTGCAGTTCCTCGCCCTGCGCCGGGGCTCGCTGCTCGTGGTGCAGAGCATCCTCGTGACCGGCCTCCTGTTCGCCCTCCCCCTGGGGGCGGCGGCGTCGCGCCGCCGGCTTTCCCGGCAGGACTGGTTGGGCACCGTGGCAGTGGTGTGCGGGCTGGTGGTGTTCCTGGCCACGGCCGAGCCCACCCGGGGCGACACCCACCCCAGCGCGATGGGATGGGCCCTGCTGCTGGGCCTGATCGGAGCGAGCGTCGCCGTGCTCGTGCTCCTGGCGCCCACCGCTCCCGGCAAGCGACGAGCCATCTTCCTGGGGTCGGCGTGCGGCATCCTGTTCGGCCTCAACGCCGCCCTCACCAAGGCGTGCGCCGGTCTTCTCGACCATGGCGTCGAGCGGTTGATCCTGTCGTGGCAGCTCTGGGTCCTGGTGGGAGCGGCCAGCTACGGCTTCCTCCTCTCCCAGAGTGCCTTCCAGGCCGGTCCGCTGGAGGCATCGTTGCCCGTGCTCACGATCAGCGACCCCCTGATCAGCGCCGCCATCGGCCTGGGCTTCTTCCACGAGGCCATCGCCGACCGACCGGGCGCCCTCCTCGTGGAGGTCGCCGGGGCCGCCACCATGGTGGTCGGCGTGTTCCTCCTGGCCCGCTCCCCGCTCGTCCTGGAAGGCGCTCCGGGCCCCGGGCCGGCGCCGCCGGGAACCTCGAAACCCGAGGACCCCGCGTAGGATCTTCGGCACTCGGGTGCAGCCGCGCGCCCGGTCACCGTGGGGGGCGTATGCATCGAGTCGAGGAGCCACCCGGCGCCGAACAGGGCCTGCTGCGGAGGCTCACCGGGTGGACCATCGGGCCATTCGGGCTGAAAGACGTGTTCACCCTCGTCAACCTCGTCAGCGGTGTGGTGGCCATCGGCTATGCCCTCGACGGCCAGGCTCGCGACGCCGGGTACGCGGTGATCGCCGGCTTCGTGTTCGGTGACCTGGTGGACGGCGCCGTGGCCCGTGCCACCCGCACCGGCAACCGCTTCGGGTCGCAGTTCGACACCATCACCGACCATTTCGTGCACGTGATGGTGCCCGGGCTGGTGCTGTACACGGTGTACGACCGGGCCGGCCACGCCGCCCTGGGCCTGGTCGCTCTCGCGCTGTTGCTGGCCGGGGCCAGCATCCGCCATGCGCTGTTCGCGGTGGAGCCGTTCAACTTCCCGCTGTGCTGGTGCGGCCTTCCCCGCACCATCGTCGGCTTCTGCGCCCTGGCGTTCCCGCTGTCACACGTGTTCCCCCACCTGCCCGCCCCGTACCTGATCGGCACGCTGCTGGTCGGCGCCCTGAGCGTGATGAGCGTGGTACCGGTGCCGTACATGACCCACCGGGGCGAGCGGGGCCTGCAGTGGTACGTCAAGGCGGGGATCGTGGCCTTCGTGGTCACCTTCCCCCTGGTGTTCGTGGTCGCCCGGAGCTACTTCTTCGACGCCCTGTTCATCTGGTTCTTCGGCTTCGCCGTCGCCGGCTGGTCGACCGTGCACCCCGACGAGCGCAAGCTGTTCCGGGTCGAGTACCGCCGGTGGGCGGCCGGTGTGAGGACCTGAGGGCGCCGCTCAGGCGAAGTACGACTCGACGGCGTCGCAGACCCGGTCGACCACGCTCTCGGGCATGCCCGAGTGCAGCGGGAGCGACACGACCTCAGCCGCCGCCCGCTCGGTGACGGTGAGGTCGCCCCGCCGGCACGGCTGGAACAGGGTCATGGTGTGCGCCGGCGTCCAGTGGATGCCGGTGTCGACCCCGAGGGTGGCCAGGTGGTCGCGGAAGGCGTCGCGGTGGCCACCGCCGACCCGGATGTAGAACAGGAAGGGGTTGAGCCGGCTGACGTCGGCGGAGGGCACCGACACCCCCTCGAGGTTCTCGAGGCGCTCGGTGTAGCGCTCGCAGGCGGCCTGGCGGCTCGAGCGGATCCAGTCGAGCTTGTCCAGCTGGGCCAGGCCGATGGCGGCGTGCACGTTGGACAGGTGGTACCGGAACCCGGGGGCGGTGGCGTCGTAGCTCCAGAGGCGGGCGTTCTGGTAGGTGACCTCGACGGGCAGGGTCGAGCCCAGCACCCGCATCTCCCTCCCCTGGCGCAGCTCCTCGTCGGTGCGCACCAGCACCACCCCGGCGTCGATGCACGAGACGGCTTTGACCGGGTCGAAGCTGAACATGCAGATGTCGGAGAAGCTGCCCACCATGGCGTCGCCGTCGGCCGCCCCGAAGGAGTGGGCGGCGTCGTGGACGACCCGTAGCTCGTGGGTGCGGGCCACCTCGTCGAGGGCCTTGTGATCGTAGAGGTGGCAGCCGTAGTCGATGGGGATGACGGCCCTCGTCCGGGGCCCGACGAGGCTGGCAGCCTGGTCGACGTCGATGCACAGGGTGACGTCGTCGATGTCGCACAGGACGGGTTGGGCGCCCACGGCCAGGATGGCCTGGAGGTCGGCCAGGTGGGCGAAGGAGGGGACGATCACCTCGTCGCCCGGGCCCACCCCGGCCAGCACCAGCCCCAGGTGGAGGGCGGCGTAACCGGTGCTCACGGCCAGCACCCGACGGGAGCCGGCGTCGACCGTCTTCTGCACGGCCAGCTCGAACTCCTCGACGCAGCTGCCCATCCCGAGCCAGCCG
>JBBWZS010000130.1:0-4845 GCA_039649175.1 Acidimicrobiaceae bacterium
ACCTTGCGGTGCTGCGCGCCACCGGGGTCGTCGATCGACGACCACACGTGCTTGGGGATGATGGGCAGGGCCCCCGCGACCTGTTCGCTGAACGTCACCGCGGGGTCCGAGAGGACGACTTCGACGATGCCGGACCCGGGGGCCGTGACCTTGGCGATGCCCTGGGGCGGCTGGATGATCACCGGCGGCGACAGCGTCCCCTGCTTGGCGTAGTAGTCGAAGGTGAACACGACGTCCTCGGCGGTGAGCGGCTTGCCGTCACTCCAGCGCAGGCCGTCGCGGAGGCGGAAGGTGTACGTGAGGTGGTCGGGCGACTCCTCGACGCTGGACGCCAGCCATGGCAGCAGCCGGCCGCTGCCGTCCTTCCACAAGAGCGTGTCGTAGAGCAGGCTCATCTGGCCGTACCCGAGGTCGGCGTTGGCGGCGAAGGGGCTGGGGAAGCCCAGCGCCCCATCGGGCAGCCGCAGGGTCACCCCCGATGCTCCACCCGGGGCGGCCTTGGAGGCGGGTGAGCAGGCCCCGACGGCCAACGCGCCGACGCCGCCGAGGGAGAGGGCCAGGAAGCGCCGGCGGTCGATCCCCGGGCCGGGCACGGTCCGGTGCTGGTCGCTCACGACGATCGCAGCCAGCGGGGGTTCAACGCCGGCTCGAGGGCCACGCCCACGAAGGTGAAGCCGACCACGGTGGCGGCAATGGCCAGGCCCGCCGGCAGCACCCACCACGTCCACATGGCGCTGCGGTAGATGGCCTGCTGCGAGAGCGCCCGGTTGAGCATGAGTCCCCAGCTCACCCCGCTCGGGTTGCCGAGGCCCAGGAAGGCGAGGCCGGCTTCCAGCCCTATGGCCAGCCCGGCCCAATTCACGAAGCCGACCAGGATGAGCGGGCCGAGGCCTGGCACCAGATGGCGGCGCAGGACGTACAGCGGGCCGCCACCGAAGCCCCTCGCGGCCATGATGAAGCCGCGCTCGCGCAGGCTCAGGGCCTGGCTGCGGAGCACACGGGCGTTGGGGGCGATGCCGAGGAAGCCGATCACCAGGATGACCGCCACCCGCCGGTTGCCGGCCAGCGACCCGATCAGGACGAGCAACGGCAGGCCGGGAAGGGCGAGCAGGAAGACGACCAGCCGGCTCGACAGCGTGTCGGTGAGGCCGCCGAGCAGTGGGGGCAGGACGCCGACCAGTACCGCCCCGGTCAAGGCCAGCGACCCCGCCACCAAGGCCACGGTGAGCGACGCCCGGGCGCCGTAGACGAGCTGGGAGAAGATGTCCCGCCCGGGGACGTCGGTCCCGAGCCAGTGCCTCGACGACGGGCGCTCCAGGGCCCGGCCCGAGATGGCCGTCGGGCCGTGGGTGGCGAGCAAGGGGGCGACGAGGGCCACCACCGCCAGGATGGCCAACAGCGTCACGCCCGCGACCAACAGCGGTGCGCTCCGGATCCGGCGGCCATGGCCCCGTCGCCCGCCCGGGCCGGGTGGACCGACGGGAACGGACCGATCGGGGTCGGTGAGGGCGGCCTGGCGTCCGCTCACCGCGCCGTCCTCGGGTCGAGCCGGCGATACAGGAGATCGGTCAGGGCGTTGATGGTGACCACGCTCACGCTGACGATCAGGAAGGCGCCCTGGATGGTGGGATAGTCCCGAGCCCCGATCGAGTCGAACAGCAGGCCGCCGAGGCCCGGATAGGAGAAGACCCGCTCGATCAGGACGTCACCGGTCACCGCGAAACCCAGCTGCAGGGCGGTGAGGCTGACCACGGGCAGCAATGCGTTGCGGGCCGCGTAGCGGTACTTGAGCCGTCGGGGCGGCAACCCCTTGGCCCTGCCGAGCAGCAGGTAGTCGGCGCCCAGCTCGTTCACCATGCTCGCCCGCATGACCAGGTAGTTGCCGGCAGTGAGTCCGACCGTGAGCACGAGGAGGGGCAACAGGAGGTGTCGGGCCACGTCGAGCACCTTCTGGACCGAGCTGTAATCGCCGGAGAACGGGTCCTGGCCGCCGAAGAGCGGAAGCCAGCCGAGCTTCACCGCGAACACGAACAGCAGCAGCGAGCCGAGGAGGAACGTCGGGAACTCCCGGACCGCGAGCAGCGCCGTCGTCAGCGCCCGGTCGGCGGGACGGTCGCGACGCCAGCCCGAGTGCACCCCGGCGACCATGCCCACGACGGTGGACAGCACGATGGCCGATCCGATCAGGAGCACGGTCCACGGCAGCCGTCGGCCGATCTCGGTGGTCACGGGCGAGTTGGTCACGATGGAGCGACCGAGGTCGCCGTGGGCCAGGCGCGAGAGGTAGTGGCCGTACTGGGCCGGGAGCGATCCGCCGAGCCCGTAGTAGTCCCGGAGCGCGTCACGGCTCTGCTGGCCGAGGCTGAACCCGGCCGAACCCCGGGCCAGAAGCCCGTCGATGGGGTCGCCGGGCATGGCTCGGGGCAGCAGGAAGTTGAGCGTGGCCAGCACGAAGACCATGACCAGGTAGGAGGCGACGACGCCGACCCCACGCCGACGGCCGCCCACGATCCGGCTCTGAGCGACCCCGGGGCCGAATCCGTCCCCGGTGGGGCCGTCCTGGTCGACGGGGCGGTCGACGCCCTGCGCAGGGACCACGCCGGCCCTAACCGGTCAACGGAGGATGGTGCGCCTCGCCCACGGCATGGGTCGAAGCGGCCGCCGTCGGCCTGCCCGGATCCGCCGCGCCCAGAGCGTCACGCTCCAGCCGGCGATGACGAGGAACAACGCCAGCGCCACCATCCGCCCCGCCTCGGTGCCGGTGGTGGCCATGCTGCCGCCGGCCGAGCCGCCGACGGCGGCCGACCCGGTCGAGGCCGCCGCCGCCGTGGCGCTCGTGGTGGAACAGCGCGACTGCCCGATGATCAGCTCGCCCTTCGCGGTGGGCCCGAGCAGGAACATGTGCACGGCGTTGACGGTGATGGACCCGGCGCTGCGCACCTGCTCGTTGACGACGACCCGGAAGGTGTCGCCGACGTTCTCGATCTTGCCGTCGTAGGAGGTGTTGGCGGCAGGGTCGGTCGGAAGCTGCACGACGACGTCGTCGGCATCGGAGTCGAGGTTGGCGCCCGACGAGGTCACCAGTTTGGCGCCCTTCAGGCTCGCGGAGCCGGTCTGGCTGCTCGCGGAGGCGGTGCACGTGCTGGAGATGGTGGCGGCGGTCAACTGCTCCTGCCCGGACTTGTTGGAGTTGTTCACCGTGGCCGAGCTGGTCACCGTGCCGCCCGGCGTCCCCTGGGTGCTGACGTCGATCTGGTCGGAGGTGAACAGCGTGGCCGGCCCGAACTGGGCGCTCCCCGAGGGAGCGCTGGCCGTCACCGGGGCCGCCGAGCCTGCGGCCGGCAGGGTTACGGTCGGCGTCGGGCCTCGGCTGGCGGCGGCGCCGCCGAAGAGCGAGACCGTGACGGAGTACCCGTAGGCCCCGCCACTCACGCCGCCCGATGCGGCTCCGGCCGCGGTGGTCGTGGTCGAGGCGGGGACCGTGGTCGTCGCGGCCAGGGTGGTCGTCGTCGCCTGGGCCAGCGTGGTGGTGGCGTTCGCCGTGGTCGTGGTCGTCGCTCCGGCCAGGGTGGTTGTGGTCGCGGGGGCGGAGGTGGACGGGGCCTCGGATCCCGACACGCCGCAGACGGACTGGCCGATGATCAGGTCGCCCCGGGCGATGTCGCCGAGAAAGTGCTGGTGGGCGGCGTTGACGGTGAGGGAACCGTCGGAATTGCGGATCTGCTCGTTGAGCACGTAGGTGAAGCTGTCGGTCGTGTCGCCGAGGTGGATGTGCCCGTTGAAGGAGGTGTTGGGGGCGGGGTTGGCCGCCAGGGTGACGGTCGAGGCCGGATGATCGGGGACGTTGTTCCCGGGGTTGTCGTCGCCGCTGTCGGTCTGAAGGGTGCCGCCGGTGATCGTGGTCGAGCCGGTGACGCCGCTCGACGATGCGGTGCAGGTACTGGAGAGGGCGCTGGCAGAGAGCACCTCCGACTGCGACGTGTTCAGATTGGCGATGCGCACCGAGCTGGTCACCGATCCACTTGCCGGAGTCCCCTGCGTGCTCACGTCGATCTGGCCCGAGCTGAAGAACGTCGCCGGACTGACGGCGGCGTTCCCGGTCGGGGCGCTGGCCGTGAGCGGGGCGGCGGCGCCGCCCGCCGGCAAGGCCACAGAGGGCACCGGTCCGACGTTGTTGGGGCTCCCGTTGAACAGGCTCACATTGAGGAGCTGATAGCCGAACGCACTGCCCCGCACGCTCGTGACCTGCGCCAGCGCAGGGCGCACACCGACGCTGCTCAACAGGGCCGAGAACACGAAGGCCACGACCATCCCAAGCCGATATGTACGGAACCGTGACTGCGCCACGTCGGACTCCTCCCCCACCTAGTGCTGCGACAGCCTGTCACGACTGGCCGGGCCGCTTCCGCAGGCGCCCTGCCGGTGGTCGACCGGCGGTCTGCAGCGCCGCGCCGCATCGGTCCCCAGCATCCCGTCACTGGCTGCCACCGTCGTCGTCACGAGCATCGGAAGAGGCTTTCCTGTACGCACACCGTCATGGCCGAGGCGAGTTGTTCTCGCAAGACCCGCGCCTCAAAGGATGCCTGGTCATCTGGAAGCCTACGAGGTGACGGGGCGAGCGTCACTATGGAAATCGCGCATCTAGCGGGTCGGCCACTTATTCGGCCGCGACATCGCCTGCCGGGCGGAACGCGGGCGAGGCGTCGACGAGCAGGCGGCCGGCGGCGCTGCGGGGCGCGGTCGAGACCGACGACGACAGGCCTTCCTCGACCACCCGCCCCGCGTCGAGCACGACGATGCGGTCGGTGACCTTGCGCACCGACGCCACGTCGTGAGAGATGAAGA
>JBBWZS010000131.1:0-5914 GCA_039649175.1 Acidimicrobiaceae bacterium
GTCGCCGTTGCGGACCTGCGAGCCGACCACCGCATCGCCGAGCCTGGTGCTCAGATCTTCGAGGAGCGCCTGCTGGCGGTCGTCGGTGGCCGTCGTCGACTGTGCCGTCGCGGAACCGTCAGCGGACGACAATCGGTTCTCCCCGCCAGCGCTCTGCCATGTCCTCGTTCTGGATCCGCTCCTGCAGGAGGACGATGCCCTCGAGCAGCGCCTCCGGCCGCGGCGGGCACCCGGGGACGTAGACGTCGACGGGGATGATCTGGTCGACCCCCTTGGTGACCGAGTACGAGTCCCAGTAGGGGCCGCCGCAGTTGGCGCACGAACCCATGGAGATGACGTACTTGGGGTCGGGCATCTGCTCCCAGAGGCGGCGGATGGCCGGGGCCATCTTGTCGGTGACGGTGCCCGAGATCACCACCAGGTCGGCCTGGCGGGGACCGGCCGGGAAGGGGATCACCCCGAGTCGCATCACGTCGTAGCGCGGCGACCCGAAGGCCGCCCCCATCTCGATGGCACAGCACGCCAGGCCCCACTGGTACACCCAGAGGGAGTACTTGCGGCTGTAGTTGAGGAGCCAGGTGAGGGGCTTGAAGGCCTTCCCCGACAGGCCCCCCCGCTCGACTACACCCACCGCAGCACACCCTTGCGCCAGGCGTAGACCAGGCCCAGGGCGAGGATGAAGATGAACACGACCATCTCGACCAGGCCGAACACCGACAGCGCCTCGAGGCGGACGGCCCACGGGAAGATGAAGGCCGCCTCCACGTCGAACATCACGAACAGCAGGGCGAACACGTAGTAGCGGATCTGGCTCTGCGACCAGCCCACGCCCACCGGGTCGACCCCGCACTCGTAGTTGATGTACTTCTGGGCCTGGGGCCGGGTGGGCCGGATCAGCCGGCCCAGCCCGAGCATGCCGCCCACCATCAAGAAGGCGGCGCCACAGAAGATGGCGACGGTCAGGTACTGGCGCAGAAATGCCGACACGCGGGTGAGCGTACTGAACCCGGGACCGAACCGCCAAGATCGGGTGCCCACGCCCTCGATCCGGACACGTCTCGGCGGGCCAGGGCCCGCACAATCGTGACCAGAACGACCAGGGGCGCCTAGGTCCGGGGCGGCTGGGCCCCGTGCCCGCCCGTCATCCGGGACACGACGGCCCGGTAACGGTCGGTGCCCCGGACGCCGGCCAGGTCGGGGTCGTCCTCCGCCACGGCGACGTCGGCGAAGCCGTAACCGGCCGCCCGCTCCAGCCAGTCGATGGCCTCGTCGGGCCTGGCCGCCCGGGCCCAGCTGCAGGCCACGTCGTAGGCCACGTGGGCGGGGTCGTCGACACCGGCGGTGATGGCCCGCTGACCGGCCACGGCCGCCTCGGGGAAGCGGCCGGCCACGAACAGGTGGGACTGCAGCGCCACAACCGAGGCGGCCCCTGCGCCGGGGGTGGCCAGCAGCCGGTCGGCCAGGTCGTCCACCGCGCCGGCCCGCCCGACGGCGTCCGCCACGATCACGCTCCACGGGCCCGAGCCGGTCCGGGCGAAGCCCTCGGCCAAGGCGTCGAGGGCGTCGCCCGTGCGGCCCTCGTCCAGGGCCATGGCGCCGATCAGGAAGCCGTTGACGGCCACCCCCGGGGGCATGGCCTCGAGTGCCGTCGACGCCGCCGCCGCCCCGCCCGTGCGGAAGCGGGCCCAGGCCTTCAGCTCGACCGCCGGCGCGGCCACGTCGGGGCCGGGCGGTGGGGTCGTGGACAGCAGCCGGTCGGCGGCGGCGACGGCGCCATCGAGGTCGCCGGCGAGCAGGGCCTGGTAGCCGGCCACCAGCGGTGCACGCTGGCGGGCCAGGCGCTCGTCGCGCAGCGCCGAGTAGTTCTGGGCGATGAAGAACACGGCGAAGAGCGATCCGAAGACGTAGTTCAGTTGGTAGGCCACCAGGGCGGCGGCGGCGGCCACGGCGATGGACACCTGGTGGGCCAGTCGCTGGCCGTCGTCGCCCCTGAACCGGCGCAGCACCGACGCCGCCACCTGGCCCCCATCGAGGGGGAGCACGGGCAGGAGGTTGACGCCCGACCAGGCGACATTGACGAACACCAGCTCCCGCAGCACCAGGTCCCAGGTCGCCGCCGACCCCGCCGGGCCCCGGAGGACGAAGGCGGGGACGCCGAGCAGGATCAGTCCCGTGAGGGGGCCGGCCAGGCTCACGATGATGTCCCGGTGCCCGGCGAGGGGCCCCGACCCCGAGGTCAACCCACCCATTCCCTGGAGCACGATCCGCGGGTGCTGCCCGTACAGGCGGAAGGCCACGGCGTGGGCCAGTTCGTGCAACAGCACCGAGACGAACACCACCGCCACCCAGCTGGCGATGAAGACGAGCGTCCCTCCCCCGAACCCGAGGAGGGCGGCGATCAGGAAGAACGAGGCATCGACGTGCACCGGGATGCCGAAGATGCGAAAGCGGAGACCAGCGGCCACTCGGGCCACCGTAGGGGACGGCCCGGTGGACGGTCGGCTCACCCGGTCACCTCACCCGTCGAGGTCGCGCCGTCCTTCCAGGGCACGACCCAGGGTCAGCTCGTCGGCGTACTCGAGGTCTCCCCCGACGGGCAGGCCGCTGGCGATGCGGGTGGTGCGCAGGCCCAGGGGTTTGAGCAGCCGGGCCAGGTACATGGCCGTGGCCTCACCTTCGATGTTGGGGTTGGTGCACAGGATGATCTCGTCGATCTCCTCGGTGCGGATGCGGGCCAGGAGCTCCTTCACCCGCAACTGATCGGGGCCGACGCCCTCGAGGGGGCTGATGGCTCCCTGGAGCACGTGGTAGCGACCCTTGAACTCGTGGGTCTTCTCCACCGCCACCACGTCGCGCGGCTCTTCGACCACGCACACCACGGTGGTGTCCCGGCGGGTGTCGAGGCAGATGCCGCACTCCTCGCCCTCACAGACGTTGAAGCAGCGCGTGCAGAACGAGACCCGCTCCTTGGCCTCGGTGATGCTGCGGGCCAGGCGCAGGGCGTCGTCGAGGGGGAGCTTCAGGAGATGGAACGCGATTCGCTGCGCCGACTTGGGACCGACCCCGGGGAGTCGGCCCAGCTCGTCGATGAGGCTCTGGACCGGGGCGGCGTACAGGTGTCGGTGCTCCGGGCGCTAGCCCAGGAGGCCCCCGCCGAGGCCCCCCAGGTCGAAACCGCCCATGGCCGCCTCGTTGACCTTGGACGCCTTGGCCATGGCGTCGTGGATGGCGGCGAGGACCAGGTCTTCGAGCATGCCCACGTCGTCGGGATCGACGGCCGACGGATCGATGGAGACGCTGCGGAACTCCATCCCGCCGGTGACCCGCATCTTCACCACGCCTCCCCCGGCCTGGCCCTCGACCTCTTTCTCGGCCGCCTCGTCGCGAGCCGACAGGAGCTGTTCCTGCATCTTCTGGGCCTGCTTCAACAGCTCGCTCATGTCCGGCTGCTGGGGTCCTCCTGGCTTTGCCACCGCTACTCCTCCACCACCTGGGCGCCTTCGAATGTCCGCATGACGTGGTCCAGGGGTGAGGCTAGCTCCCCCGGGGGTGCGTCCCGGAGGTCGTTCGTGTCGACCTCGTCGTCGGGGGGAGGCGCCGCTTCGGCACCTGCCGCCGACGGCGCCGAGCCCTCCACGGCCAGGCGCAGGGGGACCCGGCGCCCGAAGTGGGCGGACAGAGCCTCTTCGGCAACGCCACGGACCTCCTCGCAGCGGTCGCGGTGCACGGCGTTGGGCAGGGCGAACACGGCCACGCCGTCGTCAGCGGCCACGAAGCGCCCGACCTGGAAGCGCACCGCCGCCCGCCTGGGCAGCGTTCCCAGGATGTGGTCGCCCCAGGCGAGCGTCAGGGCATCGCGCGTCGGGAAGTCGCCGGCGCCGGTGTCGGCCTTCGCCTCGGGTTCGGTCACGGGAGCTGCTGCTGCGGGCGGTGCTGGTTCGGCGGCGGCGGGGGCGGGCGGGTCGGGAGGGGCCACGGCGGCGCCAGGACGGGCGGCGGCGCCCGGCTCGGGGGGCGCGGGCCGGGAGGGATCGACGGGCGGCGGGGCCGGGGACGATGCCGGCCGGCGGGTCCCGGATGCACCCGGAGCGCCGGGCCGGCGGGTGGCGCCCAGGGCCTGGCGCACGGCCGAGGCCCCGCCACGGGGCGCGCCAACCCCGGGCGCGGCGGGCGCGGCGGGCGGTGGCGGCGCCGCCGGTGGCGCGGGCGGTGGCGGGGCCGGGGTGGGGGTGGCGGGCGGTGGCGGTGGCGCGGGCGGTGGCGGGGCCGGGGTAGGGTCGACGACCGGGGTCACCTGCGGCGAAGCCTGGGCGCCGGTGGGCTGGGTGGTCGAGGGCAGGCCGGCCGAGGGATGAGCGGCGGCCGAGCTCGAACCGAGGGCCGACACCAGTCGTTCGAGGCGTTCGAGGCGTTCGAGCATCGCCGCCGGCGACACGTCGACTTCGGGCCGGCACAGCCGGACCAGGGCGACGTCGAGCAGCACCCGGGGGTCGGGCGCGTCCCGCATGGCGATCAAGGTGTCGCCCATCACCTCCATGGCCCGCACCGCGGCGGCGGGCCCGAGGCGGCGCCCCTGGGCCTCCACCCGGGCCAGGTCGTCGTCGGGGAGGCCCACCAGGCCCCGGCTCATGGTGACCAGGAAGGCCTGGCGGAGGTGCTCGAGCACCTGTCGGGCCAGCTGGCGGGGGTCGTGGCCGGCGCCGCAACGCTCGGCCACGAACACCAGGGCCTGGCCGGCATCGCGCTCGACCAGGGCCTCGATGAGCTCGTCGGTGCCGGGAGGCTCGTGGTCGATGCCGCCGGCGGCGGCCACCTGGTCGAGCACCGAGAGGGCGTCGCGAGCCGACCCGTTCCCGCGACGAGCCACCATGTCGATGGCCTCCGGCGCCACGTCCAGGCCCGCGTCGGTGGCCACCGACTGCAACAGCTCCACCAGCAGCGCGGCCGGGAACAAGCGGAACTCGAAGTGCTGGGTGCGGCTCTGGATGGTGAGGAGCACCTTCTGGGGCTCGGTGGTGGCCAGGACGAACACCACGTGGGCGGGAGGCTCCTCCAGCGTCTTCAGCAGGGTGTTGGCCGCCTCGGTGGTGAGCATGTGGACCTCGTCGACGATGTAGACCTTCCACCGCCCCGGGGTGCCGAGCGACACGCGGGCGACCAGCTCGCGCATGGCGTCGATGCCCCGGTTCGAGGCGGCATCGAGCTCGATGACGTCGAGGGAACGGCCGTCGGTGATCTCGGTGCACGACGCGCAGCGGCCGCACGGCTCGCCGTCCTCGGGCGCCGTGCAGTTGAGGGCCTTGGCCAGGATGCGCGCCGTAGAGGTCTTGCCGGTGCCCCGGGGGCCGCTGAACAGGTAGGCGTGGGCCACGCTGTCGGTCCGCACCGCATTGCGCAGCGTGTGGGTGACGTGGTCCTGGCCTCGGACCTCGGAGAAGCGCTGCGGCCGGTACCGCCGGTACAGCGACTGGAACGCAGGCACAGTGGCGAGGCTATTGCACGGCCATGCGCCAGGTCGCGAGACGCGGCGGGACCAGGCCCCCGCCTCGTCCCGTCCCGATCAGCCGATGGCGATGCGGCGTGGCCGGTCCGACGCCGGCTTGGGTACGCGCACGGTGAGGACGCCCTCGTCCATCGCCGCCGTCACGCCCTCCTCCTCGACGTCACCGGGCAGGACCACCTCGTAGCGGAACTGGCCCACGGTACGGGTGCGACGCCGCAGGACGCCGACGCGCTCGCGCTCCTTGCGTTCGCCCGAGACGGTCAGGCGGCGACCGGCCACCTCGAGGGAGACATCGTCACGCTTGATGCCGGGGAGCTCGATCTCGACCACGTAGCCGTCGTCGGTCTCCTCCAGGTCGGCCAGAGGTGTGAAGGCGCCGCCGAGGAGAGACGGCACATCGGTCCAGCGCTC
>JBBWZS010000152.1:0-12251 GCA_039649175.1 Acidimicrobiaceae bacterium
GACCTCGACTGGAAGGTCTGGACCCACCCCGACGGCGATTCGTTCGCCCGGTACTGGGTGCGCCTCCAGGAGACGCGCGAAGCCACCAAGATGGTCGACCAGATGCTCGACGGCCTGCCCGCCGGCCCCATCCAGGCCAAGGTCCCCCGGATCATCAAGGTGCCGGCGGGCGAGGCCTGGGCCCACACCGAGAACCCGTTGGGCGAGATGGGCTACTACGTGGTGAGCCAGGGCGGCCTCGGCCCCGTCCGCTGCAAGATCCGCTCGGCGTCGTTCAACAACACGTCGATCGTCCCCTGGCTGTTGAAGGGCGTCTACGTGCCCGACATCATCACCATCCTGTCCAGCCTCTACTTCATCCTGGGCGACATCGACCGCTAGCTCAGCCGGACCCGGCCTGCTTGCGCCCGGCAGCCTCGGCGATGACCTCCAGAGCGGCGGCGCGGCCCTCGTAGCCGTCCGGGGTGGGGGTGCGGCCGGGCTCGAGCACCTTGTAGATGTCGAAGAACTGGCTGATCTCGTCACGGAGGTGGTCGGGCACGTCGGCGATGTCGTGGACGTCGTCCCACGTGGGGTCGCCGTCGGGCACGGCGAGGATCTTGGCCTCGCGCTCCCCGTCGTAGGCGATCCAGAACACGCCGATGGGCCGGGCGGTCACCCAGCACCCGGGGAAGGTGGGCTCCTGGGTGAGGACGAGAGCGTCGAGAGCCTCGCCGTCCTCGCCCACGGTGTCGGGGATGAGCCCGTAGTCGGCGGGATAGACGGTGGCCGAGAACAGCCGCCGGTCGAGTCGCATCCCGTGGCGCTCCTTGTCGTACTCGTACTTCTTGCGGCTCCCCTGCGGGGTCTCGACGAGGACATCGACCAGCTCGTGCTCAGCGCCCATGGGGGCGATCCTGCCATGTCGGCGGCTGAATCTGGCAACCGCGTGACCTCCTCGTTAGTCTCCCGTCCGTGAACGTCCGCCGCCGCCCTCTCGCTGGTCCGTCGACCGCACCCGCGACAGGTCGCATGACGAGGCGGGCCGCCCCCCGTCCCGCCCGGCGGGGCCACTAGATGCTCGCCATCAGCCTCAGTTACTGGGAGCTCACGGCCATCAAGACGGTGATCGTGCTGTCCATCGTGCCCGCCGGCGCCATCATCTTGGGCTACGTCTTCCTGCTGAAGATGATGGCCCACATGCAGAGCCGGCTGGGGCCCATGGAGCCGGGCGGCTTCCACGGCTGGTTCCAGCTCATCGGCGACGGGATCAAGTTCATCCAGAAGGAGGACATCATCCCGGCCGAGGCCGACCGCCGGGTGTTCGCCCTCGCCCCGCTCGTCATCCTCATGTCGACGTTCCTCATCTACGTCGTCGTCCCCGCCGGCCCCCGCCTGGTCGTGCAGGACCTCGACGTGGGCATCTTCTTCGCCCTGGCGGTGTCGTCGCTGTCGGTGATCGGCGTCCTCATGGCGGGGTGGTCGTCGGCCAACAAGTACTCGCTGCTGGGGGCGCTGCGAGCGGCCGGGCAGCTCATCGCCTACGAGTTGCCCCTCGTGCTGGCGGTCGTCGGTGTGGTGATCCAGGCCGGCACCATGAGCATGCAGGGCATCGTGCACGCCCAGGCCGACCAGTCGATCTTCGGGATCGGTCTCATCGGCAACCCCTTCCTGTTCACCCAGATCATCGGGTTCATCCTGTTCATCGCCGCCGCCCAGGCGGAGTTGAGCCAGACCCCGTTCGACATGCCCGTGGCCGAGTCCGAGCTGGTGGCCGGGTTCATGACCGAGTACACGGGCTTCCGGTTCCTGTTCTTCTTCATCTCCGAGTTCGGCACCGCCTTCGCCCTGGCCGGCATCGCCGCCACCCTCTACCTCGGCGGGTGGTACCAGCCCATCTTCGAGACCGGTTTCATGGCCGACCTGCTGGGCCCGATCGTCCTCGGCATCAAGGTCATGATCGTGGCCTTCCTGATCTTCTGGATCCGCTTCACCTTCCCCCGCTTCCGCGAGGACCAGCTGCAGACCTTCGCCTGGAAGTACCTCATCCCGCTTTCCCTCGCCAACATCCTCCTGACCGGCGTCCTCAAGGTGGCCTTCTGATGGCTCTGCCCAAGATCCCCGGCTCCGGCCTCGTCAAAGGCCTCGGCGTGACGTTCAAGACCATGCTGGAGCCCGCCGTCACGGTGCAGTACCCCCACGAGAAGGAGGCGCCCCCCACCCGGGCCCGGGGCGTCATCGCCCTCAAGGAGGAGAACTGCACGGCGTGCATGCTGTGCGGGCGGGAGTGCCCCGACTGGTGCATCTACATCGAGGGTCACAAGGAGAAGCGACCGCCCCGCCGCGAGGGGGGCAAACCCCGCACCGTCAACATCCTCGACCGCTTCGACATCGACTACGCCCTGTGCATGTACTGCGGGATCTGCGTCGAGGTGTGCCCGTTCGACGCCTTGTTCTGGTCGCCCGAGTACGAGTACTCCGAGGTGCGCATCGCCGATCTCCTCCACGACAAGGACAAGCTCGGCGAATGGATGGGCACCGTCCCCGAGCCGCCGGCCCTCGAGGTCGGCGCCGTGAAGAAGAAGTAGCGGGCTGCCGCCGATGGTCGCCCAGAACATCGCTTTCGGCCTGCTCGCCGCCGCCATGGTGGCGGCCGGCTTCCGTCTGGTCACCACCAAGAACGTGGTCCGGGCCGCCCTCTTCCTGGCCATCGTGCTGGGCGGCGTGGCCGGGATCTTCACCCTCCTGGGCGCCGAGTTCGTGGCCTGGGTCCAGGTGCTGGTCTACATCGGCGCCATCGTGGTCCTGCTGCTGTTCGGCGTCATGCTCACCCGCGCTCCGATCGGCAAGGAGGGTGACCTCGACAACGACCAGCGCTGGACGGCGGCCCTGGTGGCCCTGTTCGTGCTCGGCGCCCTGGCCGCGGTGCTGGCCGACGCCTGGGGCACCCAGGAGATCAAGTTCCAGGGTGTGCAGCGCACGGCGGCGGTGAGCGACTCCATCTTCGGCACCTATGTGGTGCCCTTCGAGGTGGCGTCGGTACTGTTGCTGGCCGCCCTGGTCGGGGCGGTCGCACTTGCGAGGCGGGACTGACACGAACGTGGCTCACAACGACATGACGAGCGCCTGATGTACCTCAACCAGTTCCTGATGCTGGCGGCCGTCCTGTTCGCCATGGGCGTCTACGGGGTCCTGGCCCGCAAGAACGGCGTACTCGTGCTCATGTCCATCGAGCTCATGCTCAACGCCGTCAACATCAACCTGGTGGCCTTCGGGGCCTTCAACAACACCGTGGCCGGCCAGACCTTCGCCCTGTTCGTGATCGCCATCGCCGCCGCCGAGGTGGGCGTGGGCCTGGCCATCATCCTGCTCATCTTCCGGAACCGGGCCAGCGTCGACATCGACGAGATCGACGCGATGAGGGGCTAGGCGAACGATGCTCCGCAATGCCTGGCTCATCCCGCTCATCCCCGCGGTCTCGTTCGTGCTCATCCTCGCCTTCGGTCGGCGCCTGCCGGCCAAGGGGGCGGAGATCGGCATCGGCGCCATCGGGATCTCCTTCCTGCTCTCCCTGGTGGCCGTGGTCCAGTGGGTCGGGCGGTCGGAGCCACGGGAGGCGGTCGAGCGCCATCTCAGCTGGTGGAAGCTGGGCGGCGTCGACATCGGCGCCGGCATCCATGTCGACGGGCTCACGGTGATGATGCTGGCCGTCGTCACCTTCATCTCCTTGCTGGTGCAGGTGTACTCCACCGGCTACATGGAGGGTGACCGCCGCTACACCTATTTCTTCGCCGCCCTGTCGCTGTTCACCGCCTCGATGCTCATGCTGGTGGTGGCCGACAACACCCTGCAGCTCATGGTGGGCTGGGAGCTGGTGGGCATGTGCTCGTTCATGCTCATCGGGCACTGGTGGGAGGAGGAGGCCAACTCCAGCGCCGCCATCAAGGCCTTCCTCACCACCCGCACTGGCGACGTGGGCCTCATGCTGGGCGTCATCACCCTGTTCTTCGCCGCCGGCCAGAACTTCAACATCGCCAACCTCAACCGCCTGGCCCTCACCGGCGGCATCAGCCACGGGCTCCTGCTCACCGGCGGGGCGCTGCTCTTCCTCGGCGTCATGGGAAAGAGCGCCCAGTTCCCGCTGCACGTGTGGCTGCCCGACGCCATGGCCGGCCCCACGCCGGTGTCCGCCCTCATCCACGCCGCCACCATGGTCGTGGCCGGCGTCTACCTGGTGGCCCGGGTCTACGGCGTGTTCTGGGCCGGGTTCTCCATCGGCGACGGGGGGATCAACCTGATCGCCCTCATCGGGGGCATCACGGTGATCATCGCCGCCGCCCTGGCGTTCGTGCAGGACGACATCAAGAAGGTGCTGGCCTACTCCACCATCAGCCAGCTGGGCTACATGGTGATGGCCCTCGGCGTCGGCGCGTGGACGGCGGGCGTGTTCCACCTGTTCACCCATGCCTTCTTCAAGGCCCTGCTGTTCCTCGGCTCGGGCTCGCTGATCCACGCCGTGCACTCCAACAACATGAGCGAGATGGGAGGCATGAGAAAGCGCATGCCCACCACCTTCTGGACCTTCATGGTCGGCTCCCTGGCCCTGGCCGGCATCCCGCCCCTCGCCGGGTTCTGGTCGAAGGACGAGATCATCAACGGGGCGTCGCACGGTTTCACGTTGTTCATGGTGGTGGGGCTGCTGGGGGCCTTCATGACCGCCGCCTACATGACCCGGGCCGTCTACCTGGTGTTCTTCGGTGAGTACCGGGGCCACGCCCACCCCCACGAGTCGCCGAAGTCGATGGCCGTGCCGTTGCAGGTCCTCGGCGTGCTGTCGGTGCTCGGCGGCCTGGTCGGGACGGGGTTGGCCGGCAGCAAGTGGCGCTTCTCCAACTGGGTGCGCTTCGACATCCCGGGCGCTCCCGAGATCGTGAAGGAGCACGCCTTCAACTTCCCGGTCGCCACCCTGTCGGTGGCCGTCGGTCTCATCGGCATCGGGATCGCCGCCGGCTACTACCTGCGCAACATGTTCCCGCGGGGCGCGGCCGAGAAGAGCGGGCTGGTCCGCACCGGCTACAAGGTGCTGGTGAACAAGTACTACCTCGACAACCTCTACATCGACGGCGTCGTCCGCTCCATCCAGTACCCCATCGCCCGGGCCGCCTACTGGGTCAACCAGCACGTGCTCGACGGCGCCGTCAACGGCGTCGGCATCGGCGCCCGCAAGACCGCCCAGGTCGTCTACGACGTGGTCGACCAGAAAGTCATCGACGGCGCCGTCAACGGCGCCGGGTTCACCGCCGAGGAGGGAGGCATCGTCCTCAGGCAGACCCAAACCGGACGCGTGCAGACGTACGCGGCCTTCCTGTTCGGCGCCAGTGCCCTCATCGCCGTGGGCCTCGTGTTCTTCACCTAGGGGAGATGTGACACAGACCGAGTCGAATCATCCGTGCTGGCGGCGTGGCCCGTGCTGCTGGAGCAGCCCGTGTTGAGCGTCGCTGTCTTCCTGCCCATCGTGGGTGCTGTCGTGCTGGCCGCCATCCCCAAGGGACGCGAGGACGTGCTCAAGGCCTGGGCCCTGCTCGTGTCCCTCGCCACCGCCGCCGTGGGCGTGTACCTGCTGGGCGCCTTCGACTACGGCGACGCCGGGCGGCTGCAGTTCGTCGTCGACACCAAGTGGATCCCGGTCATCAACAGCCGGTACCACGTGGGCATCGACGGCATCTCGCTGCCGCTGCTGGTGCTGTCGATGGTGATCACCGTGCTGTGCGTCGTCTACTCGTGGGACCACTTCCCCGAGCCCCACAACCCCAAGGCGTTCCTCATCCTCATGCTCCTGTTGGAGACGGGCATGAACGGCACCTTCGCCGCCGAGGACCTGATCCTGTTCTTCGTGTTCTTCGAGCTGGTGCTGCTGCCGATGTACTTCATGATCGGCGTCTGGGGCGGGCCCAACCGCCAGTACGCCGCCATCAAGTTCTTCCTGTACACGCTCTTCGGCTCCGCCCTGATGATCCTGTCCTTCCTCGCCCTCTACTTCAAGGGCGGCCAGACCTTCGACATCCCCCTCCTCATCGCCCAGGGCGGCACCATCGGCCACAGCACCCAGGTGCTGATCTTCGCCGGCCTGTTCATGGGCTTCGCCATCAAGGTGCCGATGTTCCCGTTCCACACGTGGCTGCCCGACGCCCACACCGAGGCCCCCACCGTGGGCTCGGTGATCCTGGCCGCCGTGCTGCTGAAGCTGGGCGCCTACGGGTTCATCCGCATCGCCATCCCGATACTTCCCGACGCGGCCATGACCTGGGCCCCGTGGATCGGGCTCCTGGCGGTGATCGGCATCATCTACGGAGCCCTGGGCTGCCTGGCCCAGAAGGACATGAAGCGCCTCATCGCCTTCTCGTCGGTGTCGCACATGGGCTTCGTGATGCTCGGCATCGCCACCCTCACCACCTTCGGCATCAACGCCGCCGTGTTCGGGATGGTGGCCCACGGGCTCATCACCGGCATGCTCTTCTTCATTGCCGGATCGGTGCAGGAGCGCTTCAAGACCAGGGAGCTCTCCCGCCTGGGCGGTCTGCTGCTCCAGGCGCCCCGACTCGGGTGGGTGCTGGGCTTCTGTGTCTTCGCCTCGCTGGGCCTCCCCGGCCTGGCCGGGTTCTGGGGTGAGTTCCCCGCCATCCTGGCGTCGTACCAACCGGCACAGGGCCTGCAGCTCTGGGTGTTCCGCACGTACATGGCGGTGGCCTCGGTGGGCACCGTCTTCGCTGCCGGGTACCTGCTCTGGATGCTGCAGCGGGTGGCCTTCGGCACGGCCAAGAGCGAGTTCGAGCAGTCCCACATCCACGACATCCACATCCCCGAGTACCTCGCCTGGACGCCGCTGCTGCTCGGGATCGTCGCCCTGGGGGTCTTCCCGAACCTGCTGTTCCACGTCACCGACAAAGCGGTGACCGTGGTGACCTCGGGCGTGACGCAGTTGGCCTCGGCCCGGTAGCGAGTGTCGATCCTCGCGGCTGCGGCCGCTGCCACCAAGGCCGTCGCTTTCAAGGGGCCGCACCTCGACTACCACGCCCTGGCGCCCGAGATCGTCCTCACCACCACCATCCTGCTGGTGCTGATGGCCGACCTGGTGGTCCCGGAGGACAAGAAGTGGGTGGTGGCCAACGTGGCCAGCTTCGGGTTGCTGGCCACCATCGTCCCCATCGTCACCCTCGCCCTGAGCGGCGGCTCCCACGTGCGGTCGATGGTGGGCGGGTCCTACGTGGTCGACGACTTCGCCCTGGTCCTCAAGGGGCTGTTCATCGTGGTCGGCTACGTGGTGGCCCTGATGGCCAGCCGCTACGTCGAGGAGGGCGACTACTACGAGGGCGAGTTCTACTTCCTCCTGCTGTGCTCGATCCTGGGCATGGTCGTCATGGCCTCGTCGCGCGACCTGATCTCGATCTTCGTGGCCCTGGAGACGTTGTCCATCCCCGGCTACATCCTCGCCGGATGGCGCAAGCGCGACCTCAAGAGCAACGAGGCCTCGCTGAAGTACTACCTGCTCGGGGTGATGGCCTCGGCGGTGATGCTGTACGGGATGTCGCTGATCTTCGGCTTCACCGGCAGCACGCTGCTCACCGACATCGGCGCCGCCATCAACGCGCCCGGCCCCGCCGGTGGCCACCAGGCCGTCGTGACCATGGGCATCCTGTTCATCATCGTGGGCTTCGCCTTCAAGGTCTCGGCCGTGCCCTTCCACTCGTGGGCACCCGACACCTACGAGGGGGCCCCCACCCCGGTCACCGCCTTCCTCTCGGTCGCCTCCAAGACCGGTGGTTTCGTCGCCCTGTTCGAGCTCGTCTACGTGGGGTTCTTCGGCCGTTCCGACGTGTGGGGGCCGCTGTTCGGCATCCTGGCGGTGCTGACCATGACCGTGGGCAACCTGATCGCCCTGCGCCAGACCAACATCGTGCGCATGCTGGCCTACTCGTCGATCGCCCAGGCCGGCTACATCCTGGTCCCCTTCGCGGTGGCCGGCACCAGCCCCCGCGCCGCCCAGAGCGCGCTGACGGCGTCGATCGTGTACCTGCTGGTCTACGCGGCCATGAACCTGGGGGCGTTCTCCATCGTGATCGCCGTGGCCCGCAAGACCCGATCGGGGGAGATCGCGTCCTACGGTGGGCTGTTCGAGTACGCCCCGGGGCTGGCCGTGCTCATGACCATCTTCATGTTCTCGCTGGCCGGCATCCCGCCCCTGGCGGGCACGTGGGCCAAGATCTTCGTGTTCCGGGCCGTGCTCGACGCCGGCACCGGGTGGGCCGTCGCCCTGGGCGTGGTCGCCGCGGTGAACTCGGTGATCGCCCTCTTCTACTACTCGTCGGTGGCCCGCCAGATGTGGATGACACCGGTGCCCGACGACGACCGCACGCCCGTCGCCGTGCCCGCCCCGCTCATCGCCGCACTGGGCATCACCGTGTCGGTGGTGGTGGCCATCGGGATCTACCCTCAGGCCTTCGCCCGCCTGGGCGAGCTCGCCCGGCTGACGTAGTACCCCGCCGCCCCGTGCCCGCCGAGCTGGCCACCATCGTGGCCGAGCGGGTGCGGCGCCGTGGGCCGTTGCCGTTCGCCGAGGTGGTCGACCTCGCCCTGTACCACCCGCTCCACGGCTTCTACGGCCGGGGCCAGGGTGCGGGACGCGACCGTGACTTCCTCACCAGCCCCGAGGTCGGCCCCCTGTTCGGCGCGGTGGTGGCCCGGGCCCTGGACCGGTGGTGGGAGGGCCTGGGTGAGCCGGACCCGTTCGTGGTGATCGAGGCGGGAGCGGGCGTGGGCCGGCTGGCCGCCGCGGTGGTGGCCGCCGCCCCCCGGTGCGCCCCCGCCCTGCGCTACGTGCTGGTGGAACGCTCCGAGGCCCTTCGCCGCCGGCCCGCCCGCGGGCTGCACCTCGAGCCCGCATCCCTGGTCCTCGGCTCGGCACCGGCCGACGACGGTGACCGGCGGCCCGGGTCGCCGGTGGGCGGGCCGATGGTGACGGCTCTGGACGAGCTACCGGTCGGGCCCTTCGACGGGGTGGTGCTGGCCAACGAGCTGCTCGACAACCTCGCCTTCGGCCTCCTCCAGCGTTCCGGTCAGGTTCCGGTAGGCCCTGGCCCCCCGGAACCTGACCAGAACGACCAACGACCGGCGCCCGGTGGGTGGGACGAGGTGCGGGTGGGTGCCGATCTGGGCGAGGTGCTGGTGCCGGCGGCGCCCGACCTGGTGGCCGAGGGTGACCGGTGGGCGCCCGACGCCCGCCGGGGCGCCCGCATCCCGGTCCAGCGGGCGGCGGGGTCGTGGGTGCGGTCGGCCCTGGGGTGCCTCCGGCGTGGGCGGGTGGTGGTCATCGACTACGCCGACACCACGCCGAGCCTGGCCTGCCGGCCGTGGGCCGAGTGGGTCCGGACCTACCGGGCCCACGGCCGGGGTGGCCCTCCCCTCATCGGGTTGGGTGACCAGGACATCACCTGCGAGGTGGCCGTCGATCAGCTGGCCGGCGTACGCCAGCCGGCCCGCGACCGCAGCCAGGCCGAGTTCCTGGCCGCCCACGGCATCGCCAGCCTGGTCGACGAGGCCCGGGGCACCTGGCACGAGCGGGCCGCCATCGGCGACCTGGCCGCCCTGGCCGCCCGCAGCCGCGTCACCGAGGCCGCCGCCCTGGTGGACGAGAGCGGCCTGGGGGCGTTCCGCGTCCTCGAATGGGAGGTGGACTGAAGCGCCCCCGGCGGTCAGCTCGGCGTCGGGCCGGCCAGCTCCACACCGAATCCCTTCACCGAGAGCTTGAGCAGGACCTGGCCGGGGACCCGTAGATCGGCGATCCTGGCCTCGGACAGGCGGTCGAGCTCGGCCACCCGGGCGCCCAGGGCCTCGGGCCCCTGCCGGCGGGCCGTGCTCAGCAGCTTGGCGTTGCGCCAGACCTTGGCGCGGGCCTCTTTGAGGAACCGCTTGGTGCCGGCCCGGTTGAACGGCGTCAGGGCCCGGTCGAGCCAGGTGCGGTCGCCGGGATCCTCGACCTTGGCCAGCTCGTCGTCCTCGGGCTTGACCCGGTCGACCAGCACCTGGTCCACGAGGGAATGGTCGGCGGCCCGGCCGGCCACCACCGCCTCGTCGTCGAACTCCTCGTCGGTGATGACCTCCAGCAGCGACTGCGGCAGGTCGTAGTTGATGTGGGCGTTCATGCCCAGGAGCAGGTGGCGCAGGGGCGGCAGCCGGGGGCTCTCCCGGGCTGCCCCGAAGGCTGCCGTCCAGGGCCCCGCCGGCGGCCGGCCTGCCTCCCACGCCTCGACGGCGTCGAGGTACAGGTTGGCGAAGGCGACGTCCCAGACCTCGACCCAGGCGTTGTCGTTGAACTCGCCCCGCCCGATCTTGTCCCTGACCGCAACGGTGGTCCGGCGGTAGGTGGCCAGGAAGAACCGGATGGGGTCCTGGCGCGCCTCGAGAGGGCCGAGGAGGGTGTCCATGCGGCCCAGCAGTGCGTCGACGGTCTCCGGGCGGTCAGCCACCGGTGGCAAGTGTACGGAAGGCCGTCGTCCCCGTGCCGTCCGACCGACCGGGACCCCGGGCCCACCGGTAGTCTCGGGCCGCCCGGCGAGAAGAGGGGGAGTCATGGCTGACCCGGCAACGATCGAGGCCTACCAGCTCGAGGAACGTCGCTTCCCGCCGCCCGAGGAGTTCAAGAAGGACGCCCTGGTGGTCGACGCCTCGCTCTACGACGAGGCCGAGCGTGACTACCAGGGGTTCTGGGCCCACCAGGCCGCCTTCCTGCTCGAGTGGTCACAGGAGTGGCACACCATCTGCGAGTGGGAGCCACCGTTCGCCAAGTGGTTCGTGGGCGGACAGCTCAACGTGGCCCACAACTGCCTCGACCGTCACGTCGAGGCCGGCCACGGCGATCGGGTGGCCTACCACTGGGAGGGGGAGCCGGGCGACACCCGCACCATCACCTACGCCCAGCTGCGTGACGAGGTGGCCCGCTTCGCCAATGTCCTGACCGGCCTGGGCGTGACCAAGGGCGACAGGGTGGCCATCTACCTGCCCATGATCCCCGAGCTCCCGGTGGCCATGCTGGCCTGCGCCCGCCTCGGCGCTCCCCACTCGGTGGTGTTCGGCGGCTTCTCGGCCGACTCCCTGCGCGACCGGATCAACGACGCCGAGGCCAAGGTACTGGTCACCGCCGACGGCGGGTGGCGGAGGGGAAAGACGGTGCCCCTCAAGGCCAGTGCCGACGAGGCGCTGGCCGACACACCGAGCATCGACCACGTGGTGGTCGTGCGCCGCACCGAGGAAGCCATCGACATGGTCGAGGGTCGCGACCGCTGGTACCACGACCTCGTGGACGGCGCCTCGACCGACTGTCCGGCCCAGCCCATGGACGCCGAGGACCTGCTCTACCTGCTCTACACGTCGGGCACCACGGCCAAGCCCAAGGGCATCATGCACACCAGCGGTGGCTACCTGACCCAGGCGGCGTTCACCCACCGCTACGTCTTCGACCTCCACCCCGAGACCGACGTGTACTGGTGCGCAGCCGACATCGGCTGGGTCACGGGCCACACCTACATCGTCTACGGGCCGCTGGCCAACGGGGCCACGTCGGTGATGTACGAGGGCGCCCCCGACTTCCCGGACAAGGACCGGTGGTGGTCGATGATCGCCCGCTACCGGGTGTCCATCCTCTACACCGCGCCCACGGCCATCCGGGCGTTCATGAAGTGGGGCACCGGGTTCCCCGACGGTCACGACCTGTCGTCGTTGCGGGTCCTCGGGTCGGTGGGTGAGCCCATCAACCCCGAGGCCTGGATGTGGTACCGCGACAACATCGGCGGCGGCCGTTGCCCGGTGGTCGACACCTGGTGGCAGACCGAGACGGGCGCCATCATGATCTCCCCGCTGCCCGGCGCCACCACCCTGCGCCCGGGCTCGGCGACCTTCGCCCTGCCCGGCATCGCCGCCGAGGTGGTCGACGACAAGGGGAAGGTGGTCGAGACAGGGGGCGGCTATCTCACCCTCACCCGTCCCTGGCCGTCGATGCTGCGGGGGATCTACGGCGATCCCGAGCGTTACCGGGAGACGTACTGGAGCCGCTTCCCCGGCCGGTACTTCGCCGGTGACGGCGCCCGGGTGGACGAGGACGGGTACTTCTGGTTCATGGGCCGGGTCGACGACGTCATGAACGTCGCCGGCCACCGCATCTCCACCGCCGAGGTGGAGTCCGCCCTCGTCGACCACCCCTCGGTGGCCGAGGCCGCCGT
>JBBWZS010000192.1:0-7653 GCA_039649175.1 Acidimicrobiaceae bacterium
TGGCGCGAGCTCACCGGCCCCGACCTGCGGTGATGGCCTCCACCGCTGTCGTCACCCCCGGGGTGGGCTGACCATGCGCATTGTCATGGTGGGGGCCGGAGCCTGCGGTGCCCGGGCCGGGCGCCAGCTCCTGTCGCTCGGGCCGCCCGAAGACCTCGTGCTCGTCGACGTCGACCGCCAGCGGGCCCAAGCGGTGGCCACGTCGCTGGGCGAACCGGCGCGGGTGGCCTCCACCGTGCCCGATCTCGCCGCCGGTGACGTCCTGCTCCTCACCGCGCCGGGAAACCACCGGGCACTGGCGGCCAAGGCCGTCGACCGGGGCGCCCACGTCGTGTCCACCACCGACGCGGTGGCCGAGGTCCGCGCCCTGTGCGAGCTCGATGCCGCGGCGCGCCTGGCCGGCGTGTACGTGGCCGTGGGCGCCGGGTTCTCCCCCGGGCTGTCGTGTGTGCTGGCCGCTCTCGGGGCACGTGCCTTCGAACGGGTGAACGAGGTGCATGTCGCCAAGGTCGGCACGGGCGGTCCGGCGTGTGCCCGCCAGCACCACAAGGCCCTGGCCGGCTCCGCGTTCGACTGGCGCGACGGTGACTGGGAGCGACGCAGCGGCGGTTCGGGTCGCGAGCTGTGCTGGTTCCCCGAGCCGGTGCGGGCCATCGACTGCTACCGCGCCGCCCTGCCCGAGGCCCTCCTGCTGGCACCCGCCTTTCCCGGCGTCAACCGGGTGACCGCCCGCATGGGGGCCAACCGGCGCGACCGGCTCACGGCCCGGCTGCCCATGTTGCGCCGCCCCCACCCCGAGGGCGACCTGGGAGCGATCCGCGTGGAGATCAGGGGCGTGCAGGGTTCGTCGAGGAACGACCGGGTGCTGGGCGCGGTCGACCGGCCGGCGGTGGCTGCGGGGGCGGTGGCCGCCCTTGCCTGTCGATGGGCGGTCGACGGCCGCCTGGCCCACCCCGGCGCCGCCGGACTGGCGTCGCTGGTGGAGCCCGGTCCCTTCCTCGCCGCCCTGGCCGAGCGGGGGGTCAAGGTCGCCGTGTTCGAGGGGGGCCAGCACCAGGCGGCGCCGTCGCCGCTGGTGGGCTGAGCGCCGGGGGCTGACCCTCAGCGCACCAGTCGCGACAACCGGCGGTCGGCGAGGATCTTGCCGCCCGTCTGGCACGGCGGGCAGTAGGTGACCTCGTAGGACTCGTAGGACACGCGGCGCAGGTCGGTGCCGCAGCGGGGACAGGGCGTGCCGTAGCGGCCGTGGGTGGTGAAGTGGTCGCCGATCTTGGTGGGCAGCCCACCTGAGCGCTTGCGCTCTGCGGCCAGGCCGTCGGTGAGCACGGCACGGGTGGCGTCGACCAGGGCCTGGCGTTCCTCCCCGCTGAGCCCGGCGAGGGTGGCATAGGGCGACAGCCGGGCGAGGTGGAGGATGTCGTCGGCGTAGCCCCGGCCCACGCCCACGACCGTCCGCTGGTCGCGCAGCATGGTGTGGATCCGGCGCTTGTCGCTGCCCGCCAGGATGAGGGCGGCGAACCCGTCGGAGAAGGGCTCGGGCCCCAGTGACGCCAGCGGCCCGTCGTCACCGGGGCCCAGCACCCACCACCCCGCCTTGCGCTCGGTGCCGTACTCCTTGAACAGCACCGATGGCCGTTCCTCGAAGCGCAGGCGTACGACCGCCCCTTTGGGCTTGGTCTGCTTGGGGGGGTCCTCGACATCGACCCGGCCACCCTGGGAGAGGTGGGCCAGCAGCCGGGCCCGGGGCTCGCCGGGCGGGCCGAACTCGAACACCACGAACTTGCCTCGTCGCCCGACGGCGTGAACCGTGGTTCCGACCAGGCTCTCGGGACCGGGCACCACCGTCTTGAGGGCGGAGAACTGGTAGGCCACGGCGCCGGCGAACGCCGACCCGGCCACGGCGGCGTGGAGACGCTCCGACAGGGCCTGCATCTCGGGAAGCTCGGGCACGGTCCCAACCTAGCGAGGCCGTCTATCCTGCGGCGCGGTGGTGGACCGGGCCCGACGCAGCCATGTCGACGCGCCGCCACGAGACTCGGGCGCCCGGCACCGCGTGGTCGTCATCGGCGGAGGTTTCGGGGGCCTCCCGGCGGCACGCCTGCTCGGTTTCGCCGACGTCGACGTCATCCTGCTCGACCGCCGCAACCACCATCTGTTCCAGCCCCTCCTCTACCAGGTGGCCACGGGAATCCTGTCCGAGGGCCAGATCGCCGCCCCGCTGCGCCACGTGCTGCGCCGCCACAAGAACGTCACCGTCGAACTGGCGGAGGTGCGCGACATCGACCTCGGCCGGCGGGTGGTGAAGGCGACCCGGATGTTCCACGAGCCCCTCGAGGTCCCCTACGACAGCCTGATCGTGGCCACCGGCGCCGGCCAGTCGTACTTCGGTCACGACGAGTTCGCCGTCCATGCCCCCGGCATGAAGACCCTCGACGACGCCCTCGAGATCCGCCGGCGGATCTTCGGCGCCCTGGAGGCAGCGGAGACCGCCTCCTCGCCGACCGAGGCCGAGGAGTGGATGACCATGGTCGTGGTCGGCGCCGGGCCCACGGGTGTCGAGCTCGCCGGTCAGATCCGCGAGCTGGCGGTGCGCTCGCTCAAGGGCGACTTCCGACACATCGACCCGGCGCAGGTACGCGTCGTCCTCGTCGACGCCGGCAAGGAGCCGCTGGCCACCTTCGGCGACAAGCTGTCGGGCCACGCGGCGCGCTTTTTGACCGGTGCCGGCGTCGAGCTGAGGATGGGCACGAGGGTCAACGGCATCGACGGTGGCGGCGTCGAGGTGAGCGGCCCCGGCGGTGACGAGCGGATCACCGCCCGCACCGTCATCTGGGCAGCGGGCGTGCAGGCGTCTCCCCTGGCCCGGATGTTGGCTGCGGCCAGCGGCGCCGAGGTCGACCACGCCGGGCGCATCGCGGTACAGCCCGACCTGACCCTGCCCGGCCATCCCGAGGTCTTCGTCATCGGCGACATGGCCACCCTCGACGATCTGCCGGGCGTGGCCGAGGTGGCCATGCAGGGTGGGATCCACGCTGCTCGCAGCATCATGCGCCGACGGCGCGGTGAGCCCACCGCGCCGTTCCACTACCGCGACCTCGGTTCTCTGGCCACCCTCGGGCGCTTCCGGGCCGTGCTCAGCGTGGGCCGGCTCCGGTTGACGGGGTTCCCGGCGTGGCTGGTGTGGGCGTTCGTCCACATCGTCACCCTCTCCACCGTGGCCGGTCGCGTGGGCACGCTCCTGCGCTGGGCGGGCGCCATGATCGGCCACACCCGCGGCGAACGGAACTTCAGCGTCGGGCGCATCGGCGGCGACGTCAGCCTCCCGGGTCAGGGCGATTCATCGGCCCGGTCGGCGCGGACCGGTTCAAGCTAGGATCGGCGTCCCGGACGGCGGCGGCGAGAAAGGCTCAGTGGAGCGATGACGCAGATCACGGGCACCGACGAGTGGGCGGCGCTCGAAGCCCATTTCGCCCGTGTCGGCGACGCTCACCTGCGTGACCTGTTCGCGGCGGACGCCCAGCGCGGCACGGCCTTGACGGTCGAGGCGGACGGGCTCTACCTCGACTACTCGAAGAACCGCCTGACGGCGGAGACCATCGACTTGTTGGTGGCGCTGGCCGAAAAGGCCGGGTTGCGCGACCGCATCGAAGCCATGTTCGCAGGCGACAAGATCAACGTCACCGAGGACCGGGCCGTCCTGCACGTGGCCCTGCGTGCCCCCGCGGGGACCAGCATCGATGTCGACGGGGTCGATGTCGTGCCCGAGGTGCACGCCGTCCTCGACAAGATGGGCACCTTCGCCGAGCGGGTGCGCTCGGGGGAGCACACCGGCCACACGGGCAAGCGCATCCGCAACGTCGTCAACATCGGCATCGGCGGTTCCGACCTCGGCCCCCACATGGCCTATGACGCCTTGAAGTCGTTCAGCCAACGCGACCTCACCTTCCGGTTCGTGTCCAACGTCGATGGCACCGACATCCACGAGGCCCTCGTCGACCTCGACCCCCACGAGACGCTGTTCATCGTGTGCTCGAAGACCTTCGGCACTCTCGAGACCCTCACCAACGCCCGCAGCGCGCGCGACTGGTTGCTCGCCGCCCTCGGCGACCAGGCGGCGGTGGCGTCGCACTTCGTCGCCGTGTCCACCAACGCCGAGAAGGTGGCCGACTTCGGCATCGACACCGCCAACATGTTCGGCTTCTGGGACTGGGTGGGCGGGCGGTATTCCTACGACTCGGCCATCGGCCTGTCGCTGGTCATCTCCATCGGCATCGACGGGTTCCGCCAGATGCTCGACGGGTTCCACGCCATGGACACCCATTTCCGCACGGCGCCGTTGCACGAGAACCTGCCCGTGCTGCTGGGCCTGATCGGCATCTGGTACATCAACTTCTTCGGCGCCGAGACCCAGGCCGTCCTGCCCTACAGCCAGTATCTCGACCGGTTCTCCGCCTACCTGCAACAGCTCGACATGGAGAGCGACGGGAAGTCGGTCACCCTCGACGGCGAGCAGGTCGGTTACGCCACCGGGCCCGTCGTGTGGGGGACGCCGGGCACCAACGGCCAGCACGCCTACTACCAGCTCATCCACCAGGGGACCCGCCTCATCCCCGCCGACTTCATCGGCATCGCCCGGGCCGAGCACCCGGTGGGCGACCACCAGGATCTGCTGTGGGCGAACTTCCTCGCCCAGACCGAGGCCCTCGCCTTCGGCAAGACGAGCGAGGAGGTGGCGGCCGAGGGTGTTCCCGATGCCCTGGTGCCGCATCGCAGCTTCGCCGGCAACCACCCCACCAACTCGATCGTGGCCGAGCGCCTCACACCCCGGGTGCTCGGCCAGCTCGTCGCCCTCTATGAGCACAAGGTGTTCACCCAGGGGACGATCTGGAACATCAACAGCTTCGACCAGTGGGGGGTGGAGCTGGGCAAGGTGCTGGCCGTGCGCATCATCCCCGAGCTCCAGGCCGAGGAGCCCTCGCTCGACCACGACAGCAGCACCAACGCCCTCATCCGCCGCTACCGTTCACTGCGCCCTGTGGCGCGCCAGGGAGATGTGTCATGAGCATGACCGTCCACGACACCAACGACGTCTGCGAGTGCCGGATGGTGACGTCATGAGAGTGGCCATCGGCGCCGATCACGCCGGCCTGGTGCTGCGTCCCACGGTGGCCGACGCCGTGCGCGCCGCCGGCCACGAGCCCGTCATGCTCGGTCCCGACGAGGCTCCCCCCGAGGGCATCGACTACCCGGTGGTGGCCAAGCTCGTCGGCGACGCACTCGCGGCCCTCGACGCCGACCGCGGCATCCTCGTGTGCGGCAGTGGGGCAGGCGTCACCATCGCCGCCAACCGCCTCCCCGGGGTGCGGGCGGCCTATGCCGCCGACCACTACACCGGCCACCAGATGGTCGAGCACGACCACGTGAACGTGCTCACCCTCGGATCGCGCGTCATGGGCCCCAGCGTGGCCGCCGAGATCGTCACCGCCTTCGTCAACGCCACGCCCAGCACCGAGGCCCGCCACGTGCGGCGCCTGGGCGAGGTCCTCCAGTTCGAGCGGGAGCGGGCCATGAACGCGGCGGTCCAGCTCAACGAGCTGGGCCAGAGCCTGTGGCTCGACAACATCACCCGCGACCTGCTGGCCAGCGGCACCCTCGCCCGCTACATCGGCGGGCTGGCCGTCACCGGGCTGACGTCGAACCCCACCATCTTCGAGAAGGCCATCACCGGCAGCGCCGACTACGACGACCAGATCCGCCAGCTGCTCGACCAGGGCACCGAGCCCGAGCCTCTGTTCTTCGAGCTGGCTATCGAAGACCTCACCAAGGCGGCCAGCCTGTTCCGGCCCATCTGGGACGCCACCGAGGGCGTCGACGGCTGGGTGTCGCTCGAGGTGTCGCCCAAGTTGGCCCACGACACGGCGACAACTGTGGCCATGGCCAAGTCACTGCACGCCAAGGCCGACACGCCCAACCTGTTCATCAAGGTCCCCGGCACCCCCGAGGGCATCCCCGCCATCGAGGAGCTCATCTTCGCCGGCGTGCCCATCAACGTCACGCTGCTGTTCTCCCGTGAGCACTATCTGGCTGCGGCCGAGGCCTACCTGCGCGGCCTCGAGCGGCGCCTGGAAGCGGGCCTCAGTCTCAAGGTGGGGTCGGTCGCCTCGGTGTTCGTGTCCCGGTGGGACGGCGCCGTCACCGGCCAGGTCACCGACGACCTCAGGGGCCAGCTCGGCGTGGCCGTCGCCCGGCGCACCTATGCCGCCTACCGGACGCTGCTGGCCTCCGACCGCTGGCAGCGCCTGGCCGCCGCCGGGGCCAGTCCCCAGCGACTCCTCTGGGCCAGCACCGGCACCAAGGACCCCGCGCTGCCCGACACGTTCTACATCTCGGCGCTGGCGTCGCCCCAGACCGTCAACACCATGCCCGAGGGCACCCTCATCGCCTTCGGTGCCCACGGCACGGTGGGCATGCTGCTGCCGCCCGACGGCGGCGACGCCGAGAACGTCCTGGCCCGCTTCACCGCCGACGGCATCGACCTCGACGCGTTGGCGGCCAAGCTCCAGTCCGACGGCGCCGCTTCGTTCGTGAAGTCGTGGGAGACGCTGATCGATCGCATCGGGTCGAAGTCCTCAGACCTGGTCAGCGCCGGCTGACCGCCGGTTCCCCCGACCCGCCGCTTCCCCACCACCGACTCGAGCCTGGGAGGGCCCACATGCAGCTCGGAATGATCGGACTCGGGCGCATGGGCGCCGGCCTCGTGCGCCGCCTCATGCGTGACGGCCACGAGTGTGTCGTCTACGACGTCAACGCCGACTCGGTGAAGGCCCTCGAGGCCGACGGGGCCACGGGGGCGTCGTCGCTGGAGGACTTCGCGTCCAAGCTCACCCAGCCCCGCGCCGCGTGGGTGATGGTGCCTGCCGCCTACACCGGCGACACGGTGATGCAACTGGCCGGGCACTTCGAGGCCGACGACGTCATCATCGACGGCGGCAACTCGTACTACCGCGACGACCTGGCCCGGGCCGCCGAGTTGTCCGACAAGGGCATCCACTACGTCGACGTCGGCACCAGTGGTGGGGTGTTCGGGCTGGAGCGGGGCTTCTGCTTGATGATCGGTGCCGAAGACGACGTCTTCGCCCGCCTGGAGCCGATCTTCGCCACCATCGCGCCCGGCGTCGACGCCGCGCCGCGCACCGACGGCCGCAGCGGCGACCCCTCGCCGGCCGAGAAGGGCTACCTCCACTGCGGGCCCAATGGCGCCGGTCACTTCGTGAAGATGGTCCACAACGGCGTCGAGTACGGGATCATGGCCGCCTACGGCGAGGGGCTGGCCATCCTGCACAAGGCCAACGCCGGCAAGCAGGCCCGCACCGCCGATGCCGAGACGGCGCCGCTCGACCACCCCGAGTACTACCAGTACGACCTCGATGTGGCCGAGGTGGCCGAGGTGTGGCGGCGGGGCAGCGTGGTGGCGTCGTGGCTGCTCGACCTCACCGCCCACGCCCTGCACCAGTCACCGGCGCTGGAGAAGTTCAGCGGCCGGGTGTCCGACTCCGGCGAGGGCCGCTGGACGGTCGCCGCCGCCGTCGACGAGGGTGTCCCCGCCCACGTCATCACCACCGCGCTCTACGAGCGGTTCAGCTCCCGCAACGA
>JBBWZS010000201.1:0-7277 GCA_039649175.1 Acidimicrobiaceae bacterium
CGTGGGCACGCACAGGTAGGCGAACTCGCAGTCGGCGGCCGCCACCGCCGCCCCCAGGACGAACGACAGGCGGCCGCCGTCGATGCCGGCGCGGACCAGCTCGGGCAGGCCCGCTTCGAGGATGGGCACGTCGCCCCGGCTCAGGCGCTCGACCTTCTCGGCCACCACGTCGGCACAGATGACGTGGTGGCCGAGGTGGGCGAAGCAGGCCCCGGTGGTGAGGCCCACGTACCCCGTGCCGATGACGGCGATGCGGCTCACCGGCACCGCCTCCGGTCGGGGCTTCACTGTGCATGGTCTGACATGCAGGAGCCGACCATACGAAGAGTGGGCCACTCTGCCTAGGAGCCGAGTCCCCTAGTCCCTGTGTGAGGGATACGTCGCGTTGTTCAGCCCAGGATCAGCGGTGATGACCTAGGCCGAGTCGCTGCGCACGGCCCAGGCGAATGCTCACTCTGCGGGGATCAAGCCGAGGCTGTGGGCCCGGGCCACTGCCTGGGCCCGGTTGCGCACGCCGAGCTTTCTGAACAGACGACTCTGGAGGTTTTCCACCGTCTTGGCCGAAATTCCCAGGGCGATAGCTGTCTGCTTTATGACTTCTCCGCGGGTGATCGACTGGATGATGTCCATTTCCCTGGGAGTGAGGGATACCGCGGCGCGGGACCGGCCGGCCCGGGCCGCAGCTGCGACCGCTCGGGCCTGGACGGGGGTGAGGAGGCTTCCCCCGCAACGAACGGTCTCCACCGCGGTGAGGACGGCCTCGTGAGGACTATCGGAGTGCACCACCGCATCGGCGCCCCGAAACACGGCGTCGACCACCTCCTCATCGCTCAACTCTCGCCCGGCAACCAGAACGATGGGAACGCCCCGGCCCAAGGCCAGGGACCAGTCATCGGGTCGGGGCTTGACCAGTACGGCAACCGCGGGGTGGGGACCGAGCTCGGCACCGGGAACGTCGACATCGGGGACCTCGGGGTCGTCGGGACCCATGACGCCGACCTGGCCGGAGTTGAGCAGATGGGTGGTCACCTCCTGGAGCAGTCCGGGCGGGCCGAGGACCCACGCCATCACACGAACGCTTCTCATCTCGGAGACAGCCACCACTTCATCGACGGCCAGCGGCCGCCAAGTCGGCGAGGGCATCGGGGGTGACCAGGCCCTGGCGCATGGCGACGGAGACGGCGTGGGCCTGGTTCTGGACCCCGAGCTTGGCGAAGATCCGCTGTTTGTGGTTCTCGACCGTCTTGGGGCTGATGTCGAGCTCGACCGACATCTCACGCGACGTGCGGCCACCGGCGACGAGGGTGAGAATGGACACCTCCCGGCCGGTCAGGAAGCGGGTGTCGGTGCGCTCCCCCCAGGAAGGCCGTGAGGCTGCCTTGGTGTCGGGGGACCGTTTCGGCGGGCGTGATCCTCGCAGTGCGTCGAGGATCGGGACCATGCCGTCGGCTCGGCGCACGAGATGCACGCCTCCCGAGCGCATGCCCGCGGCCTCGTCGTCGGCCAACGGCGAGGAGTAGAGCCCGATCAGGCGGACCGCCGGCGCCTGGCGGACAAGGCGCGCCGCCAACCGGCACGGGTCCCATGCCACGAAGTCGGTCTGCAACAGCACGACGTCGGGACCTGTCTGCTCGCACAGGTCGACCAACTCGGTGCCCGTGGCCACGCTGCCGACCACGGCCATGTCGGGCTCGGCGTCGACCAGCTGGCCCAGGCCCTCCCGGAAGAGCCGGTGACGCTGTTGGATCACAACCTGCCGTTCGCCGTTCTGGTGCATTCCGGTCGTGCCCCCCGTCGTCGGCCACACTGCTGTAACCGGTAGAGGCGAAGCGTAGCCCAAAAATACTCCGGACCCCCAGGAGTATCTCCTCTCAGTCGAGGGCCACTGTTTAGCAGCGGCCTGGTTCTCACCGTCAGTGATATCCTCATGACGCGTAGGGACTGGACGGCGGACTACGAGGCGGGCATCTTCTTCGATCTCGCGGACTATTCGCCCGTCCCGACCGGCTGTCAAAGAGGTAAATCCCCTACACGTGGATGGGGGAATTGGGCTTCGGCCCTCGACCAGCCTCGGTCACCGGGACGGTTGCGGTCAGCGGTCCCCGGTTAGGCTCCGTCCCCATCACCCGAGTGCGGTCCGGTCTGCCAGTAGTTGCGCTGGCCCTGTGGTTGGTCGTGATCGGGACAGGTTCGGCCGCGCCCTGGCCGGCGGCAGCCGCGAGCTCGCATCGGGCGCAGGTCAAAGCAGACGTCCCGGTGACGCCGATGGACCAGGGCATCGGCCCGGCGAGCAACTCCCCGGCCCTGGCCGTCGACCCACACGACTCGCACTTCGTGGTGCTCGCCAACCGCCTCGACGCGCCCGACTTCGGATGCAGCCTGCAGGTCTCGGGCAACCGCGGCCGAGGATGGGTCACTGCCAACCCTGTCCCGACCCTGCCCCCCGGAGCCGAGAAGTGTTACGGCCCGGAGATCGCCTTCGACCGGGACGGCGTCCTCTACTACCTCTTCGTCGGCCTTGCCGGCCCGGGCAACCGGCCCATGGGCGTCTTCCTCACGACCTCGGGCGACCAGGCCCGGACCTTCAGCGCTCCCCGCCAGCTCCTGGGCCCCCTCAACTTCGGCGTCCGCATGGCGATCGACCCGACCCTGGGGGCCAATGGGCGCATCCATCTGGTGTGGCTGCACGCCGTCGCCGACGTGGGCCTCGGCAGCTTCGGTGCTCCTCCCAACCCGATCATGGCCGCCCACTCCGACGACGGGGGACAGACCTTCACCGATCCGGTGCAAGTAAGCGATCCTGTCCGGGAACGGGTGGTGGCGCCGGCCCTGGCCTTGGGTCCGGACCATGGCGTCGAGGTGGGCTACTACGACCTCGGGTCCGATGCCGTGGACTACCAGGGCCTCGAAGGACCGGTCTGGGACCGGCCCTGGTCGGTGGTCGTATCGAGCTCGACCGACGGCGGGACCCGTTTCGGGCCTGGCTCGGTGGTCGACGAAGGGGTCATGGCCCCCGGCCGGGTCATGCTCATCTTCACCATGCCGCCCCCGGCACTTGCCGCCGGTCCCGGTCACCGGGTCTGCGCGGCCTGGGCTGACGCTCGACAGGGGGATGCCGACGTCCTTTTGCGCTGCTCGTCCGACCAGGGGCGCAGCTGGGCGGGATTGCAGCGCGTCAACGACGACCCACCGGGCAACGGCCTGTCCCAGTATCTGCCCGCCATGACGACGACGTCCGATGGCCGGATCGACATCATCTTCTACGACCGGCGCAACGACCCCGACAACATCGGGACCGAGGTGTTCTTCACCTGGTCGACCGACGGGGGACGTCACTTCGCCCCCAATCGCCAGGTCAGCTCGGAGAGCTTCGACTCCCGCATCGGCCAGCAGTACGAGGGGCCGGCGGCACAGGGCCAGGTCGAGTTCGGCACTCGGCTCGGGCTGCTGTCCGGGGCGTCCCGGGCGCTCATGGCCTGGCCCGACACCAGGAACTCCCGCCCAGCCACGACCGGCCAGGACCTTTTCGCCACCGAGGCGGATTTCCCGGCGTCGACCGCGCACCGCCTCGTCACCCCCGTCGTGGGGGCGGCCCTCGGGACACTGGCGTTGGCGGCATGGGCCTACCGTCGTCGACGCCGGCGGCGGGCGCGCACGGTCGAGCCATGACCGCACGTCGAGCCCGGTGGCAGCTCGGGCTCCCTCTACTGGTGGCCGCCGCTCTGGCAGGGGCATGCCAGACCTCGAACCGTCGTCCCTTCGTCGCCACCCCACCAGTCGTTGTGGTCACGATGCGCGATGTCGGGGGAGGGCGCTTGGAGTACGACCACCGCGTTCCCGGAGGCAGAGTGGTGTTCCGGATCGTGAACGCAGGCCGGTCAACGCATCGCCTGGCCCTGTTCCCACTTCCGGACGACTTTCCGCCCATCGACGAGCAGTTGCGGGGAGCGGAACGCCGGCCGATCACCCCGTTCGCCGGGGTGCCCGACCATCTTCCGGGAGAGTCGGCCACCTTTGCCGTCGACCTGCAACCCGGCCATCGCTACGCCATGGTCGACTTCAGCCAGGATCTCGACGGGGTGTCCCAGGCCCTGAAGGGAATGAGCTCGGAGTTTCGTACGATCGGTCCCAACCCGCCACCCTGAGAGCAGCGACTAACACCAAGGCGAGGTTGTACGCTGGCACGTGCGGTCGCCGAAACTCACCTGCAAAGGAAGACAATGAACAAGCGCAAGCTGGTGTGGGGCTTCGCAGTCGCCGGAGCAGCGTTGATGGTGTCGAGCGCCGCGTTCGCGTGCACGGCGTTCAAGGGTCAGATGGTGGTCACCGGCGGTGGCGGTAGCACCACGGTCGTCGGAACCGGTGGCGGCATGCAGTACTGCAAGCCGCCTGCCGACAACGCCGCCGCCCCCGGGGGCGGCGCCCACGGAACCTCAGGTAGCAGCATCACCATCGCCCTGTCGCCCGCCACCTGTGGCGTGAGCATGAAGTTGACCAAGAACCTCTACAACGTCAACTTCTCCAACGGCGCCGCGTACAACTTCACCATCAACGCCAACACCCACAAGCGCAAGTACGGGGCCTACAAGACCGACTGCATGAGTCGCGGGGCCGGCGTCGTCGCCCTCACGCCCGGCACGCTGAGCGTGCCTGACAGCGGGATCGCCTCCGGCACCTTCACCCTCCCCGGGGGCCTCACCAAGAACGGCCCGAGCGACGCTTCAGCCGTGTGCGTGGCCGATGCCCATGCCTTCCAGGGCATGCAGGCGCCGATCATCATCACCTGAGCGGCCACAGCGTTTCTGGCAGTGGTAGATGCTTTCAGCATCTATTGCCGCGCTAGCACGGCCTCGGTAGGGTGCCTCGCTGGCGACGGACACCCTGCGCCGTCGCGCCAGTAAGGAGATAGTGCATGAGGGGTTCTCGAGCCGTCCGGTTGGCGGTAGCCGTCACCACATTGGCCAGCGTCTTGATCGGGTTGTCCGGCCCGGCGCTTGCCGACGTTCCATCCGAGGAGCCGATCGGCAAGATCACCCAGTTCCCGGTTCCGGGAAGAAGCGCCTCGCCCTTCCTCAACCGGATCACCCTCGGCCCCGACGGCAACCTCTGGTACACCGAGGGCGGCACGAACATGATCGGCCGCATGACCCCCAACGGGACCTTCACCCGGTTCCCGATCCCCACCAAGGGCTCCAGCCCGATCGACATCACCGTGGGTCCTGACGGGGCGCTGTGGTTCACCGAGTTCATCGGCCAGATCGGTCGCATCACCACCAACGGCAAGATCACCGAGTTCCCCGTGCCCGGCGGGGTGTCCGGAGGGCTCTTCGGGATCACCAACGGTGGCAATGGATCGCTGTACTTCGTGGTGAACTGCTGCGGCAGGCCCGATGGGGCCATCGGCCGCATCACCACGGGCGGCAAGGTGACCCTGTACCCGGTCCTGGCGGGGACGTCACCCACCGTCGGCATCACCAGGGGCCAGGACGGGAACATCTGGTTCCCCACCACCAACGTCCAGTGTGACGACCCCAACGCTGCCTGCTTCGACCGCTTCGCCAGCGGCATCGAGCGGATGACGCCGAACGGCAGGGTGAACGGCTACTTCTCCATTCCCACCCCGTTCGCCGATCCCAGTCGCATCATCCCTGGTCCTGACAACTCGCTGTGGTTCACCGAGCAGGGTGCAGTGCACGGGCACCCGGCGCCGGGCAAGATCGGCAAGATCACCCTGGACGGCACGATCACCGAGTACACCACGCCCACGCCGTTCTCCAACCCGGCGGGGATCACTGTCGGCGGTGACGGGAACCTGTGGTTCACCGAGTACTCCTTCCAGAACCCCGACGGTACGACACACGGCGGGAACAACATCGGCCGGCTCGACCCCCAGACCGGGGTGATCACCGAGTTCCCGATCCCCCTGCAGTTCGCGCGGGCCGACGGGATCACCACCGGGCCGGACGGTGATGGGTACTTCGTCGAGACGCCTCCACGGCCGGGTGGCCCCGGCGGAGCAATCGGACGCGTCGAGATCGTCTGATCCGGAGCGCCGTTTCATAGGCTTCAACCAGCGCCGGGGCCTCGAGGTCCCGGCGCTGGTCGTTGTCGCCGGGACGCTTCGTCAGGCTGCATGGGTACGTCGAGATCGCCAGCAATCCCGAGGAGTCGAGAGGATGTCCATGTTCGTCAGCCGCAGCCGCCGGTTCGGCCTCGGATCGGTGATCGCCGTCGTGGTCGCCCTCGTCACTCAGATCGGTTCGGCCTCGGCCGCCGCCGTGCACTGTGGCGACGTCATCCGCCGCAGCGTCACCCTCACCACCGATGTCGGGCCGTGTTCCGGCAACGGGGTGATCGTCGGCGCCGACAACGTCAAGATCGACCTCGGTGGGCATCGGGTGCTGGGCTCGGCCGACCGCAGTGACGACCGCATCGGAATCCTCCTTCCCCGGCGACACGGCGTGACCATCACCCACGGCACCGTGACCGGCTTCAGCGCCGGCATTGCCATCGAAGGCGGCGCAGCCAACACATTGACCAACCTGGTGGTGCGCGACAACGTCGGGCCCGCCCTGCGCGAGGCGGATTTCGGGGACGGGATCCTCATCGACGGGTCGGCTCACAATCGCGTCACTGCCAGCTCGATCGGGCCGGGCAACGGGCCCTTCGACGGGATCGCCATCCTCGATGCCGGAGCCGATTTCAACCAGATCGGTCAGAACGTGATCCAGGGCAACGACGTCGACGCCCCCCTCGTCCCCGGCGACACGGGCCCGTTCAACTTCGACGAAGGGATCTTTCTCACCCCGTCCACGCTCGACGCCACACTGGTCGGCAACTCGATCACCGGCAACGTCATACGCAACAACGGCGCCAACGGGATCAATGTCTTCGAGTCGGTGCAACGCACGACGATCAGCGGCAACGCCATCGACGGCAACGGCTTCGGAGCGGCCGCCGCCCTCAATCAGGGAGTCAGTGGCCTCGGGCTGGAGGAGGAGGGCATCTTCTTCAACTCCGGGGCGGGGACCAGCACCGTCGAGGCGAACACGGTTCGCGACAACGCAGATGGCGGGATCCTCCTGGCCGGGTGTTGCGGCAACCCGGTCACCGATGTGAGCGGCCACAACCGGGTCCTCGACAACGTCGCCACCGGAAACAAGGCGCTGAACGGGTTTCCCGACCTCTACGATTCCTTCGCTTTCTCGGAGGACGCGCCGGGACGGTGTGGCACCGACGTCTGGCGAGGAAACACGTGGGGCGCCTACCCCGGCACC
>JBBWZS010000212.1:0-4513 GCA_039649175.1 Acidimicrobiaceae bacterium
CCCCACCCTGGGTGAAGTTGGGGCCTCCCTGACCACTCACCAACTCACTCGAGCCGCTGTTGCCACGAGGCGTGGCGTTGGTGCGGGTGCCGCTGCCTCGGGTGCTGGCCCGGGTCCTGCGTCCGTCTGTTGCCATGCGTTCTTGCTCCTGTCGTCACGCCAGGCCGGAACCTGGTCGGCTACTAGATGTTCCGTGCACCTAACTGACAGGATACTTCTAGCGGATTGTGAAGTCAGGAAGAACTTCGAGCACTTTTTCGGGGCCCCGAAGCGGTCCCGGAGGTGGGAGAATTCTGGCATGGGAGCAAGTCGATGAGCGTCACCAGTTCGCTGCCGGACGTCGAGCGCGGCGTCGACGGACTCAGCCAGGACCTGGCCCGGGCGTCGTTGGCCATGGCGCGCCGGTTCCACGCCGGGGGCACCATGTGGTGCGTCTCGCCCAGCTGGTCCTTCCACGCCCACCACGTGTCGGTGGAGTTCGTGCATCCCGTGATCGTGGGGAAGCGGGCCCTCGCCTCGCTGACGGTGCCGCCCGGCGCCGACGTGGTCGCCACCCTGCGGGCGTCGGTTCGACCCGGTGACATGGTCGTGGCCCTGGCACCGGCCGACGACGCCCAGGTCACCGATGCCATGCGCCGGGGCCCGGCATGGGGCGTGGAGACGCTGTGGATCGGCCACGGCCCCCGGCCGGCTGCCGGCGCCGCTGACCATGTCGTGTGGCTCGACACCGAGGCCGACCTCGATGCGTCCGAGAAGTTCGTCCGCATCTACCACATGCTGTGGGAGCTCACCCATGTGTGCTTCGAGCACCCCGGCCTGCTGAAGGTCGAGCCCGAGTGCACCGACGACGTGTGCATCACGTGTTCGGACGAAGGCCGTCTGGCCGAGGTCGTCACCCTCGACGGCGACGAGGCCGTGGTGCGCACCGCCGACGGCATCGAGCGCATCGACGTCATGCTCATCGCCCCCCCGGGACCGGCCGACCTCGTCCTGGTCCACGCCGGATCGGCCATCACCAACCTGAGCGCCGACCGATGAGCCCCGAGGCAACCGACTTCCTGTACCCGTTCATCGAGGGTGACGAGACCGACTCCGAAGCCCTCCTGTCCGACCTGGCCCGCTCGGCGCGCGGCAAGTGGGAGCAGAGCACGGCATTGCGGGCCGAGACGCTCGAGCGCACCGAGGACCAGTTGCGGACGGTGGCTGCGGCCATGGCCGAGCGATTCGCCGCCGGCGGGCGCCTCTACGCCTTCGGCAACGGTGGCAGCGCCACCGACGCCGAGGGGGTGGCCCAGCTCTACACCCGCCCGCCCTACGGCTCGCCCCTCCCCGCCCGCTCGCTGGCCGACGATCAGGCTGTGCTCACCGCCCTGGCCAACGACATCGGTTTCGACGTGGTCTTCTCCCGCCAGCTCATCGCCCACGGTCGCCCCGTCGACATCGCCATGGGCTTCTCGACCAGCGGGAACTCCGAGAACCTGCTCATGGCCTTCGGCGAGGCGGCCAAGCAGGGCATGCTCACCGTCGGCCTGTCCGGCTACGACGGCGGTCGCATGGCCACCGACTCCAGGCTCGAGCACTGCATCGTGGTCCGCTCCGACAGCGTGCACCGGGTCCAGGAGTCCCAGGCGTCGGTGATCCACGTCCTGTGGGCCTACGTCCAGGAGGCTCTGTCGGCTTGCGGCTTCGCCGCCCCGGGCGGGGCCCCAACCCCGCCCTCCTCCGCAGCGGCGGGGGCCCCTGCCCCGCCGCCGGCCGTCTGATCGGCTTGCGGCTTCGCCGCCCCGGGCGGGGCCCCTGCCCCGCCGCCGGCCGGCTCGTGACCCGAGACCCGGCCTTCGACGCCTACGAAGTGGCCGTCCTGCGCGGCTGAGGGCAGGACGCAGCCGTCAGCTACCGGCTGCCTCGGGCCGGCGGCCGATGGTGAGCGGGGTGTTGCAGGTGCACAGGCTCTCCTCGCAGCGATGCTCACCCTCGGTGCGAGCCAGGCGGTCGAGCACCTCGTGGAGGGTGCGGCGGAGGTTCTTCAGCTCGGCCAACCGCTGGTCGGTCTCGACCAGCTTGCGCTCGACGATGCTGGCCAGCTCGGGGTGGTTGTCGCCGCAGCACCCCTCGGCCACGTGCAGGAACTCCTTGGCCTCGACCAGGCTCAGGCCGAGCACCTTGGCCCGGTTGACGAGCTCGATGCGCCGGAGAGCCTCGCCGTCGTAGAGCCGGTAGCCCGACGCCGTGCGCACCGCCGGCTCGACCAGGCCCATGGCCTCGTAGTGGCGCAGGGCCTTTCTGGTCACGCCGGTTCGCCGGCCCACCTCGGACACCTTCAGCAGATCGTCTTCGTGGATGTCGGTGCGCATCTCGGTCACCGCGCCATCCTACCGGAATCGACGGTTCTAACCCGGCCCATGGGGCCAGGATCAGATGGGGGAGGAAGGGGTCAGGCGGCGCTGCCGTAGGGCCGCCCGGCCCCTTCGTAACACTCGGCGTGGTAGTGCTCCACGCGGTCCCAACGACCGTTGACGTAGATGTTGGCGATCACCTGCCACATGCGGATCTTGGCGCTGAACTTCACGGGTTGTCCGCACGTGGCGCACACGACGGAGCTCCCTGCCTCGATCGGACGGGTGACGGCCCGGCTGGAGCGAGTTTGTACCGACATGTGAGTGGTATCGGCATCCCCAGGCCTGACTGAACGGGTTCTTGGCCGGACGGGACCGGAATCTCAACGGATCTTGAGTTGACGCGCCCCGTCGTTCATGTGACAGTTCGGTCGCCGGGGCGTGGGGTGCGTCCGCCGTGCACCTCAGCCCCGGCCTTCTCAGCGGGTTTGCCTGTGTGACTGCGACCCGGCTGGCTGCGACCCTGCTGGTTGCGACCCAGGGCGACCGCTTCCCGGACGAGCTCCCGCACCGCCTGCTCCTCGGCGCCACCGGCGACCAGCTCCGCCACCAGTGCCTCGACGCGAGGCCCGCTCACCTCGTCGTCATCGACGGCGACGCCGGCGGACACTGCCGTGGCCACCATCAGGCAGGCAACGGCGGCGGCGGTGACCAACCCGAAGGTGAGGGTGACCATGGTGTCGTCGGCGATGGAGCCGACCACCATCCCGGCGATCCCGGACGCGCACACCGCCACCACCACCAGGCGCACGGCGCGGGGGCTCACCGGTCAGGCCACCCCTAGGTCGGGATTCCGAAGACGGACTTGAAGGCGTCGAAGGTGGCCTGGGCCCGTGTCCAGTCATCGGCGCGCGCCTGGAAGTACAGGGCGAAGCCGTACTTCGGACTGTTGACCCCGAGATCGATGGCCCGTATCCCGATCGCCGCGTCGGTGTAGGTGAACTGCCAGAGGCTGGCCGGCGAGTTCTGGTAGGTGGTCGGGTCGATGGAGATCCGTCGGTAGGTGGGGTGGCTGGCCGAGAAGCTCTTCTCCTGCTGCATGGCTGAGTCGACCAGCGATGAAGCGGGTGGCTGCTGATGATCGATCTCCAGGTAGGAGATCCCCGCCGGGTCGACGAAGAACGTCTGGGTGCCCGACCTCCTGACGCTCCAGGTGGACGGGTAGCGGATGGTGAAGCCGGTGGTCGAATCGGTGTAGGGGGTCCAGGTCGACACCGGGCCCACCGACTTGGATCTCTCGATCGTCGGTCGCTGCGCTCGCAGGGTGTGACCGCCGGTGATGATCAGGGCGACCATCACGCCGGCGATGAGCGCAGCCAGGATCACCGCCCACAGACCGTGGGGGAACCGGCGGGGGGGACCGTCGGGCTCGACCTCGACCGGGGCCCGGGGCGGCGGCTCGGGCAACGGAGGCGGTTCGACCGTCTCGGCCGGCACCTGGAAGAACCACGGCTCCGGGCTCGAGGAGCCTTCGGCAGGTGACGCTTCCTCGGCCGCCACCTCCTCGAGCGCGACCTCGTGCACGGCCGTGCCCACGGCGCCGCCGCTCGGGCCCGCGTCCCCGCTCAAAGGGCCGCTCGGGCCCGGGTCCCCGCTCAAAGGGCCGCTCGGGCCCGCGTCCCCGCTCAAAGGGCCGCTCGGGCCCGGGCCCGGGCCGGGGGCCGGCCACCGCTCGTCGCCGGAGGTCGCCGCCGGGGCGGGGACCGGCTCTCCTGCGGCCGGGGCCTGGGGGGGGACCGTCTCCTCGGTGAGGGCCGGCGCCTCGGGAGGGGCGTCAGCAGACCGCGCCGCCGCGCCTCCGGCCTCGGATGCCATCGGTGCCTTGTCGCCGGCGACGGCGACGAGCAGGGCGCGCACGCGGCTCTCCTCGGGACGGTCCATGGCCTCTTTGACGAGGAGGGCGTCGAGGACGGGACCGAGGGCGCCCGCCGCCCCGGCCGGTCGGGGGGGCTGGGTCACGATGGCGGTCATGGTCGCCGTCGGCGACCCACCGTCGAACGGCGGGACGCCTTCGACGGCGAAGTACAAGGTGGCGCCCAGCGACCACAGGTCGGACAGCGCCGTCGCACCCGCCGACTCGGTCTGCTCGGGGGCCAGGTAGGACAGCTCGTGCATCG
>JBBWZS010000141.1:0-14394 GCA_039649175.1 Acidimicrobiaceae bacterium
CCGTCCCCGACCGGTCGGCCAGCATGGCCCCGCCCTTGCGATGAGGAAGCTCGCCCGCCCAGCGCGCCCACCCCCGGTGGCGGGTGTGCAACAGGGCCGTGCCCCGACTGGCGGTGAGCAGCTGCCCGCGCATCCCCAACAGTCCCCGGGCCGGGGCCTCGAACGACAGGACGGTGCGCCCCGGGTCGCCGCCCCGGATGTCGAGGACCACTCCCTTGCGAGGAGCGAGGATCTGGGTGACGGTGCCGACGTGTTCGTCGGGGACGTCGATCACCCCCTCCTCCACCGGCTCGTGGGTGACCCCGTCGATCTGGCGGGTGATGACCTCGGGCCGGCTGGCTTCGAGCTCGTAGCCCTCCCGCCGCATCGACTCGATGAGCACCGCCAGCTGCAGCTCACCCCGGCCCGCGACCTGGAGGACGTCGGGCGAATCGGTCTCCTCCACCCGGATGGCCACATTGCCGAGGACCTCACGGGCCAGGCGCTCGCGCAGGTGCCGGGAGGTCAGGTAGCGGCCCGACTTGCCCGCCAGCGGTGAGGTGTTGACGCCGAAGGTCATGCGCAGGACGGGCTCGTCGACGGTGAGGCGGGGAAGGGGGTCGGGGTCGGCGGGGTCGGCCAGCGTGTCGCCGATCTCCACCTCCGGGAACCCGGCCAGGACGAACAGATCCCCGGCCACGATCTCGTCGGCGGCAACGCGGCCCAGGCCCTCGACCGACAGGAGCTGGGCGGGCTTGCGGGGCGGCGGCGAATCACCGGCGGTGACCAGCGCCACCGGGCGCCCGGCCCGCAACGTCCCCCGCATGACCCGGCCGATGGCCAGGCGACCCAGGTAGTCGGACGCGTCCAGGTTGGTCACCAACGCCTGGAGGGGGGCGGCGGGGTCACCGATGGGCGCCGGCACGGTGTGGAGCACGGCGTCGAGGAGAGGGGCCAGGGTGGCGTCGTCGTCGGGGAAGCCGACGCCCTCCATGGCCCGACCCTGGCGGGCGATGGCGGAGATGATGGGGAAGTCGATGTGGCGGTCGGGGACCTCGAGGTCCATGAACAGCTGGTAGATCTGGTCGAGGACCTCTTTGGGGCGGGCATCGGCACGGTCGACCTTGTTGAGCACGACCACCGCCGGCAGGTCGGCGGCCACCGCCTTGGACAAGACGTAGCGCGTCTGGGGAAGCGGGCCCTCGGCCGCGTCGACCAGCAGCAGCACCCCGTCGACCATGGCCAGGGCCCGCTCCACCTCACCACCGAAGTCGGCGTGGCCCGGCGTGTCGACCAGGTTGATCTTGGTGCCCCGCCAGTGGACAGAGGCGGCCTTGGCCAGGATGGTGATGCCCCGCTCTCGCTCCTGGTCGTTCGAGTCCATGACGCGGTCGACAAGTGTGGTGTGCTCGGCGAAGGTGCCCGTCTGGCGCAGGATGGTGTCGACGAGGGTCGTCTTCCCGTGGTCGACGTGGGCGACGAGGGCGACGTTGCGGATGTTGGGATCAGGCATGGGAACTCCCAAGCGTACCGGTGACCGGCGGGATACTCGCACGGTTGGTTCGGGGCGCCCGGCGTACGGCGCCGTAGTGTCGAGCCGTCACGCAGCGCCCGCTGCCACCCGACCGCAGGGAGCACAGGTGGACATCGAAGAGTTCTACGACGCCGACGAGCGACGCCGCACCTCCGACGAGATGCAGTTCGGCCAGGACTGGCACGACGTCCACGGCCGTCGCTACGAGCTCAACTGGATCGCCGACACCGGAGAGCTGTACGTGATGCAGGACGACCCGCCCATGGTCTGGTCGGATCCCTTCGGCGATGTGATGTCCATGCCCGTGGCCACCGATCACCTCGGCGTGCGGGTGCTGGCCGTCATCACCGACGGCGGCGAGGTCGACGCCTTGCTCGACGGGTGGGAGCAGGCCATGGCCGCGCCCGACAGCGTGAGCTGGCTCACCGCACGCCTCAAGTCGCGAACCTGAAACGGCGCTGTGGCCGGAGAGAGCACGAGCTCCTCACTGTGCCGGTATCGTCGCGACATCGAATCCCGCCTGTCACTGCCGGCCGAGCCGGCCAGCGCTGCTGCCGCCCGTCGTCACATCCGGGAGCTCCTCGACGCCTGGGACGCCGCCGACTTCGAGGAGGCCGCCGTCCTGCTCACCAGTGAGCTGGTCACCAATGCCCTCCTGCACGCCCGCTCGGCGGCCGAGCTCCACGTCCGCCTGGCCGACGGCCTCCTCCGCGTGGGTGTGACCGACGACACGCCCGCCGCCCCGGTCCGCAAGCACTACGGCAACGAGGCGGCCACCGGCCGCGGGATCATGCTCATCGAGACCATGGCCAGTGCCTGGGGTACCGAGCCCGTCGACGGCGGCAAGGTGGTGTGGTTCGAGTTGGGTGGCGACGCCGGTGCCGACACGCTGACGTCCACCGAGGTGGTCGCCGGGCCGACCGGCGCCGGGCCCGGCGCCGGTCCCGCCGACCAGACCACGGCGGCGTCACCGAACCGGCGCCGTCCCCCGGGAGGGCCGCACGCCACGGAGCGGCGGGCCCGGTCGGGGGCCCGGCGGGCCGTTCGCCGGTGAGCGAGGCCACCGACCTGGTGGAGGTGCGCCTCCTGTCCGTCGATCTGGCCGATCTCCACGCCGCCGAGGCCCATCACGACGAGTTGTTCCGTGAGTTCGCCCTCATCATCGGCAGTGAGCCCACGCCGGGGCACGAGGTGCCGGGACGGCTTCTCGCCCTCGTCGAGGAGCTCAACAACCGCTACGCCGGCTTCACCACTGGCCCCCAGACCGAGCTGGCCGCCGCCGCCGGGCGAGGCGACAAGGAAGCCGACATCAGCTTCTTCGTGCCCCGCGACGTCGAAGAGGCGATCATCCGCTTCACCGAGCTGCTGACCGCAGCCGACGACTACTGCCGCCAGGGCGACCTGCTCACCCTGGCCCCGCCCCCCGACGCGGTGGCCTTCCGGAACTGGTACCTGGGCGAGTTCGTGGCCCAGATCCACGGGTCCGACCCCACACCGTGGCCCGAGTACCGCGCACGGGGCCTCGGCCCGGCGTGAGGCCGGCACGCCGCGGGTCGCCCACGGCCCCGCGCCGACGCTAGGCGCGCACCTCGGCGAGGAGCAGCGCGAGGTCGTCGTCGAGGCGCCCACCGGTATGGCGGCGGACCTTGTCGACCAGCCCCTCCAGGGCGCTGTCGAGACTGCGTCTGGTCAGCGACGACAAGGTGTCGGGCGCCATCTCGAAGAACGACTGGTCCGGGCCTCTTGCCTCCACCAGCCCGTCGGTGTAGAGCAGGAGGCGGTCGCCGCGGTCGAGGTGGTGCCGCCGGGAGGTGAACGACGGTGAGAGGCCGAGTGGGGGGCTGGCCTCGATGGGTGTCAGGTACTCAACCCCTTCGCTGGACACGCGCAGCGGCGGGTGATGCCCGCAATTGACCACCTCCACCTCACCGCCGTTGCGGAACTCCACGAAGACGGCGGTGACGAAGTCCTCCAGGGCGATCTCGCCGACGACGGCTCGGTCGACGGCCATGGCCACCTTGGTCAGGGCGTCCTCGGAATTGGCCGCCTCGCGGAACGAACCGAGCACGAGGGCGGCCAGGCGGACGGCGTCGAGGCCCTTGCCCCGGACGTCGCCGACCACCACGCGCACCCCTTGGGCGGCCTGGACCACCTCGTAGAGGTCACCCCCGATGAACGCCTGGTCGGCGGCGGAGATGTAGCGGCTGGCAAAAGCAAGGGTCCCGACGCGGGTGGGGATGGGTCGCAGGATGGCGAGCTGGGCCACCTCGGCCACGCGGGTCACCCGTCGCAGGACGCCCTCGCGGTGCTCCCGCCACTGCGACGCCAGCACGCAGAAGCCGCCCACCGCAGCCACGCCGAAGACCCGGATGCCGCCACTGACCGAGAAGAGGCGGTGGTGAAGACCACTGATGGCGACGGCGGCGGCCACCGCGACCACGGCCAGGACGAAGGTGCGGCGCGCGCTGAGGGCGGCCGAGGCCACGACCGGGCCGGCGACGAGCAGTCCGTCGAAGCCGGGGCCGTCGAGGATGGCGTCGAGCACGGCGACCGTCGCCAGCACGATCGTCGCCGCCGCCGTCCAGAGGTCATCCGTTCGTCGCAACGGGCCCCCCGACGACGCCCAAGGGGCTCAGAGCTCGGCGTCGGGGAACTGGGTCTGCATCTGGCTCACCAGTTGGTGCACGGCTTCGCCCCGCAACTCGTCGGACTCCTCGGCCAGGTCGAGGGCCAGCTCGCCCACGTCCCTCCAGGTGGTCCAGCCCGATGCGTCGGGGACGACGCCGACCACGCCGTCGCCGCCGAGCGGCTCCTCGGCCGCCGACTGCAACCACGGTCCGAGGTCGGGCGTTCCCGGAGGCGCCACCACGACGAAGCCCACCTGAGGGTCCGGGTCGCCGGCGCCCCCCGAGGCCCGGGTTCGCCCCAGGGCGTCCATGGCCGCGGCGCGCAGCTCGTCGACGGCGGGTTCGGTCTGCAGCGTGGCCACCACCACGATGACGGCCTCGGGGCCGTCGATGACCACGTCGGCGGCCGAAGGATGCGCCAGCGATGCGCCCCACGGGCGCACCGACGCGCCCGACCACTCGAGCGCCTCCAGGGAGCTGCCCTCACCGCACGCCATCTCGACGAGGCGGGGCACCCACACGTCGGCGTCCCACAACGCCAGGGTCTGAAAGGTGTTCCAGGCCAGGCGGTCGGGACGCTCGGCGTCGTCGATCCTGGCCATGGCGGCGTCGGTGAGGAGGGGGCTTTCGATGTCGACCAACCACAGGCTGCTCATTGGCTGAATCCTCCCACCTTCCGCGTCGGCGAGACGAGCGGTAACGGCCCGCGGTGTTCGGGGTCCACCCGGAGGCTCGCCCGTGGGTAGAGTTGGCCCTTCGCACGCTTGTTCAACCGCGGAGGACCGGGTTATGGCAGAGCCGACAAGACGACGGTCGATGGTCTCGTGGGTGGCGACGTCGGCGGCCATGACGACCGCCCTGTTCCTGGCTGCTCCCGCCGTCACCGCCGCGGCCGCCCCGACCAGCCAGGCCACCGGCGGCGCCAGCGTGGGAACAGGCAGCTCCGGCGGGGGCAACGGCGGCGGCTCCAGCGTCGTGTCCAACCCGACGGCCACGTCCGGCGACTCCGGTCCCGCCAACGCCAGCTCATCGGCCTCCAACAGCGGCGCCACCGGTGACGCCACCGCCATCGCCACCAGCGCCCCGGTGGCCGTCTCGGGCGACTCCGGTGGCAGCCCGTCCACCGGGGCGGTCTCGGCCCGGTCGGCCACCGTACCCGCCTCCAACGCCGCACCGGCGGCCGGCACCGCAACCTCGGCCCGGTCGTCCCAGGTCGCGGCCGACGGCACGACCACCTCGTCCGACACCGGCGCCGGCGGCGGTCAGGCCGCGGCGGCAAGCAACGCCGACAGTGGCAGTGGCAGTGGCGGCACCAGCACGTCGGGCTCGACCGGCAACGCCGACGTCGCTCAGGCCGGTGCCGGCGACGCGTCTGTCGTCGCCACCCCGGCCACCCCCGACGCCACCGGTTCGCCCATCGGGTTCGGCCGGTCGCTTCCCCTGCAGACCGACGACTCGGGTGGCACCACCGTCGCCCTTCTCGGCCTGGCCCTGGCCCTGTTCGCGTCGGTGAAGGTGCTCGGCCGGCGCTTCGCCCGGCCCTGACGCCTCACTGAGCTCCCGACCGGCGACGGTCCGGAGCTCAGGTCACGGATCAGTCCGGTGGTCGCAGCTTGTACAGGGCCAGCGACTCCACCTGGTGGAGGAACCCGGCCGACCGGTGGAAGCGGGCCGACAGCTGGTCGAACTCGGCGCCGGTCGCCCGCCAGCGCAGGACCCGGCGTTCGAGGGGGCGCAACACGTCACCTTGAAGCCGGCTCCCGTGACGCGGCACCTCGGTGAGGGCCCGGACCCGGGTCGCCCATTCGGCGCTGTGATGGAACCGCCGGCCGATCTCTGCGTCGTCGACACCCTCGGCGGCCAGGTGACGGACCCGGCGTTCGACGGGACGGAGCATCTGCTCGTGCAGCACCACGCACCTCCTGGTGGACCTGGCCCCAGGGTAACCCCCGCTCGGCGCCAGCGGACCAGCCCTGTCGCCCGCCCGTCAGTCGCCCCCGTTCAGGCCGGCCTTGTCGGCCAGCTGGGCCAGGGCGTCCATGGGGCCCACGATGATCAGCAGATCAGCGGCGGCGAGGACGGTATCGGCCCTGGGCGGCACCACCAGGGCCCCGTCGGGGGTGCGGATGGCGAGGATCATCACCCCGTCGTAGGGGGCGCAGGCGTCGCGCACGGTGGCTCCGGCCAGCGGTGACGCCTCCCCCACCACCAGCTCCTCGATGCGCAGGTCGGGCGACACGCTCACCATGTCGACGAACTCGAGCATGGCCGGGCGCAGGGCCAGCGAGGCCATCCGCTTCCCGCTCAGGCGGTAGGGCGAGACCACCCGGTCACTGCCCGCCCGGCGCAGGGCCTCGACCGACTCGGTGCTCGACGCCCGCCCGATGATGAACAGGTCGGGGTTCAGGGCCCGGGCGAGGAGGGTGATGTACACGTTCACCGCGTCGGAGTCGACGGCACACACCAGGGCCTTGGCCCGGGCGATGCCGGCCCGGCGCAGCACCTCCTCGCTGGTGGGGTCGGCGAGGATGTACGGGATCCCGGCGGCGATGAGGTCGGGCTCCAGGTCGATGTCGGACTCGACGACGACCACCTCGGCCTTCTTGGCCACCAGCTCCTTCACCGCCGAGCGCCCCACCCGCCCGAAGGCGCACACCACGAAGTGGTCCGCGAGGTCCTGGGTCCGTTGGCGCATGCTCCTCCTCGTGAGTGACCGCCCCAGCTGACCGCTCGCCACCAGGCCCGTCAAGACGGCGAGGAGGCTGAACACCGCCACCATCCCGATCACGATGAGCGACAGGGTGAACAGCCGGCCGGCAGTGTCGAGGGGCCGAACCTCCCCGAAGCCGACCGTGGTCAGGGTGGTGACCGTCATGTACACCGAGTCCACGAAGCCGAAGCCTTCGAGGACCAGGTACCCGCTGGTCCCGTAGACCAGGGCGAACACCAGCAGGGCGACCGGCAGGCGTACGGGCGACGCCAGCAGGTGCCGGCGCAGGGCGTGGCGGGGCGGTCGCAGCCTCACACGACGCCGGGTCAGCGGTCGACGGTGCCCATGTCGGCGTAACGGTCGCCGCTGGCCTGTCCGATGTTGGCGTCGATCCACGCCAGGTCGGCGGCGTCGAGGACGACCTCGGCGGCGGCCACGTTCTCTTCCAGGTAGGCGAGGCGCTTGGTGCCCGGGATGGCCACGATGTCGTCGCCCTGGGCCAGCACCCACGCCAGGGCCACCTGGCCGGCGGTGCAGCCCTTGCGGGCGGCCAGCTCCGACACCCGGTCGACCAGGGCCAGGTTGCGATCGAAGTTGGCCTGCTCGAAGCGAGGGAAGCGCCCGGCGCGGGAGTCGCCCTCGGGAAGGTCGGCGGCGGAGCGGTACGCACCGGTGAGAAAGCCCCGGCCCAGGGGGCTGTAGGCCACGAAGCCGATGCCCAACTCGCGCACCGTCGGCAGGATCTCGGCCTCCACGTCGCGCGTCCACAGGCTGTACTCGGTCTGGAGGGCGGTGATGGGATGCACGGCCTGGGCCCGGCGGATGGTGGCCGCCCCCGCCTCGGACAGGCCCAGATGGCCGACCTTGCCGGCGGCCACCAGATCGGCCATGGCTCCCACCGTGTCCTCGATGGGCACCGACGTGTCGACCCGGTGCTGGTAGTAGAGGTCGATGTGGTCGGTGTCCAGCCGCCGCAGCGAACCCGCCACGGCCACGCGGATGCTCGCGGGCGAACTGTCCAGCACTCCGGCGTCCCGACCGGTGTGCGAGATCATCCCGAACTTGGTGGCGACCACGACCTCGTCCCGCCGCCCCCTGATCGCGCGCCCCACGAGCTCTTCGTTGGTGAACGGCCCGTAGACCTCGGCGGTGTCGACGAACGTCACACCCAGGTCCAGCGCCCGACGGATCGTGTCGACCGACTGCGACTCGTCGACACTGCGGTCGATGTAACCGGCGGACATGCCCATGGCACCGAAGCCGATCCGCGACACGTCCAGCCCAGCGAGTCCAACGTGCTCCATGCTGCCTCTTCCACTCGGTTCGCTACCGCTCGTCGTACCCGACCGAGCCGGTCCGCCGTGCCACCAGTGCTCTGTGCAGTCGCTCCCGGACATACAGGCGCAACAGGCTTCCCGCGTCCTCCTCACTCACGAACGCGAACCGACTCAGTTCACCGTCAGCGAGCCTGATGCTCATCATGGCCTGCTCATCCAACGTGCCGCCGTCGAAGACGAACATCAGCGTGTCGTCCCACGGCCCGTGCGGCGGCACCCACTCCAGGCAGAGCAGGCGACCGACCTCGACGGTGATGCCCAGTTCCTCACGCAGCTCACGCGCACCGGCCTGCCTCGGTGGCTCGTTCTCCTCGACCATGCCGCCGGGCATGTCCCAGTCTGGCTTGTAGGTCGGATCGACCAGCAGTACCCGACCTGCCGTGTCCGTGATCAGGACATCCGCCGCCACCCGCTTGCGGGCCTGCGTGGCGTTGCCCTCGGCCAGGTAGGCGAAGCGCGCCGCCTCGTCGTCGGTCATACCGGCCAGGATGCCCCACCCGTTTCGGCGGCCGGTGTCTGGCCGACGCCAGCACACTCGTCCAGGAACATCCGGACTTCGGGCACAGCGGCGTGTGGCCTCAAAGCATCGGCGAGCAGGTTGAGGCGGGCCACCACCCGGGCGGAGGTCAGGGACTGCACCGCCACGCTGACCTCGCGACCGATTGCTGCCGCTTCCTCGACCTGGTGCTCGTCTACGAGCACTCGCGCCAACGTGATCTGTCCGAAGGCTCTGCTGCGTACCCGGTCACCAACTCGCAGCTCAATCACCCGCCGAGCCTGGCGCTCGGCTTCCCCCAGCACGCCAAGTCGTCGCAGGCACAACGCCGCCTCGCTGGCCAGTGACGCCTCGTCAAAATGGCTGACCCACTTGGTCGGTTGGTCCTCGGCCACCCGGCTCAGGGCATGGCGAGCCTGTTCCAGCGCCTCGACACACGCCCGGTGATCACCGCCCATCGCCACGGCACGCGCTCGCATAGTGTGCAGCCGGGCGGTGAGTTGCATGGACCTCGCCGTGTGAGCGTGACCCAGTCCTGTTCGCGCCAACCTCATCGCGGCGTCTGCCTCGCCGAGTTGGCCGGCGAGATGACTCATACTGGCGCAGAGGTTTCCTGCCAGTGGTGCCGACCGGGCTCCTGCCGCAAGCCGATATGCCTGGTTGAAGTGCCGACGCGCCACCTGGTCGTGGCCACCGTCGTGCGCCATCCAGCCGGCGACTTCCGTCAAGGACGCGGCGGCTGCGAACATGTCGTTGACCTGTCCGACGGCGCCTGAATCGAACAACCGGGGAGCAATGTTCCGCTGGAGGTAGTCGAGTACTGAGGAGTAGAGCTGGCCGCCGCCGACCTGCCGGTCGGCTACCTGGAAGGCGCTGGCCATCGCCTCGATGACCGGTAGCGACACCGCCGACGACGGTTCCGCCACGGCGCTTGACGGTTTGGGCTGTGTGGTTGCCGATCCTGTCACGGCGGGGCGAGTCGGGTCGTGGACCTCACTACGTAGTTGGGCGGCTCTGGCCCGCACCTGAGCCAGTTCGCGCTCGTGCTTCTGTTGCTCGTACTGGTGTTTGGCTGCTTCCAGCTCGTGGTAGGCGGTGAGCAACGCACCATCGGCATGACAGGTCCTGTCCACGGCCGACCAGAACCGTTCGTCGGCCCTGCTGTGCCCTCGTTCAACGTGCGCCACCGCAGTGCGGTCGCAAACGGCAGCGAAGGCAAGCTGCGTCTGGGTCAACTCGGCCGCTCTGCGGAACACGGCCAGACGCTCGCCGAGAGATCGCCGCTGAGCAACGATGACGTCCGGTTCACGTGCCATGTGCTTCCACGCTTCCAGAGAGTGCCGCCGATGAGGTCAGGCACAGCATAACCGCTGGTGAAAGCGGCGTGAAAACTCTGCACACATGGTTTCTCACCGACCGTGGCCACCGATTTGCTGGTGATGCTGTTCGTGTCGGGTTCCCAGATTCGATGTGGACCACGGTCCGATTCATTGCCGTATCGAGTGAAAACTGTCCGCTGCCGCGACCGCAAGGAACAAGATGCCCTCGACTGCCCCGACGATCGACCTCCCGCACGCAGGCAAGCCCGTGTTTCGTGGAGCGCACGGCATCGTGCCGTACGTCGCGATGTGGACTGCCGAGGAAGTGCTCTCGGCACCGGTCATCGAGACCCCCGTCGGCATCGGCTACGCGGACGAGACGGCTGTCGATCGTGACGCACAGGGCCTGCTGTGGACGCGCACGACCGTTCGGCAAGGGGTGGGGAAGCCGATCTACGACCAGTTGCACCCGCTTCGGCAACGCAGGGCGATGCGTCGCATGTTGTGCCAGGTGTGTGCCGGACCGGCCGACCAGGACGAGCGCGGGGCGTTGTGGCTGATCCAGGATCAGCGGAGCCAGTGGGCCGGTTGGCCGGAAGGAGCACAGAACGCTCATCCGCCGCTGTGCCTGCGTTGCGCCCGCATCTCGGTGAAGGCATGCCCGTGGCTGGCGTCGGGTTACGTCGCGGTGCGGGCACATTCCCACGTCAACGGAGCGTCGGGCGGGTTGTACCGCGCGGGCAGGCCCGCGCCGCGGTTGGTGGACGCCGTCACCGTCACGTACGAGGACCCCCGGCGGCGCTGGACACAGGCCGACCAACTCGTCCGGGAACTCGTCGGCTGCTCGCTGGTCGAGTTGTGACGGGTGCTACCCCGAGGTGGTCGTAGACAGCCCGCACATACGCGGCGCTGCGATCGGAACCCAGGATGCCCGGTGCCATCCTGTTCATCATGTACGCGATGGTCATGCGCCGGTCCAGGTCCATGATGATCATCGAACCACCCCAGCCGCCCCAGAAGCAGATCCGGCCTTCCGGTAGCCACGGCACGGTGTCCCGCTGCGGCAGCGCGTAACCGATACCCCAGCGCAGCGCGAGCCCGTTGACGAGGTCGACGCCGTTCGCCTGTTCCTCGAAGACCAGGTCGATCGTCTTCTCGCCCAGCAGACGGACGCCGTCGACCTCGCCGCCCCGGGCGAGCGCCGACATGATGCGGGCGACGGAGCGGGCGTTGCCGTGGCCGTTGGCCGCACCGATGTCGGCGGCTCGCCAGGCCGGGGTGTTGGCCGTCTGCGCGGTGGCCGCCGGGCCGGTCACGGTCCGGTGGGCCACTCCGGTCGGTTCGCCGGACGGCAGTGGCGGCGCGACGACGTCCGCGATCCGGTGCCAGTCCTGCTCGGCCGCCCCGATCTGGAAGTCCGCGCCCAGCGGACCGGCGATCTCCTCGGCGACGAACTCCTTCAGTGACCGTCCGGTGATCCGGTGGACGACCTCGCCGACGAGGTGCCCGAAGTTCAACAGGTGGTAGCCCGACGCCGTGCCCGGTGTCCACCAGGGGGCCTGTGCTGCCATCCGGGCCGCGGCCCGTCGGGTGTCGTAGAGGTCCTCGACCGTGGCGGGCTGGTCGAGGCCGGACACGCCGGACGTGTGCGAGAGCAGGTGCCGGACCTCGACGTCCTGCTTGCCGTTCGCGGCGAACTCGGGCCAGTACCTGGCCACCGGCGCGTGGACGTCGAGTTCACCCCGGTCCACCAGCATGAGCGCGGCGAGACTGGTGATCGTCTTCGTCACCGACCACACGTTGGTGATGGTGTGCTCGTCCCACGCGACGGTGTGGGCCGGGTCCCGGTACCCGCCCCACAGGTCGACGACGCGGTCGCCGTCGATGTCGACGACCAGTGAGGCGCCCAACTCCTCGCCGGAGTCGAGGTGCTGTCGCAGCGCGGTGCGCACGGCGTCGAAAGCTGGTGTGGACGTGCCGTGGAGGTCGGTCATGGTCGGGGACTTCCTTTCCTCTGCCTCGGAACCTGACTGACCGCCATTCTGAAACCCTCACATCGATGTCAAGGTCAAGCGGTCGACACCGATCCGGTGTTCTAGGCTCGTCCAGGTGAGGATCGGGGAGTTGGCGGAGCGCACGGGTACGTCCCGGCGGTTGCTGCGCTACTACGAGGAGCAGCGGCTGATCGCGCCGGGCCGGTCCGCCAACGGCTACCGGGAGTACGGCGACTCACTCGTCGGCCGGGTGACGCAGATCAGGGAACTGCTCGACGCGGGCCTGCCGACCCGGCTCATCCAGCAGATCCTGCCGTGCCTCGACTCGCCTGCCAGCAGCATCCGGTTCGCTGGCGTGACACCCGAGACGGTCACCATCCTCGAACACGAGCGCGACCGGATGTCCGAACGCATCAACAGCCTGACCCGCAACCGGGACGCGATCGTCGAGTACCTCACAGCGCTCCGCGACGAATCCTGACCCCCGGTTCGGTCAACTGTCAACGTCCACCTGGGACGGACCATGAGCGGTTGGCGCAAGCACCCGTTGCGGTGTGACCGTTGACGCCGACTGGTCCGATCGGCCGAACCGACGGTCAGTCTGTGTCCACTGAGGATTGTCGACCTGTCTTGTCTCGGCAAGACAGGTTTGTGGACCAGCCACTCGTCCTGGCGGTATATCTGCTGAAGTACCGCGTTCCGCGTCCGACCGGCACCCCCACCCCCGCACCGGGAGGTCTCGTGCGCAACCCAGCCCTGCTCGCGGCGCTCGTCCTGACCGTCGTGGCCACGACTGCGCCAGCCACCACCGCGTCCGCCGCCGCACCGGCGGGCACGCCGAGCGTGTCGATGTCGTCCTCGTGCGGCAGCTACTGCGACGACCGCGATCCCGAGTTACCCCCGAGCGCCCAGCGGACGACACCCAGGTCCAGCGGTGCCGTCAGGCCCGGCGCGACGGCGGCCGCGATCTGCGACAAGTACTGCGACGCGCACGATCCGGGCACCGCGGCGAACGACCGGACCGCGTCGACCGTCACGACGGGGACGCGCTCGATCTCCCTGCACCTGGACGACGGCGACGACATGGGCTGGGCGGTCACCAACGGCGGCGCCCAGGGTGACGAGGTCTGGCTCGACCGCTCGTTCGACAACGGCCGCACCTGGACCGCGGGCTCGAAACTCGGCGACACCACCGTCCCGGCGGGCTACGGCGGCTGGCGGACGCTGATGTACAACGACGACGACTGGAACAACCTCGGTGTCGGCCTGTTGCGGGCCTGCGGCCTGCCCACCGGGTCGAGCACCGTCGCCTGCACGAGTTGGTACCGCACCACCTGGAACGCCGGGGACCGGCGCACGGCGGCGGCCACCTCGCTGATGGAGGACTACAACCTCAGCACCAACCTGTTCGACACCACCGGCTGGTGGAACGCGGCCAACGCGCTCACCGCCGTCGAGGACAACATCCGGGTGTCGGGCATGAACAGCTACAACTACGCCATCTCCCGCACGTACAACACGAACCTGTCGGCGTGGAACGGCAACTTCATCAACGCCTACAACGACGACACCGCGTGGTGGGGCCTCGCCTGGGTGGACGCCTACGACCTGACCGGCGACAGCCGTTACCTGAGCACCGCGCGCACCGACGCCGACCACGTGGCGACCTACTGGGACAGCACGTGCGGTGGCGGCGTCTGGTGGAGCACCAGCAAGGACTACAAGAACGCCATCGCCAACTCGCTGTACATCGAGCTGAACGCCGCGCTGCACAACAGGATCTCGGGTGACACCGTCTACCTCCAGCGCGCCGAGGCGGGCTGGAGCTGGTTCAAGAACTCCGGGATGATCAACAGCTCGAACATGGTCAACGACGGTCTGACCTCGTCCTGCACCAACAACGGCGAGACCCCGTGGAGCTACAACCAGGGTGTGCCGCTGGGCGCGCTGACCGAGTTGTACAAGGCGACCGGCGACGCGAGCCTGCTCACCGAGGCCCGCACCCTCGCCTCCGCGTCCACGACCAACACGGCGCTCAACCCCGGCGGCATCCTGTTCGACAACGGTGGCGGCGGTGACGTCCCGTCGTTCAAGGGTGCCTACGTGCGCGGACTGACCGCGGTGAACAACGCGCTGTCCGACCACCCCTACACCGCCTACCTGCAACGCCAGGCGACCAGCGCCTACACCAAGGACCGCTTCAGCTCCGACTCCTACGACCAGGCGTGGGCGGGTCCGTACCAGCAGACCGACGCCGCCCGGCAACAGTCCGCTCTCGACCTGATGAACGGCGCGGGTGCCTGACGCGAACTCTCCGTTGCCTCCCTCGCCCGCGCACGCTCCGGGACAGACGACACATACCGGACGCCGGTCGACGTCCGTGGCCTGGCGGTCCGTC
>JBBWZS010000100.1:0-10592 GCA_039649175.1 Acidimicrobiaceae bacterium
ACCGCCGCCTGCCCCGTCTCCTCCCAGGACCAGGCCATCGACGCCCAGGAACGTGCCCTGCTCGACCTGGTCAACCAGTACCGCGTGGCCAACGGTCTGAACGCCCTGGCGTTCCAGACCAGGGTGACGCGCGCGGCCTCCTGGTTCAGCCGGGACATGGCCACGAAGAACTACTTCCCGCCCGACCACGTGGACTCCAACGGGCGGGCCATCAACCAGCGCCTGACGTGGTGCGGCTCGAAGTTCACCAACTGGGCGGAGAACATCTACGCCGGGTCGCCCGACGCCCAGACCGTGTTCGACCGGTGGAAGGCGTCGAGCATCCACAACGCCAACATGTTGCGCACCGGCGTCACCGCCGCCGGCATCGCCCGGGCCTACAACGCGGGATCCACCTACGGCTGGTACTGGACCCTCGACCTGACCAACACCACGGTGGCGACGACGACCACCACCGTCGCCGCCCCCTGAGCACCGGCGCCCCCGTCCTCGTTCTGGCGTGCGGATCACCGGGGTTCAACGGTGGTCTGCACGCCCGAACGGAAACGCGGGTCAGGACTCCTGATCGGCCAGCTCGGCCAGGGCCAGCTCGCGGGCTCGAGCCGCCAGTGGCGTGGCTTCGGCGTCGAGGCCGGCCAGGAGCTTCTCCCGCAGGGCCGGCTCGAGGCGGGGCGGCATGAGGGGCACGGCGGGGTCGACGACGGCGTGGATGAGGAACGGCCGGTCTGCGGCCAGGGCCTCGTCCCACGCCGGGCCGACGCTCGCGGGGTCGTCGACCACGGTGGCACCCAGACCGAGGAGCCGGGCGTAGTCGGCGTAGGGGAGTGACGGCACCTCCTGGGAGGCGGGGAACATGGGGTCTCCCTCCATCTCGCGTTGCTCCCAGGTGACCTCGTTGAGGTCGCGGTTGTCGAGCACGAGGATGGGCAGGCGGGGGTCGTCCCACTCCCGCCACAGACGGGCGACGGTGATGAGCTCGTTGATGCCGTTCATCTGCATGGCACCGTCGCCGAGGAGAGCCACCACCAAGCGGTCACCGAAGGCGCACTTGGCCGCCACCGCGTAGGGCATGGCCGAGCCCATCGACGCCAGTGTGCTCGACAGGTGGGCGGCCATGGCGGCGCGCAGGCGGATGTGACGGGCGTACCAGTAGGTGGTGGACCCGACGTCGACGGCCAGCAGGGCATCGTCGGGCAGGCGGGGGGACAGCTCGTGGAAGAGCAGCTGGGGGTTCAGCGGCTCGGCCGGACGGCGGGCCCGCCGTTCGGCGATGTCCCACCAGTGGGCCACGGCATCTTCCACGCGGCGCCGCCATGCGCTGCGGTCCCGCCGGGCCAAGCGGGGCAGTAGGGCCCGCAGCGTCTCCGCCGCGTCGCCGGCCAGGTTGACCTCGGTGGGGTAGCGGGAGCCGAGGTTGCGGCCGTCGATGTCGATCTGGACGCCCCGGGCCTGGCCTGGCGCAGGCAGGAACTCGGTGAAGGGGTCGTTGGTGCCGACCATGAGCAGGGTGTCGCACCCGCCCATCAGCAGGTCGCTGGCGGTGGTGCCCAGGTGCCCGACGGCACCGGTGACGAACGGCAGCTCGTCGGAGAGCACGGCCTTGCCAAGCAGGGCCTTGGCCACACCCGCACCCAGCCTGTCGGCCACCTCGGCCACCTCGGCGGCCGCCCCTGCCGCGCCCTGGCCGACGAGGATGGCCACGCGCTCACCGGCGTCGAGCACGGCGGCAGCGGCGTCGAGGGCAGCGTCGGGGGGCACGACGCGGGGCGGGTCCCACCCCACGGCGGTGGCCACCACCGCGTGGGTGTGGGGCAGCTCGTCGGGCATCTCCAGTTGCTGGACGTCGTGGGGCACGATGACGCACGTCGGCGCCCTCATGGCCTGAGCCGTGCGCACCGCCCGGTCGATGACCAGATGGAGCTGCTCGGCAGTGGTGACCATGTTGAGGTAGGCCCCGCACACGTCTTTGAACAGCGTGCGGGCGTCGATCTCCTGCTGGTAGCCGCTGCCCAGAGCGGTGCGGTGCTGCTGGGCGATGATGGCCACGACCGGCTTCTTGTCGAGCTTGGCGTCGTAGAGGCCGTTGAGCAGGTGGATGGCGCCGGGGCCGTGGGTGGCCAGGCAGCACCCGGTGGCGCCCGTCCACTTGGCATGGGCGGTGGCCATGAAGGCGGCCGCCTCCTCGTGGCGGGCGGTGACCAGGCGGGGGTCGCCGCCGGACCGGTGGATGGCCGCCAGGATGGGGTCGATCCCGTCGCCCGAGAACCCGAAGATGCGGTGGATGCCCCAAGCGCGCAGCCGCTCGACCAGGGCGTCGGCGACGAGGGTGGTCACCCTGCGCCTCCTACCCGTGGGCGTGGGCGGGAAATCGTCCTCCGTCGGTGCCGCACCGGGGGAGGGCCGCCCCGCGAGCGACCCTCCCGCGAGCAGTGATCAGACCGTGAGCTCCTCCTCGGACAGCAGGGTGGCCAACTCCTCCTGCACGGCCGCCTCGCCTTCGATGTGCACCTCGGGCAGGAGCTTTCCCAGCCAGGCCGGCATCCACCAGTTGGCGTTGCCCAGCAGTTCCATGGTGGCGGGCACCAGCACCATGCGGACGATGGTGCTGTCCACGAGCACGGCGGTGGTCAGGCCCAGGCCGATCTGCTTGATGAACACGTTGGGGTCGAAGATGAACACCCCGAACACGAACACCATGATCGCCGCCGCCGCGGTGATCACCCGGGCCGTCGCCGCCAACCCGTCGGCTACGGCCACGCCGTTGTCACCGGTGCGCAGGTACTCCTCACGGATGCGGCTCAGCAGGAACACCTCGTAGTCCATGGACAGGCCGAAGAGGATGGCGAACATGATCATGGGGATGAAGGCGGGGATCGGCGTTTCCGGGATGTTGAAGAGGCTGCCCAGCCACGTGCCCTGCACGGCGTAGGACATCACGCCGTAGGCGGCGGCAATGGACAGCAGGTTCATGATCCCGGCCTTGAGGGCCACCAGCGGTGACCGGAACACGGTGGTGAGCAGCAGGAACGACAGCAGGACGACCGAGCCGATGAAGATGGGCAGGCGCTTGGTGATGTAGTCGCTCTGGTCGATGGAGATGGCGGTGAAACCACCGACGAGCACCTTGGCGCCGGAGGAATCGACGGCGGCGGGGATCACCGAATCGCGCAACCGGTGCACGAGCTGGCCGGTGGCGTCGTCCTGGGGCTTGTTGGTGGGGAAGACGTTGAGGATGGCGGTGTCGCCCCCCTGGTAGGGCATGGCGGGCACGACGGCGTCGACGCCCTTGGCCGTCTTCACCCCACTGGTCAGGGCATCGAGCACCTGCGTGCGGTTCTGGGCGCCCTTGAGGTCGGCGACGAGGAGCAGGGGCCCGTTGAAGCCGGCCCCGAACCCGGTGGTGAGGTGGTCGTAGGCCTGGCGGGAGGTCTCGGACTTCTGGTTGTTCCCGTCGTCGGGGAAGCCGAAGCGCAACGACAGCAGGGGCAGGGTGATGACGAGGAGCACGACGGCGGCACCGACGAAGGCGAACCACGGACGGTGCTGCACCACCCGGCTCCACCGGTACCAGAAGGCCCGCTCACCCTGGTGGGACTCGCGTCCGGTGAACGGCACCCGCAGCCGGTCGATGTTGGTGCCGGCGAAGCCGAGCATGGCCGGCAGCAGGGTCAGCGAGGCGGCCAGCATGGTGAGCACCGCCAGCACGGCCGAGGCGGCCACGCCGTCCAGGTAGCTCAGGCGCATGGTGAGCATGCCGAGGAGCGAGATCACCACCGTCCCGCCGGCGAACAGGACAGCCCGGCCGGCCGTTCCCATGGCCGTGATGTTGGCCTGACGGGGGGTGAGCCCGGTCTTGAGCGACTGGCGGTAGCGGGTGATGATGAACAGCGAGTAGTCGATGCCCACCCCGAGGCCGATCATGGCGGCCACGGTGGCGGCCCAGTCGGGCGTCTGGACCACTTGGGACGCGATGCCACCGAGGGTGGCGCCGATGCCCAGCCCGAGGAGGGCGGTCAGGATCGGCAGACCCATGGCCAGCGCCGAGCCGAAGGCGAGCAGGAGGATGAAGGCGGCGAAGATCAATCCGATGGCCTCCGACCCGAGCGCCTGCTCGGCGACGAAGTTGGTCACCTCGACATCGAGCCCCGGCCTCTGGCCCGGGTGGATGGCATCCAGGAACTTCTTCTGGAACTGGGAATCGCCGCTGATGAGCTTGTCGATGGTCTGGTCGAAGGCCACTTCGGCGAAGGCGACCTGGCCGACGGGCTCCTTGGTCGAGATCTGCGACGGGTTGTCGTAGGGGCTCGACACCTGGGTGACGTGAGGCCTCGCCTTCGCCGTGGCCAGGACGGCGTCGACCTGCGACCTGACAGCCGGGCTGTTGATGTCGCCGGCGAAGACGATCTTGATGGAGTCGCCCCCACGCGCCGGCAGGCGCTGCTTCAGCAGGTCGTAGGCCTTGGAGGACTCGGCTCCGGGCGTCTGGTAGTTGGCCTTGTGCTCGGCCGGGAAGGCTTTGCCGGCGACGAGCACGATACCGACGAACGCGAGGATCCAGGCGGCAAGGACGTAGCGTCGCCTCCGGTAGCAGAAGTCAGCGATGTGGATCACGGCAATGGTCCTCCGGGGTTCGGACGAGTACGTCGGTGGTGGTCAGGCAGGTTCGGGATGTCGACGACCGGGAGAGAACGTTCTCATCGGCCCGGGACACGATTCGTCGGGAGCACCTCCATGAAAGCGCAGATAATGAAGGTAGTCAACCATCTTCTCGATCAACTATCATGAGCACATGGTGACGACTGGGGCCCGCAACGACCTGGAAGACGATCTGGAAGACGATCTTGACGGAGCGGCAGCCGTCGACCACGAGGGGGGAGGCGCCACCGACGAGCCCAGCCTCGAGGAGGTGGTCAAGCTCCTGTTCCAGCTGACCGACAGCCTCCGCCAACGGTTCGCCGCCCGCTCGGCCGACTTCGACCTCTCCTTCGCCCAGGCCATGGCCCTGCGCGAGCTCGACGGGCCCCTGCCCATGCGCGACCTGGCTCAACGGCTGTGCTGCGACGCCTCCAACGTCACCGGCATCGTCGACCATCTCGAAGCGCGGGGGCTGGTCGAGCGTCGGGTCGCCCCCGCCGACCGCCGGGTGAAGAACCTGGTGCTCACCGATGCCGGCCAGAGGGTCCGCACCGAGCACCGTCGGTCCCTGATCGTCGACCTTCCCCTCGCCGAGCTGACTCCCGACCAGCGGCGGCAGCTGGCCGACCTCCTGCGGCGGGGCAGCGGCAGCTCCTGATGGCGACGCTGTGTCCCCACGGCCTCACCACCGGCGAGTGCCTGATCTGCGCCACCCTCACCACCGCTCCCGCCGACGCCGGCCGCGCCAGGGTCCGCCGGCGTCCTGCGTCGGGCCCGGTCCGTCGCCGGGGCAGCGGCGCCGGCCTGGTCCTCGCTGTGATCGCCGTGCTGGTCGTCGCCTGGTGGTTGATCGCCCTCGTGTCGTTGATCGTCCGCCTGGCCGGACTGGTGGCCATCTCCGCCGGTTCCGGCTGGGTCGGCTGGCGGCTGGGCGTTCGCCACGGCCGTCGCAGCGCTGACTGACGGCCCGCCGATGCGCCGACGTCCCTCCGCACTGGCTCCGCGCGACACCCACACGGAGTGGTGGTGGCCCCCGTCGCCCACGGTGTTCCGGACGACCCCGGCGGGCTTCTCCAGTTTCGAGCACCTGGTGCTGCCCGAGATCGACCCGGGGCCCCAGACGGCGGTCGTCATGGTCCACGAGTTCAAGCTGGCCGGCGGCGGGGGTGGGTTCTTGGGCTTGGAGGCCGTCGCCGGCGCGACGGACGCAGCCGTGGCCAGGTGCGCGGTGTTCTCCGTCGACGGCGCCCTGAGAGGTGACAGCGGCGGCACCGGGCCCGGCAGCGACGGCGGCCCCGCCTGGACCTGTCGCCTCGCCTATGCATGGGAGGCGGGGCGCACCTACGGGATGCGACTGTGGAGCGACGAGCCCGGGTGGTGGTCGGCGGCGGTGGCCGATCCCGCCGCCGGCAAAGACGACGTCATCGGGCGCATCGAGGTGCCCCCCGCCTGGCGGCAGCTCGCCGGGTGGTCGGTGATGTCCACCCGTCACCGGGGCGGGCCGGTCGGGCGGTGCGACGACCTGGCCATGCTCCGGGTGGCGTACAAGGAGCCCACGGCCAACGACGGCCGCATCCAACCCGTGCGTCACGAGAACCACTTCGGTCCGGGGACGTGCGAGAACTCCCACATCGACGACGTGCGCGGCGGGGTCCGCCACGAGATCGGCGGGCCGTCCTAGAGGCGGGCGGGCTCAGGCCTTCGGCGCCACGCCCTCGTCGCTGAGGTGGCTGCCCACGAAGAACCCTCCGAAGGGCAGCGCCGACGCGACGATCACGAGGAGGGTCTGGCCCAGGTTCCACGCCTGGCTGGCCCGCACCTGGAGCACCATGACCACGTAGACGAGGAACACGATGCCGTGGATCGGGCCCATGACCCGCACCCCCACGTCGGAGCCGTTGAGGACGCGCTTGACCACGACGCCGCCCAGGAGGATCAAGAAGGTGACGGCCTCGGCGTAGGCGACCAGCCGGAACCGGGCGATCGCCGCTCCGGTGCCAGGCCGGGGCTCTGTGCGTTCAGGGGTGGGGGGTGTCATGCCCGAGTATGGCCCCCCTCAGGCCCCCCAACCGCCCGCCCCCTCGTTCAGGTCTCGACGACCTCGTAGACCGAGGCGTGGATGGGGTAGGCCTCGAGCTTGGCCGATGCCGACCGGAACTCCGGGCTCTGGGTGGCCGCCCGGAAGTCATCGGCGCTGTCCCAGCAGCTGACGTTCACGAACCGAAAGTCGGGATTGGCCGACGCGCTCTGGTGCAGGGTCGTGCTGAGGTGGCCCTTCTGCTTCTGCAGGTGGGCGTCGGCCTCCCTCCATGCGTTCAGGAACTTGTCGCAGTCCTCGCCGTTCACCTCGTAGGCGACGATTGCCGTGCACGCGTCTGCAGCCATTGTCCCGCTCCTTTGTGCTCGCCATCACCGTGCAGCGGCATCTGTACCCAATCTCGGCATCGTTCAAGCAGCATCGGCCGCCGCACACCAGGACTGACATGGGGCGACGAATGCCGCCTCATGGATGACAAATAGCCGGCGGGGAAGCCGGCGACTGTTACTGGCCCCGACCGATGCCGGCCGCTTTGAGCACCCGGGGCTCGACGCCGACTTCTCGCCACGCGTCATAGCTGATGCCCTTGCGGAGGCTGTAGGGGCCGGCGGCGGCCACGAACTCGGCCTCGAGGCCCTCGAGGTCGACCTTCTGGCTCCCGGCGGTCAGTTCCCGCTCGAGGTCTATGCGCTCCTGACGCAGATGGACCCGGCTGAGCGGGTCGGCGCCGGGGAGCTCCTCGTCGATGCGCTCCAGGCGCTTGGCGATGTTCTCGGGATTGCGCTTGCGGCCACGACGGGGCTTGTGAGCCTCGAGGGCTTCGAGATAGCGACGTACGGCCCGGCCCTGCTCACGGCCTTCGGCCAGCGCCGCCTTGTGCTCATCACTCATGGAACGGTTCGGCTTGGCTGCCGGAGGAGCTGCCTTTCGAGGCATGGCAGATCGTCCTTTCGTTGGTACCGCCGAATCGGTTTGGGTGAGATACAACCCTATCAGGCGTCACCACGGGAGATGGGGCGGGAATTCCGGCCCTTCGCGGCCCGCGGTTTGCCGAGACCGGATTTCGCCGGCCGGGATGTAGCCGACCCCGCCTTCTTGGCCGCCGGCCTCCTGGTCGCCGCCTTCTTGGTCGCCGTCTTGGTGACAGCCTTGGTGACAGCCTTCGTGGTCGCCCGCTTCCTGGTCCCAGCCTTTTTGGTCGCGGCCTTGGTGGCGGTGGCGGGTAGCTCCAGAGGCGGTGGTTCGTCGGCCGGCTCGTCATCGGGGTCGACCGCCGGGGTGGGCCATTCGATGAGCCCCACCTCGAGGGCGTGGGCGTCGCGGGCCTCGGCCCGCACCACCTCCCAGGGCGGGAGGCCGAGGTAGCGAACCGCCGTCTGGCACAGGAACTGGGCGGCGAGCATCGCTCCCCCCGCCGTCCCCTCCTCGACCCACAGCTCGGTCTCGTACCCCCAGGGCCGTTCGGTGACGACGGCGTAGTTGGCCGCCAACTCGTCGGCCAGGTCGTCGAGGGCCCCGGGCTCGACGCCGAGCCCTCTGCGTTCATCGGCCGTCGCCACCGATTCGAGTAGCACCACCCAGATGCCCAACCGTTCAGCTCCCCTTGCTCACCGTCTCCGGATCGGGAGCGACGCTAGACGGCCGACACAGTGTCGGACACATCGACCGTTCCGACCACCACGACCCGGGCTCGCGGCCCGGCCGGGTCGAGCGGCGCAAGAGGTCGGCTCAGCCCTCACCCGCCGGGAGGTGCAGCCCACACTCGGTCTTGGCCGAACCGGCCCAGCGGCCTGACCGGGGGTCGTCACCGGCGGCCACCGGTCGGGTGCAGGGCCAGCAGCCGATGGACTGGTAGCCGCGGTCGGCCAGTGGGTGCACCGGCAGCTCGCGGTCGACGGTGTAGGCGGCCAGGTCGGCCGAGGTCCAGGTGGCGAGGGGGTTCACCTTCACCATGTGGCGCGACTCGTCCCACGACAGGATGGGTGCGTTGGCGCGGGTGGCGGAGTGGTCTCGACGCACGCCGGTGAGCCACGCCGCCTTGCCCACCAGGCCGCGCTCGAGCGGCTCCACCTTGCGCACGCCGCAGCAGCCACCGATGTCGAGTTGCCAGCGGTTGTCGGGCCTCACCAGGGGCTTGACCACCCGCAGGTTGAGGTCGTACCGGGCCCGCACCTCCTCGACGAACCACAGCGTCTCGGCGAAGTGGTACTGGGTGTCGAGGAACAGCACCTCGATGTCGGGCTTGACCGACACGGCGATGTCGATGAGGACGATCTCCTGGAACGACGACGCCAGGATCATGTCGTCGCCGAAGTGCTCGGCGGCCCAGGCGATGATCGAGCACGGCGGCGCCGTCTCGAAGCGCTCCGAGGCAGCGGCCAGCTCGGCCAGGTCGAACACGGGGCGAGGGGTGGTCACCGGAGCTGGGCCTATGTCGGTGTGGGCGCTCATGTGATGCACTCGCCAGGCCCGACCTCGGCTTCGTAGGGGCCCGTCTCGTCGAAGTCGACGTAGTACTCGGGGCCGTCTTCGGGTGAGGGGAAGACGTCGAGGTGGGCCAGTTGGGCGCCGAGGGCCCGGGCCCCGCCGCTGCGGGTGACCCAGGCGGCGAAGGTCTCACCGGCGGCTCGCTCCCCGACGAAGCGGTCGACGAGGGTCACCACGGCGGCGGACACGTTCTTGGCCGGCAGGCGCAGGGCCTTGTCCCCGAACTGGACCTTGGTCTGGCCCACGTGGCCACCCAGCAGCATCTGGTAGCCGGGGGCGGCGCGCCCGTGGGCCCGGCGCTCGACGCCGCAGAACCCGATGTCGGAGATGTGGTGCTGGCCGCAGGAGTTGGTGCAGCCGGAGATGTTGACCCGCACCCCGCCCACGTCGGCCAGGCCGGCCGCCTCCAGAGCCTTGCCGATGTCGTCGGCCAGGCCCCGGCTCTGGGTGACGGCCAGGTTGCAGGTGTCGGCCCCCGGGCAGGCGACCACGTCGCGGGCCAGCTCGGCACCCGGCTCGGCCATGTCGATGGCGCCCAGCCGGCGGTGGAGCTCGGGCAGCTGTGACTCGGTGAGGTCACGGAACACCAGGTTCTGGCGATTGGTGACGCGCACCTCGGCGTCGAAGTCACGCTGGATGGCGGCGAGGGCCCGGAACTGGGCGGTGGTGATGTCGCCGAGGCGGGCGAAGGCGTACGCCGAGACCGTGCCCTTGGCCGCGCCCCGCACGACGTTGGCCGTCTCCCATGCCTGGTAGGGGTCGCCGTCGCGGCTGAGCCTGAGGGTGACCGGCGTGCCGACCGGCGTGGCCTCGATCGCCGTGCTCACCCCGGCGGGGGCGTCGGAGCGCTCCTGCACGACCTCGGGTATGCCGCCCGGCCACGTGGCGCTGGCCAGGAGGAAGCGACGCTCCTTGATCACCCGGGCCCGCACCTCGTCGATGCCCATGGTGTCGACCAACCACTTCATGCGGGCCCGCAGCTTGTTGTCGCGGTTGCCGTGGTGGTCGAACACCCGCAGGATGGCCTCGGTGGTGGCCAGCAGGTCTTCACGGGAGGTGAAGTCCTCGAGGGCCTGGGCCGGATGGGGGTTGGCTCCCAACCCACCGCCTACGAACACGCGGAACCCGGGTTCAACGGTTCCGTCGTCGCGGGGGCGGCTGACCGCCACGACACCCACATCGTTGAACATGGCCTGGCCGCAGTCGGTGGCGCAGCCGGAGAAGTTGATCTTGAACTTCCGGGGAAGGCGCTGGGCGATGGGGGAGCGCAGGAAGTGGCGGTAGGCGGCCTCGGCCCAGGGGCTGATGTCGAGGACCTCGAACGGGCAGGCACCGGCGAGATGGCAGCCGGTGACGTTGCGGACGGTGTCACCGCAGGCTTCCCTCGTGGTCAGGCCGACGCTGGCCAGGTCACGCAGGACGTCGGGAACGC
>JBBWZS010000229.1:0-7472 GCA_039649175.1 Acidimicrobiaceae bacterium
TCGACAGCGCGAGCGCGGCATCGCCCAGGCCGCAGCCCACGTCGAGCAGGCGCTGGCCCGAGCGGAGCGAGAGCTGCTCGCGCTCCCAGGCCCGGAGCTGTTTCGTCGCCTCCCACTGCGCCGTCTCGTCCATCGCGCTGAGGAGCATGCTGACGTCGGGGTGATCGTCCACCGCTTCGAACCCGGTGTTTCGCACGTCCGCCGCCGTCACTCGCGAACCGTATGACAGCAGGTCTTCCACGCCGCGGACGAGGCGGAAGCGGTCCTTGGCGAGGAACTCGTGCTGGAGCTCCTCGACCAGGTCGTCGTAGGGGCTGGCCTGGCTGCGGTGGGCCCGGATGGCCGCCCAACGGGTGGCCAGGTGGTCCTCGACATCGATCACCAGCGTGATGTCAGCATCCGGCGTGCCGAGCTCGGCGATCGCGAGGTAGGCGTCACCGCCGCCCGTCGTCCGCATGTGGTCGGCCCAGCGGATCATCGACGAGCGAGCGAGGCACCAGAGGTAGGTCGCCGCCACGGGGTTTGCGCTGGCGTCGACGGCGGTCAGTGTGGCATCACGGACGGCGACGTGGTCGCGATGGCCGTCGCTGGCGTCGAGGGTGACGACCACGTCGGGTCGGAGCTCCTCGATGACGGCCTGGACCTCCGCCGCCAGCAGGGTCGGATCGACGGAGACCAGTGCGCCGGGCGGTGGCTCGCCGGTCATCCCCGAGTCGACGTGGCCTAGCAGGCGAACCAGTCCGACGCCCAGGATCGCCGCCGCGGCTCGGAGCTCGGATTCCCGAAGCGCGGCGAGGTCGTCCGTCTCGATCCGGCTCTCACCCGCCTCGCCGAGCGTGGCGCAGACCACCGCCGTGTCGTAACGCTTGGCGGCCGCGTGGGCGAGGACGGAGCCACAGCCGAACGATTCGTCGTCCGGGTGGGCGACCACAATGAGGAGCCGCATCAGACAGATTTGATCCGGGTTCGGCGGAAAGCCACGTCTACGTCCACCTTCTCCTCGACGGTCGAGCGGGCTTCATCTTGGTCGACGCGCTGAGCCGCCGCGGCCACCCCTTGCCTGGTGGAGCGCGAGAATACTGGAACGACCGTGTTTCAAGCGCCTGTTGCCATCACATCAGCAGTGCAGGGCCGGTGACTGCCGCCGCCAAGCTGCTGTCGCCGGGGCGGGCCAGGCTGAACCACACCCGGCGGCCGTCCCGGAGATCCTGGAACGTCCGGTCGGTCATGAGGACCTGGCCGAAGCCGTTCGAGACCTGCCCCTGAGTATGGGCGACGTCGATCGGGTCCTCATCCGTCCAGGCAGCCAGGTGAAACTCTCCGAAGGTCACGGGGAAGGTCACGCCGTTGCTGGTGGCATGCACCTCGGCCACGATGATGTTGAGGTCCCGGTTGACCCGGTCGATGACCGTGCGGCGGCCGGCTCGTAGCGTCAGCCCGGCGCCGAAAACCGTTCGAGGAGTGTCACACTCGGTGCCCTCCGGCATGACGCTCGAGGTAATCGCCACCTGGTGGTCCACGCTGGTGATCGTCTCGATGTGCTCCTCGAACGCGGCGCCGAGCTCCGGATCGCCCGCCAGGCTCTCGTAGGCCAGCTCCATCGCCTCGGTCTGATTGGTGCCCAGCTCCAGCCACGCGTGGCCCAGGAACACCCGGTACCAGTCCGTCGTCTGGTGCACGTTGAAGAGGTAGGTCGATGGCCGGCCCAGCGTGTTCGTGGCGGTGGCCACCGTGGCAACCCGGTCCGATGGCGAGCCGAAACCCACCGGCTTGGTGTCGAAGTTCGACTGTGCCCAGTTGTCGCCCACCACGATCTCCTCGTGGTCCGGGTGAGCCGGATCGAGGTAGCGGTCGATGTCGACGCGGACGCAGAAGTGCTCCGCCTCGACGTCTTTCACCTTCACCGAGGCCGGGATGTTCCAGGGCACGGCCACTGCCGTCAGGCCACGGGCGGGCACGGAGAAGGGTGCTGGGTCAGGGAGATCGCGCCACGTGCCTGGAGTCACGGTGAATGGCAGCCACCGGACGTGGATCTGGGCCTGGCTGGCGGGGAGCGAACCGAGGTTGTGGACCGTGATCTGGATGACGTTCGGCATGCCCTTGACGGCGCCGCGCACGTTCGCTCCGAACGGGCCGATCAGCTCGATGTCGGGGCTCTTGAAGTTTCCGTAGCCCGGCGCCGGGCGGACCTGCAGCTGGGGACGGTGCGCCTCCAGGTACTTCACGTCCACCTTGGCTGAGTCAGGACCCGGAGAAGCGATGGCATCCAGGGTGAGGATGAAGTCGTGCATGCGCTCAGGGTTCGTCGTGTCGCTGTCCTGGTAGTCCTGCCCGTTGTTGACCAGCACCGGGCCGTCTCCGTCCAGGTCGTCGCCCAGTCGAATAATCGGCGGGCGGGCCACGTCGCCACCCCTGACCCGAAGGTCGGTGCCCACCAGGATCTGGGTGCGACCCGTGACGACTGATGTCTCCAAACGCTGGTCGCCGATCTGGCCCGGCTGCTCGCGCCGGTACTCGAACAGGTAGCTCCAGTCGTCGAAGATCGGCACCTCGATGCCGGCCACCTGGCCCGCGACAGGACCCGCCCCGGTGAGAGTCTCCGTGGCCTGAAGGACGACACTTCCTCCGACCGGTGATGCTGAGAACTCGAACCGCCGCAACCACTGGCGGTCGACCCAGCCGAGCCGGAGCCGATTGGCCAAGGAAAAATGCGGCAGATCCTGGCTGTCCGACATCAGGTCGACACCGCCGGTCTGCCGTGCATTGATCTCCGCCGGATAGTCGTTGTTGGCGTCGTAGAGGTCGGCCAAGCCAAGCGTGTGCCCTAGCTCGTGGCACAGCGTGAAGGTCCGGTTGCGCACCGGAGCGCCCGGCGGATACTGATCGGTCATGACCGTGAACGGCCGCTTGAACTGCGTATACGTGGTCGCCGTCTTCCGGTACAGGGCGACTCCCTCAGGATTGGCGTGGCCCCACACGTACCTGGTTGGCAGCTTGGGGGCGTTCGGGCCCATGTCGATTGGCGCGTCAGACCCAGATCGAACGACGACGCTGACGGTGTCGGCCTGCGCCAGGAAATCAGCGCCTCCGGGGAGATCGGCGAAGAAGTCGCTGATGGCGCCGGCGAGAGCGGCATAGCCGGTGGGCTTGGTCAACCAGCCGGCGTTGACGTCGTTCTGCTCCTTCGGCTTGAAGACGTCCCCCCAACCCGCGTCGACCAGCGCGGGGCCAAAGACCTGGTTCCCGATCAGCTCCACCGTCATCCCATGGACACCCTGCTTGAAGGCGGAAACCTCTTCGTAGAAGCGCCGGGCGGACTCCGTTCCGCCGGTGACCCGGTCCTGCCATTCCACACGTGCAGGCCCGTCCAGCCCGCCCCAGGCGCGATCCTTCAGGGACACCAGGACCACGAGAACTCGCCACAGGCTCGGCGCCGGCTTGATGTAGCCCCCGATCCCTCCCGAACCGCCCCAGCTCATCAGGTACGACTGATGGTCACCGGTGATCGCGATCGGCGGGCCTGCGGCGTCGTCGGGCCAGAGCGTCGTCACCCGGAATCGGCGCACGCTCAGCAACGACCCGTCCGCCACGAGGGTGGCCTCGAGGTGAAACTCGCCGGCATGCACGCCGGCCAGCAGCATCACGGACTCGCTGCCGCTCCGATCAGGCGGCTGCAGCCCCGCGGAGGTGGAGCCGCCGAAGGGGCCCTCCCGTACCGTGTATGCGACATCGCCCGAGTTCAGCCCAGCGGCGGGCAGGTCGGCGGTAAGGCGTGCGTAGCCGCCAACGTAGAGCGGCCCCAGCGGCGAGGTGAGCGGCAGGGCGCCGGCGTCGAGGCCCCACTCGAGCGCGATCAGGTCCGGTCCTGACGCGGCGAGCACGAGCGAGCCCCAGGTGGTCAGTGCATCAACCGGCGCGCCAATGCTCTCGGAGGCAACTTCGGCGCCTGCGGGATCGAGCAGGGCCAGGTGCGGGCCGGTCACGGGGTCGGTGCGGGAGGCCAGCACGCCGGGTTGGGCGGGGTCCGGGCTGGCGGTCAGGCGCTCATATGCGGGAAGGCCGGTCACCGCTGTCGCGGTTCCGGCATCGAGATCGACGAAGGTCAGCGTGCGGGTCTCGTCCGGCAGCCTCGAGAGGACGACGGCCTGGCGAGACGCGGCGTTCACGGTGAGCGAAGTGGCGCCGTGCAGGTCCGACGCCAGTGCGAGCAGCTCACCCGTACTGACGTCGCAGGTCAGCAGCTGGGGTGACGTCCCGCCATCGAGGGACCCCGGGGCCAGGATCAGCAGCCGGCCCGGGTCGGGGTGGGCGCCGGCGGCGAGGACCCCGCCGGGTGCCTGACAGAGCAGCAGGGCGTCGGCACGGTCGGCCGAGTCCCGGCGCGCCACGTACACCGCACCCCCCGCCTCAGCCACCGCCAGCCTGAGCCCGTCCGGGAGGGGCGTCACCGCAACCGGGTCGAGGTATCCCGAACCCAACATCGTCAACTGTTGATCGAAGAGCCGGACGGCAATCAGATCACCGCCTGGCGTGACCGCCCACGCTGCGTTCCGGGCCGGGCAGAAGGTCAGGCTCCCCGGAGTGACGGCCTGCCCCGTCGTGATCATGCTGTGCAGCATGGCGACTCCTCGATTTGGGATGAACGGGGATGAGCCTGAACACACCGACGAGTATCCGTCGTGGGCTGGTACCCGGTTCGGCGGCAATCATGACAGCCTGACGCGTTTCCCCAACGAAGAGCTGAGCAACGGGGCCCCGGTCAAGGTCCCAGTGGACGAGGGGACAACGATATTGGCTCCCGTCGTGAGCGGGCGGCGAGGCACCCGAAAAAGGGTCGACCTCGATGGCCACCGGGCGCAAATTCTATTGCGGATCTGCCTGCGACACATTTCCGCCGGGACCTGCTACTGGCGGTGGACATCTACATGCGGGTGACACCTACAGGGACGATGGCGACGCCGTTGGGTGACCACGGTGCGCCTGCTACGTTGGGCGACCAACGGCGAAGAGACAATAATCGTGGCCAACAATGGGGGTAATTCCGTGAGTTCTGTCAAGTTGCCGGGGTGGAAAGCGATGCGGCCACTTCGGCGAATAGTCCTCGCCACCACAACCGTATTGCTTGTTCTGGGTACGGGTCTGGGGGGTGCGGAGGCCGCTACCAGCCTTCGGTGTGGAAAGGTCATCACCAAGGACACGAAGCTGACCGCCGACATCGGACCGTGCGCCGGAGCCGGTCTCATCGTCGCTGCCAACGGCATCACCCTCGACCTCGGAGGCCACACCGTCACCGGGAAACCCCAGGCGCGGCCGGATCAGCCGCTGGGGCCGTTCGGCCACGACCAGGCCGGGATCGTGCTGCAGCGGGTCGAGGGAGTGACCGTCACCAACGGCACGGTCACCAGATTCGATGCCGGCGTGGCAATCATGGGCGGAAGCAGGAACACCGTCCGGGGGATCATCGCTCGAGATAACGTCAACTACCGCATATTGACGGGCCGTGAGGCCTTTCCTGAGGACATCAACCTCGAGACGGGGCCGTTCTGTAACTTCGGTGACGGGATCACGGCCTTCAACTCTCCTGACAACCTCATCACCGGGAACGTCACGACCGGCAACGGCCCCTTCTCGGGCATCTCACTCGTCGAGAACTCCGACAACAACATGGTGTTGGGCAACCAGGTCGTCGACAACGACGTGATAAACCAGTCGCCCGACGGCCGTCCCAATACCATCTGCGGCGGGCTTGTTCCGGATACGCCCGACCTCACCGGTCGTCGGGTGTCGGACATCGGGATCCGCGTCGAGGGGCCCGGTGCCGACCGCAACGTCGTCGCCGGCAACCAGGTCGTGAGAAGCGGCCTCGCCGGCATCGTGGTGCACGCCGTCCACGTCACGGCGTCCAGTCCCGCCAACGGCTACAACACAATCCGCGGCAACCAGATCTTCGAGACGGGCAAGGTCGGGGTCGGAATAGAACGTCACCTGCACGGCATCATGCTCCAGCACTCGGGATCGGAGCTGGTGTGGGGTCCGCACGACACGCTCGTCGAGAACAACACCTCGTCCCGGAACTTCGGAGGGGGCATCATGGTCGACAGCCGGGGCCCCGGCATCTACGGCACCGTGGTCCGTAACAACGTGGTCAACGACAACGGCCTGGACGGCGTGCACGTCGCCGGCCCCGGAGATCCGGCTGGGCCGGCGAACCTGCTGGTCGACAACCTCGGGAGCGGCAACGGGGCTCGTGCTGCGGAGGTGAACGCCCAGTTCCCACCCGAGGCCAACTACGCGGGAACCGATGGCGCGGACATGAGTAAGGGCTGTATCCACAACAAGTGGTTGGGGAACCGGTTCGGCACGGTGAACCAGCGGTGCGTGGCTGAGCAAGGCACCGGCCGGGTCGTCCCGTCTGCCGGGCACCTCGTCACCGAATGGTTCCCCCCGGCCGCGGCGGCGTCGGCGGCGTCGACCGGAGGAAGCGATATCGCCGGCTTCGGCCGGGCCTAACCGGGATGCTGCGCCCACCCCCGAGCCGGCGCTACGGCGCTCGCCGACTCGGGGGTGTCGGCGGCCCCGGCCTCGTGGAGGGCGCGGCGGTGGCCGACGTCATCACCGGGGCGCCGTAGGCCGTAGAGATGCCCAGGCCATTGGATGACCGCCACGTGACCGGCCTGAGCGCCGAACTGCGTGCGCACCTATCCTCGGTCGACCCGGTGTGCACCGGGCTCATGTCGAGGGGACGGCCATGGACGTAGGCGTGACGCTACGGAGAATGTTCGACGAGTTGATCAACGAGGGGCGCATGGAGGTGGCAGACGAGCTGTTTGCAGAGGACTTCGTCGATCACGGTCCCATGGGCGATATCCAGGGCCGCGATGCCTTCAAGGAGCTCGTCGCCACGTGGCGCTCGGCGGTGCCCGACGTGCACTGCGTCCTCGAGAACATCTTCTCCGAAGGTGAGCTGAGCGGCTGGGTGGTCCGGACGACTGGGACCCATACTGGCGACGGCATGGGTTTCCCGGCAACCGGGAGGCACTTCGAGACGCTGAGTGCCAACGTCGGTCGCTTCAGCAACGGCCTCGCCGTCGAACACTGGTCCGAGCAGGGCATGTTCCCGATGCTCATGCAGCTTGGAGTCCTGCCGCCTCCCGCCGGATAGGCGTCCCTGCACGTGAAGTGCTCCGCCGTGGTCGTGAGCCATGTCAACCGACGGGCGGTGCCTGGAAGCCGCGGACGTGGCGCTCGATCTGGCGGGCGACGTCGGTGGCGGTTCGGTCCTCGAGGTACGGGGCGATGACCTGCATCCCCACCAGCAGCCCCCGGCGCGTGCGCCCGCGAGGTTCACGACGATCGTGCGGCTGTCGGGGGCGCCGCTGGGGTCATGACCGATCTCCGCCACCGGGCGACGTGACCGGCTGAATCAGTAGACATCGAACACTTCGATGGCTATGCTTGGCGGATGCCCCCTC
>JBBWZS010000004.1:0-32377 GCA_039649175.1 Acidimicrobiaceae bacterium
TGGGCGGCCTCCGGCTGCCCACCATCCATCGCCAGGTCGACAAGGACTGGCTCACCCGGTACCGGGGATGGGTCTACGGCGTGAGCTTCGGGTTCCAACTGGGACTCGGTGTCGTCACCGTGGTCAACACCGCAGCCATCTACACCACCTTCGTCGTGGCCCTGCTCTCGGGCTCGGCCCTCGCCGGAGCGGTGATCGGCACCACGTTCGGCCTGGCCCGGGGACTGGTCATCTTCAGCGTCCGCCACGTCCGCCAACCCGACGAGCTCCGGCAGGTCCACCGCACCATGACGGCGTGGGCGCCCCGCGCCCGGCAAGCCAGCCTCGGCATCCAAGCGGTGGTGGCCCTCGCCGCCGGCACGGCCGTGCTGGCGGTGTGGCGATGACCGGTCGCCGGCTCCCGATCCGATGAGGAGAACCCCGTGAAACAGCTCTCAGGGCTGGGTTTCGCCATCGACCTTCCCGACGGTTGGGACGGGCGCATCTACCGGCGTCCCGAGGAGGCCAGTGCCGCCTCCAACCGCGCGCTGCACGCCGCCACCTTCCCGTTGCCCGACGGCCTGGGGGACTTCGCCGCCTCGGCGGTCGAGCACATGGCCGAGTCCGACGTGCTCGTGGTGCTGCTCGAGTACGACCGCGAGGCGGCGGGCACCGCCTTGTTCGCCAGCGAGGGCCTTCCGACGTCGCTGCGGCCCGACAGCTTCAACCCCAACGCCATGCCCAAGATCGTGCCCGGCAAGACCGGTGCCCAGCACTTCTTCACCCTTGCCGGGCGCGCCTTCTGCCTCTTCGTCGTCCTCGGCAGCCACAACGACCGGGTGCGGTTGGCGTCGCTGGCCACCTCGGTGACGAGATCGATCAAGGTGAGCAGCTGAGCCGGCGGCGAGCTACCCCGCCTTGATCAGTGTCACCTGCCCGTCGCTGGTCACCCGGAACACGTCCTTGCCTCCCGTGCAACTGGTGATGACCACCCGGTAGCGGTCGCCGGGGTCGGCCGGGAAGGTCAGGGTCTGGGGATTGGCGATGGCGCCCGTTCCGCAGGGCGACACCGCGCTGGCCACGAAGTGGCCCTCGGAGATGTCGGTGATCCTCACGAAGTGCAAGGGGCCGCCCGTAGGAGTGACGGTGCAGCTCAGGCTGGGGCTGCCGCCCGCGGTGCCCGGCGAGCAGGACAACGAGGTGAAGCCGTCACCGGCGGCGGCAGGGCCGGCCGTGGCCACGGCTCCTGCTCCCATCAGTGCCAGTGAAGCCGCCGCTGCTACCTTGCGCAGTCCTCGCATGGTGATGCCTCTCCGGCCGTCGAGCCCTCTGCCCCGGCCTGGGGCGAGGCTACCGGGCAGGGGGAGGGACCCGGAGTCCCAGCTCGGCCAGCTGGGCGGCCTCGATGGGCGAGGGAGCGCCGGTGAGCGGGTCGGAGCCCGACTGGGTCTTCGGGAAGGCGATGACCTCGCGGATGTTGTCCTCGGCCGCCAGCAGGGCCACCAGGCGGTCGATGCCGAAAGCGAAGCCGGCATGGGGCGGCGCGCCGTGGCGGAAGGCATCGAGCAGGAACCCGAAGCGGGCCTGGGCCGTCGCCGCATCGATGCCCAGGAGCTCGAAGATGCGCTGCTGGACCTCCGGGCGATGGATACGCACGCTGCCCGAGCCCAGCTCCCAGCCGTTGAGCACCAGGTCGTAGGCCTGGGACCGTACCGCCACGGGATCGGCGTCGAGCAGGGCGATGTCGTCGGGGTGGGGCATGGTGAAGGGATGGTGGGCCGGCAGGGGCCGGCCCTCGGCACTCACGCCGTCGAACAACGGGAAGTCGGTGACCCAGAGGAAGTGCAGGCGACCATCTCCTGACGGCGGACGGCCCTCCGCCACCCGCAGGGCCCCGAGGGCGGTGTTGACCACGCCCAGCTCACCCGCCACCACGAGGAGGAGATCGCCGGGGCCGGCGCCGAGACCGGCGACCAGGGCCGTCCGCTCGTCGTCGGAGAGGAACTTGGCGACCGGCGAGTCGAGGCCACCGTCGGCGTCGACCCGGGCCCACACCAGGCCGGCGGCTCCGGCCAGCTTGGCCCGGTCGGTGAGGCGGTCGAGGTGGGCCCGGGTCGTGCCCGCGCCGCCTGCCAGCCTGATGCCCTTGACCGCCGGCGACTGGAAGGCGCGGAACTCCGTCGAGGCGAAGGCGGCGGTGAGGTCGACCAGCTCCATGCCGAAGCGCGTGTCGGGCTTGTCGCTGCCGTAGCGGTCCTGGGCCTGGCGCCAGGTCATGCGGGCGATCTCGCCCTCGGGGACGACGACGTCGGCCAGCCCGGCGCCGGCTGCCGCCGCGGTGGCAGCCAGGACGACCGAGCCGATGACGGCCATCACCTCGTCGGCGCCGACGAAGGAGGCCTCGGCATCGAGCTGGGTGAACTCGAGCTGGCGGTCGGCCCGGGCGTCCTCGTCGCGCAGGCAGCGGGCCAGCTGGAAGTAGCGGTCGGTGCCCCCCACCATGAGGAGCTGTTTGAACAACTGCGGGCTCTGGGGCAAGGCGTAGAAGCTCCCCGGCTGCTGGCGGCTCGGCACCACGAAGTCGCGCGCCCCCTCAGGGGTGGAGGCCACGAGCAGCGGCGTCTCCACCTCGATGAACCCGGCGGCGCCCATGGAGGCACGCACCGACGCGTTGACTACCGAGCGCATGCGCAGCCGTCGCTGCATGACCGGGCGACGCAGGTCGACATAGCGGTGCCGCAGGCGCACGATCTCATCGGCATCGACCCGGTCGGTGACCGGGAAGGGCGGCGGCACCGCCGTGTTCAGCACCTCGACCTGGCAGTCGCCCACCTCCACGTCGCCGGTGGCCAGCGCCGCGTTGGCCGTCCCCGCGGGGCGGGCCCGGACGGTGCCGGTGATGCGCAGGACGTACTCGGGGCGCAGGTCGTGGGCGCCGTCGACCACGCACTGCACCACGCCGGTGTGGTCGCGCAGGTCGACGAAGGCCAGGTGCTCACCGTGCTCGCGGCGGCGGTCGACCCATCCGCACACGCTCACTTGATTGCCGACGTGTCCGATCCCCAGCTCGCCACACCAGTGTGTCCGCATGCCCATGGCCGGACCACCACCGCCACCACCAACGGCCCCAGAGCCGGCACTCCGTTCGGGCACGGAGCCGGTCATGCCAGCCTCTTCAGCACGTGGGCGACCACATCGCTGCGGGCCACTGTCTCCTGGTCGCCGTCACCGAGGTCGCGCACGGTCACCATGGCGTCGGCCCGCTCTCGCTCCCCCACCACCAGGGCCAGCCGGGCTCCGGAGCGGTCGGCGGCTTTGAACTGTGCCTTCATCGAACGGCCGTCGAAGGCCCGGTCGGCGGCCACGCCCGACCGCCGCAACTCGTGGGTGAGCTCGAGGGCTTCTCTGCCCCCCGTGGTGTCGATCACGAAGACGGCCACCGCAGCTTCGGGTGCGGGGAACACCCCCTCGGCGTCGCAGGCCAGCAGGAGCCGCTCGATGCCCAGTCCGAAGCCGATGCCCGGCGTGGGGGGTCCGCCGAGGGCCTCGACGAGACCGTCGTAGCGCCCGCCGCCGCCGACGGCGTTCTGGGCAGCATCGAGGGCGCCGGCCGCCAGTTCGAAGGTCGTGCGGGTGTAGTAGTCCAGGCCCCGGACCAGGCGCGTCTCGATGGTGAAATCCACCCCGAGGGCCTCCAAGCCGCTGCGGACCCGCGCGAAATGGTCCCGGCACGGGTCACAGAGGTGGTCGACCGAACGGGGGGCGTCGGCGGTGGCGTCCCGGCACGCCCGGCGCTTGCAGTCCAGCACCCGGAGCGGGTTGTCGAGAGCGCGCCGGCGGTGGTCGTCACAGAGCTGGTCGAGGCGCCCGCTCAGGAACGAGGCGAGGGCCTCGGTGTAGGCAGGCCGGCACACCCAGTCGCCCAGCGAGTTGAGGAGGAGCTCCACCCGGCTCAGCCCCAATCCCGCCACCACTGACGCGGCCAGGCCGATGACCTCGACGTCGAGGTCGGCGTCGGTGGGGCCGAGCACCTCGACACCCACCTGGTGGTGCTGGCGGTAGCGACCGGCTTGGGCGCGCTCGTAGCGGAAGTTGGGCGCTGCGTACCAGGCCTTGAACGGCAGGGGGGGCCGGTGCTGGGCCCAGGCCCTCACCACCGACGCCGTCCCCTCGGGCCGCAGCGCCAGGTGCCGGTCACCCTTGTCGGTGAAGTCGTACATCTCCTTGCTCACCACGTCGGTGCCCTCCCCGAGGCGGGCGAACACACCCACGTCCTCGAACAGAGGACTCACGACCAGGCCGTAGCCGGCCCGGTTCACGGCGGTGGCGAAGTGGGCCACAAGGCTCTGCCACCGTGCCGACTCCGGCGCCAACACGTCGTGGGTCCCCGGTGGGGAACGGAACTCGGGCACGTCCGGAGGCTACCGGGCGGCCACCACCGTCCTGTCAGGAGCGGATCAGGGTGACGCAATACGATTCCGGCTCATGGACACAACCGTCTGGTTCAACCCCTCGTGCTCCAACTGCCGAACGGCCCAGGGCATCCTCCAGGACCGGGGCGTCGACGCCGACTACGTGCGCTACCTCGACCAGGCCCCCGGGCGCGACGAGCTGGAGCGGGTGCTGGCCATGCTCGGCACCGACGACCCCCGAGCGATCATGCGGGACAAGGAGCCCGTGTACGACGAGCTGGGTCTGGCCTCGGCCGGGCGCGCCGAGTTGCTCGACGCCATGACGGCCCATCCGGTGCTCATCCAGCGGCCGATCGTCATCCACGGCGACCGGGCCGTCATCGCCCGGCCCCCCGAACGGGTGCTCGAGCTCCTCGACGATTAGGGGGCATCGGCCGGCCGCCGCGCACGGCGAATCGGCGTGCGGGCGGATGCTCAGCAGGCGCAGGGCCCGCCATGGGGCGCGTAGTCGGTGATGACGCCACGGGAGGTGGTCTGGATGGCGCAACAGTCCTGCAGGAGCGCCGCCAGTTGCCTGCGGCCTCGTTGGACGCGTGACTTCATGCCCGACGTGGAGACGCCGGCGATACGGGCCGCAGCCTGGTGGGTCAGGCCATCGAGATCGACGAGGGTGACGGCGGCTCCGTACATGGCGGGCAGCTGAGCGACGAGGGGGCGCAGGCACAGGGCGAGCTCCTGCACTGCGGCGGCAGGTTCCGCGGTGTCGTCGTCGCCGGCGTCACTGTCGATCGCCGGATGGGCGTCGTCGAGCGTCGCGGCCGGTCGACGCCGGCGGTAGTGATCGACGATGGCGTTGCGGGCGGCCCGGTACAGCCATGCCTGCACGTTCGAGATGGCGGCCGGATCTGCCCTGTGGAGGTGTTCGAGGACGTCTTGGACGATGTCCTCGGCGACATCGTCGTTCTCGACCCGGCGGCTCACGAACGCCAGCAGCCGCCCACGCGCCTCTTCCCAGGCCGGCATGCCGTGTGCACGCACAGCCACGACGCTACTGGTCGGCATCGCCACAACCTCTCTCCGGGTCGCAATGGTCACGCCCTGGTAGACGCAGGTGCGCCGGGACGGATGCAACCGCGGCCCCGGTGCGTCCGTCGAGCCCGGTCGCCGTCTGCAGAGGCGACCCTGTTCCGCCCGATCCGAGGAGCACCCAAGATGCCCGCCAGCAGAGTCCAACTCGCCCTCAACGTCACCGACCTCGAGGCGGCGACCGCCTTCTACCGCGACCTGTTCGGCGTCGAGGTCCACAAGCAGCGCCCCGGTTACGCCAACTTCTCCATCGCCGACCCGCCCCTCAAGCTGGTGTTGATCGAGAACCCCGGCGCCGCCGGCGCGCTCAACCATCTCGGCGTCGAGCTCGCCGGCACCGATGACGTCGTGGCCGCCACCGCCCGGTTCGCCGAGGTGGGCCTTTCGACCCGGTCCTCGGAGCAGGAACGGTGCTGTCATGCCGTGCAGGACAAGGTCTACGTGACGGCCCCCGAGGTCCCGCTCGACCAGTGGGAGTTCTACGCCATCGTCGACGACAGCCCCGACGACAGCGTGGCCGATGCCGCCGGCACCTGCTGTCCCACCTCACCGACCGCAGACGCGCCGTGCTGCGCGTGACGACGGCCCGCGCCGTTGGGGTGGCGTCTCACCCCTACGCTCGTCTGAGTGGTCGTCCCTGAAACTGAAAGGTCCGTCTCCCCTTTCGAGGTGGGGACGCGACTCGGCCTGGTCGTCGTCCTGCTGGCCCAGGCGGCGGTGGTCGTCTTTGCCCAGCCCTGGCCCGAAGGCACCATCCTGTTCGTGCTCAGTCGCAGCCACGGGGTGACCATGGGAGACCTTCCGGCGGTACCGCTCACGGTCCTCGCCCTGGCCACCGCCGCAGGAGGAGTGGCCCGTTTCCGCAACCGGGGGGCTCGTTCAGCCGTCCACGCCGACCTTGCTGTGTCCGGGAAGCACCCGGTAGGCGTCGTAGACCGAGTCGATGCGCCGCAGCATGCCGAGGAGCGACTCCAGGTGGGAGGGGTCGCTCAGCTCGAAGTCGAACCGGAGCCGGGCCACCCGGTCGGTGCCGGTGTGGGTGAACGACGAGACGATGTTGAGGTGATGGTCGGCCAGCACCGTGGTCACGTCGCGCAGTAGCCGGGAGCGGTCGAGGGCCTCGACCTCGACGGTGGCGACGAACGACCCGGTGTGCTCCCGGTCCCATTCCACCTCGATGGCCCGCTCCCCCATGGTCGTCGACAGGGCCACAGCATTGGAGCAGTCGGCCCGGTGCACCGACACTCCCCGTCCGGTGGTCACATAGCCGACCACCTCGTCGCCCGGCACGGGGTGACAGCACCGGCTCAGCCGCACGAGCATGTCGTCGAGGCCCTCCACGTGAATGCCGGGCCCGCCGCGACGGCTGGGTTGGAGCGGGCGTCCGATGGAGGACGGGAGTTGTTCCTCGTGGTCACCTCCGCGCAGCTCCTTGGCCACGCGCTGGGCCACCGACTGGGCCGACACATGGTTCTCGCCGATGGCGATGTGCAGGGCCTCCACGTCGGCGTAGTGCAGGCTCTTGGCCACCTCGACCAGCAACGGCGAGTTGGCCAGCTTCTGCACCGGCAGGCTCTCCCGCCGCATGGCCTTCACCAGCTCGTCGTGACCGTTGGCGATGGCCTCGTCACGGCGCGAGCGGCTGAACCACTGGCGGATCTTGTTGCGGGCGCGGGGGGTGACGGCCACGTTCAGCCAGTCGCGCGAGGGGCCCGCCCCCTCGACTTTGGACGTGAACACCTCGACGGTGTCACCCGACGACAGACCGGAGTCGAGCGGCACCAGCCGACCGTTCACCCTGGCCCCGATGCAACGGTGGCCGACCTCGGTGTGGATGCTGTAGGCGAAGTCGATGGGGGTGGCTCCCACCGGCAGGGTGACGACCTTGCCCTTCGGGGAGAACACGAAGACCTCGTCCTGGTCGAGATCGACCTTGAGGGTCTCCATGAACTCCTGGGGGTCGTGGGTGTCCTCCTGCCACTCCACGATGCGGCGCAGCCAGGGCACGTCGGCCTGGGGGGCGCCCTCCTTGTAGGCGAAGTGGGCGGCGATGCCGTACTCGGCCCGGTGGTGCATCTCACGGGTGCGGATCTGCACCTCGATCGACTTGCCCTCGGAATCGACGAGGGTGGTGTGCAGCGACTGGTACAGGTTGAACTTGGGTTGGGCGATGTAGTCCTTGAAGCGTCCCTGCACCGGCTTCCAGATGGTGTGCAGCGTGCCCAGCGCCGCGTAGCAGTCCTTGACGCTGCTGACCACGACGCGGATGCCCATGAGGTCGTAGATCTCGTCGAACTCGCGCCCCTTGAGCACCATCTTCTCGTAGATGCTCCAGCTGTGCTTGGGCCGGCCGGTGACATGGGCGTCGATGCGCAGCTCGGCCAGGCGGGTCGAGACCATCTCCACCGTCTTCTTCAGGTAGGCCTCGCGCTCGGGGGCGCGCACCGAGACCATCTGCTCGATCTCGGCGAAGCGCTTCGGGTAGAGGGTGGCGAAGGCCAGGTCCTCGAGCTGCCACTTGATGCCGGCGACGCCCAGGCGGTGGGCCAGCGGGGCGTAGACGTCGAGGGTCTCCTGGGCGATCCGCTGCTGCTTCTCCTGGGGGAGGGCGGCGAGCGTGCGCATGTTGTGGAGGCGGTCGGCCAGCTTGATGAGCAGGACACGGATGTCCTTGGCCATGGCCACGAGCATCTTGCGCATGCTCGCCGCCTGCTGGGCCTCCTTGTTCTCGAAGCGCACCCGGTCGAGCTTGGTCATGCCGTCGACCATGGCCGCCACCTCGGGTCCGAAGTCGGCCACGACCTGCTCGATGGTGACGGCCGTGTCCTCGACGGCGTCGTGGAGCAGGGCGGCGGCGATGGTGGCGTCGTCGAGGCCGAGGTCGGCGAGGATGGAGGCCACCGCCACCGGGTGGACGATGTAGGGGTCGCCCGACATCCGGACCTGGCCTTCGTGGGCCTCGGCCGCCACCTCGTAGGCCCGGCGGATCAGGGCCGTCGATGCCCGTGGGTGGCGCTTGCGGTAGGCCCTGACCACCTCGGCCAGCTCCTCGGTGACCGCGGGCGCACCACTCCGCCGCCACGGCAGGACCCGGTCGACGGCAGGCACGCTCTGTGTCCCCTACGACGCGTAGTGGAGGAGGGAGTGGGCGTCGTGGCCGGAGAGGCGACCGCGCCCCTGGAGCGCATCGAGCTCGATGACGAAGGTCAGCCCCACCACCGAGGCGCCCAGCTTCTCGACCAGGGCGACGGTGGCGGCCGCCGTCCCGCCCGTGGCCAGCACGTCGTCGACGATGAGCACCGACTCCCCCGGGGCGATGGCGTCGGCATGGATCTCCAGGCAGTCGCTTCCGTACTCGAGCGAGTACTCCTCGCGCTCCACCCGGCGCGGGAGCTTGCCGGCCTTGCGGACAGGGACGAACCCGGCGCCGAGGCGGTAGGCGAGAGGAGCGGCGATGATGAAGCCCCTCGCCTCGATGGCCACCACCTTGTCGACCCTACGGTCGCCCACGTGGTCGACGAGAGCGTCGATCACCGTGCGGAACACCGTGGGCTCGGCCAGCAGCGGCGTGATGTCGCGGAAGACGATGCCGGGCCGGGGGAAGTCGGCAACGGCTCGGATGTGGTCGGCCAGCGAACCCGCGTCTCCCATCCCCACCCAGGTTACAGCCCAGCCCGGAGGATGGATCTAGCGCTTCTTGCCCTTCTTGCGGGGCCGGGGGGCGCCCTGGCGGCTGCTGGTGCCGGCGCGGGTGGCGGGACGGGGCGATGCCGTGCCTCCCCGCTCGGTGGCGGGAACGAGCACCTCGTCGCCCTCGAGGGCGGCCGCCGAGTCGTTTCCCCTGCCCGGCCTGGTCGCACCCCGGCCCCCGGCCTGGGCGGCGGCGGCCGCCGGCGTGAGCAGGCCGCCGCCCCCAGCCGCGCCCCTCGACATCACCTTCTGGCGGATCATCGTGTACCGGGGCTCGCGCTCTTTGAGGACGGCCAGGATGGGCGAGGCCACGAAGATGGACGAGTAGGCACCACTGATGAGGCCCACAAGCAGCGCCAGGCCGAAGTCCTTGAGGGCGATGGCACCGAGCACCCCGGCGCCGATGAACAACACGGAGACGACGGGCATGATGGCCACCAGTGAGGTGTTGATCGAGCGCATGAGGACCTGGTTCATCGACAGGTTGACCACGTCGGTGTAGGTCATGCGCGCCGAGGTCGACATGGCCTTGGTGTTCTCCTGGACCTTGTCGAACACCACCACGGTGTCATAGAGGGAGTACCCCAAAATGGTGAGGAAGGCCACCACCGTCCCGGGGGTCACCTCGAAGCGCGACAGCGCGTAGATGCCGACGGTGACCAGGATGTCGTGGAACACGGCGAGGATGGCGGCCACGGCCATCTTCCACTCGAACCGCAGCGAGATGTAGATCGTGATCAACACGAAGAACACGATCAGGGCGGTGCGGGCCTTCTTGGTGACGTCCTGCCCCCATGAGGGGCCGACGTCGTTGACGCTGACCTGGCCGGCATCGACCTTGGCCAGCGACGCCAGCTTGTCGGCCACCTTCACCTGGTTCTCGGGCGTCTGGTGCTTGCCCTCGACCCGCAGGGTGTCACCGCCGGCGATCTGGATCTTGGCCTGGCCCAGGCCGAGGGGGCTCACTGCCTCACGCGCCTTGGCCACCGAGACACCTGGCGCCTTCACCTCCCAGGAGGTGCCGCCCTTGAAGTCGATGCCGTAGTTGAGGCCCTCGCTGAACAGGGCCACCAGGCCGATGAGGATGACGAGGCCGGAGACGGCGAACCACCACCACTTGCGACCCACGAAGTCGAACGACGTCTCGCCGCTGTAGAGGCGGTGGGCCAGGCCCGCCTTCTTGGGCCCGGCGTCGGCGTTCGTCGTGGGGCTCACGCAGGGACCTTGGCCGGGGGGGCCGCCGCCTGCGGGGACGCCAGGCCGCGGGCCACGCCCACCCATCGGGTCTCGGTGAAGAACCGGTTGCGACCCAGCAACACCACCATGGGCCGGGTGTAGAAGTAGGCGATGAACACGTCGAGCAGGGTCGACAGCCCCAGGAAGAAGGCGAAGCCCCGCACCGAGCCGACCGACAGGAGGTAGAGCACGACGGCGCCGATGAACGAGGCGGCATCGGCGGCGAGGATCGTGCGGTAGGCCCGCGCGAAGCCGCGATCGACCGACGAGCGAACCGTCTTGCCCGAGCGGATCTCGTCTTTCAGGCGCTCGAAGTACACGACATAGGAGTCGACGGTGACGCCGACCGACACGATGATGCCGACCGCCCCCGACAGGCTGAGGGCCAGGCCGTAGTTCTGGCCCAGGTAGGTGACGATGGCGTACATGTAGGCCCCCGACAGGGCCAGGCCGAACCACACGACCAGGCCCAGGGCCCGGTAGTAGAGCAGCATGTAGAGCGCCACCAGGCCCAGGCCCACGATGCCGGCTACCAGGCCGGCGTGCAGCGAGTCCTTGCCCAGGCTGGCCGACACCGTCTGCACCGTCTGGGGCACGAGCTGCACCGGCAGCGACCCGTAGCTCAGCACCAGAGCCAGGTCCTTGGCCTCGCCCTCGGTGAAGTTCCCCGTGATGGTGCCGCTGCCCTGGAAGTTGGTGGTCTGCAGGGCGGGCGCCGACTTCACCACGCCGTCGAGGTCGATGGCGATCTGGCCCTTCACGCCCACCTTGGCGGCCATGGTGTTCCAGTCCTTCTCACCGTCGCCGCTGAGGCTGAAGTTGACCGACCACCCTCCGCTGTTGGGGTCGACCACGGCCTTGGCCGACGAGATGGCCTGGCCCTTGACCGCAGCCGGGCCCAGGGCATAGCGCGTCGTCACTCTTCCCTTGGAGTCCTTCTGGGGCAGCACCACCTGGGCGGCGGGGTCGTCCTGGTCGGACGGGGTGGTGGGAACGTCGGTGGGGGCGGGCGCCGAGGTCGGCGGGGACCCGGGCTGGGTGGTCGGGGGCACGGTGGTCGGCGTGGCCCCCTCGGGAGGAAGGGCCTGGACCACGGGGCGGAAGTAGAGCTGGGCCGTCTGGCCCACGATCTCGAGGGCCCGGTCCTTGTTCTTCACGCCGGGGAGCTGGACGATGATCGAGTCGCCCTGGCGGCTGATGTCGGGCTCGGCCACGCCCAGCGCGTCGACCCGGCTGCGGATGATGGAGATGGCCTGGTCGAGGGTTCCCGACGGCACCTTGTTCTTGGGCTGGAGCACCACCGACGCCCCACCCTGGAGGTCGAGGCCGAGCTGGGGAGAGTTGCCCGAGGCCAGGGTCGCCCCCAACACCAGGAGGGCGCCGAGGATGATGACGACGAGCGAGACGGTGAGGGAGCGGCGCATCAGGCGTCGTCGTCGACCGGCGACGGGTCCTGCACCGCACCGTTGAGCGCCCCCGGCGCCGATGCCTCGGCGGCGGTCGAATCGTCATCGAGGTCGGTGTGGACGACGGTGCCGTCTGCGTCGTCGCCGGTGTCACCATCGTCGTCTTCGTCGTCGTCGTCGAGGTCGGTCGGCGTCACCTGCTGGGCCACGGCGGCGCGCATCACCCGCACCACCACGTCGGGGGCGATCTCCACCCAGAGGCTGGTGTCGTCGGAGTCGGTGACGGTGCCGTAGATGCCGCCGGAGGTGATGATCTCGTCGCCGACGGCGAGGGTGGCCACCATGGCCTGGGCCTGGCGCATGCGGCGCTGCTGGGGGCGGACGAACAGCACCCAGAGCAGGGCGAGGGGAACGAGAAAGAGGAGGGAGGCGGCCATGGCGAAGAGGCCCGGAGGGGCGGAGTGCAAGCTTAGCGCGAGGTCGGGGCCCGCCTCCGGCGCCGGGAGATGGAGCTCAGGCGCCGAACAGGCCGGGGTGCGGACCGAATTCCCCGCTCTGGGGGCCGCTCGGGCCCTGTCCCCCGCTCGGGGTCGGCCCGGACAGTCCGAGGTGGGCCCAGGCGGCGGCCGTCGCCACCCGGCCGCGGGGCGTGCGCATGAGCAGGCCCTGCTGGAGCAGGAACGGCTCGTAGACGTCTTCGACGGTCTCGGTGGCCTCGCCCACGCAGATGGCGAGCGTGGACAGTCCCACGGGACCGCCCCCGAAGCGCTGGCACACCGCGGTCAGGATGGCCCGGTCGACCTTGTCGAGGCCGGCCTCGTCGACCTCGAACAGGGCCAGGCCCTCCCGGGCCGCCTGTTCGGTGACGATGCCGTTGCCCCGCACCTCGGCGAAGTCGCGGACGCGGCGCAACAGGCGGTTGGCGATCCGGGGAGTGCCCCGGGCCCGCCGGGCCACCTCCAGGCCTCCGGCGGGCTCCAGTGCCACCCCCATGATGCCCGCCGCCCGGGCCACGATGGCCTCCAGCTCGGCCACGTCGTAGTAGTCGAGGCGGGCCACGAAGCCGAAGCGGTCTCGCAGGGGGCCGGTGATCAGGCCGGTGCGGGTGGTGGCCCCCACCAGGGTGAAATGGGCCACGTCGAGGCGGATGGAGCGGGCCGAGGGGCCCTTCCCCAGCACGATGTCGAGCTGGAAGTCTTCCATGGCCGGGTAGAGGACCTCTTCGACCACCCGGGGCAGGCGGTGGATCTCGTCGATGAACAACACGTCGCCCTCGTCGAGGTTGGTGAGCACCGAGGCCAGGTCGCCGGCCCGCTCCAGTGCCGGGCCCGACGTGACCCGCAGGTTCACGCCGTTCTCGGCGGCGACGATGGCGGCGAGGGTGGTCTTGCCCAGCCCGGGTGGGCCGGCGAAGAGCAGGTGGTCGACGGCCTCGCCCCGGCGCCGGGCGGCCTCGAGGAGGATCTCCAGGTGCTGGCGCAGGCGGGCCTGTCCGACGAACTCGCTCAGACGGCGGGGCCGCAGGCCCGCCTCGTCGGCCTGATCGCCGTCGACGGTCGACGCCCTAAGCAGCTCGTCTCTCATGGCCATGTCAGTGCCATGCCTGCCGGGAGCTGTGCTCCTCCGCGGTGCTTCGGTGCTCGCTCACCTGGCGGCGGCGAGGAGGCGGAGGGCGTTGCGAAGGAGGTCTTGGACCTCGCCGTCGGCCGGCAACTCGTGCAGGACGGCGCCGATCTCGTCGGCCTCGTAGCCGAGACCGGCCAGCGCCTCACGGAGGTCGGTGCGGGCGGAGCGCCCGTCGACGCCGGCCATGGCCGCCACCGCCTCGGGGGCGAGATCGCCGACGTCGAGGCGCGACTTGAGCTCGATGAGCAGGCGGGCGGCGGTCTTGCGGCCGACCCCGGGCACCAGGGTGAGGGCGTCGATGTCGGCTTCGGCCAGGACCATGCGCAACTCGGCGGGGCCGTGCACCGACAGGATGGCCAGGGCCAGGGCGGGTCCCACCCCGTGGGCCCCGATGAGCGCCTCGAAGCAGTCGCGGTCGTCGCGGGTGGTGAACCCGTACAGGGTGAGAGCGTCTTCGCGGACGTGGAGGTGGGTGTACAGCATCACCGGGGAGCCGGGTTGGCCGACGGCGGCCACCGTGGCCGGCGCCACCGTGGCCCGGTAGCCGACGCCGCCGACCTCGACGACCACCTCGCCCCGGGCCGAGCGGTCGACGAGCGTGCCCCGCAGGGAACCGATCATCGCCCCGCCCCCGTCGCCGAACGGGCCACCCGGGCGGCCATGGGGGCCCGGGCCAGGTGGCACAGGGCCAGGGCCAGGGCGTCGGCGGTGTCGGCCGGCCGGGGCGGCTCGGCCAGGCGCAGGAGGGACGCCACCATGCGCTGCACCTGCTCCTTGGTGGCGGCGCCGTAACCGGCCACCGCCTGCTTCACCTCGTTGGGCGTGTACTGCACGACGGTCCATCCGGCCTGCACCGCCGCCGCCAGCACCAGCCCGCTGGCCTGGCCCACCGACATGGCGGTGCGGGCGTTGACCTGGAAGAAGAGTCGCTCGACAGCCACGACGGGGGCGGTCAGCGGGTCGTGGGCCGCGGCCCTGGGCCCGAGCTCGCCCAGCAGGGCCCGCAGCTCGGCGTCGAGGGCGGCCAGACGATCGGGAAGGGGGTCAGACGGCGGCGTGGTGATCACGCCGGCGGCCACCGACTCGTCGACGGCGCCCACCCGCGCCACGCAGCCGTAGCCGCACCGGGACACGCCGGGGTCGATGCCGAGTACGAACATGCGTTCGTGACGTTAGCGCGCCCGTCCCGCTCAGGCGCGGATCCCCGCCGGGTGCCCCGCTGGTCGACCTACCGCCGGCGCAGGATCCCTGCGCTCTTGCAGCCGACGCAGCGCTGGGCCTCGGGCATGGCTTCGAGGCGGGCCTCGGCGATGGGCCGGTGGCAGTCGTCGCAGATGCCGTAGGACCCGGCAGCCATCCGCTCCATGGCCAGGTCGATCTCGTCGATCCTGGCACGGACCTCACCGGCGACGACGAGGAGCTGCTCCCGCTCGACATTGACGGTGTCGACCTCGCCGAAGCCGTCCTCGTCGGCCATCTCCGTCGCGCCGCGGCCGTCGACCAGGTCCTGGGCCGCAGCCGAGAGCCGGTCGAGGTCGGCGACGTAGGACTGGCGGCGGGCCGACAGCTCCCGGTTCTGGGCGGCCAGGAAGTCGGCGCCGAAGGTGGTGGTGGGGGTGATCGTCATGATGCCTCTGTCTCTGTCTCTGTCTGGGGTGACAACAAGGGGGTGACCGGTCTACGGAGGTGCGTACCCCTCTGTACTCATCGACGAACGCGAACCGACGGGTTGAGATGGAACGGAGGAGAGTGACCGAAGCTGCGGTCGTCAGGGGCATCAGGCAGGATTGACCGCTGACGCCGACTCGGCCCACGGCGGGACCGGAGCGCTCAGTGTACAACCCACCGGCACGCAGAGCACGACAGCCGGCGACGGTCACGGCGTGATCCCGGCGGGCCGTACGCTGCTGAGATGGTGACGGGTCGAGGTCAGCGGCTGGCAGCACCCCTCGCCGCGCTCGTCGTGGTCGCCGGGTTGGTCCTCGTCCCCCTCTCCCGCCCGGCCTCGGCGGCGGGGGTGGCCGGCTACGAGTTGCTCGCCGCCCACAGCGGCAAGGCCCTCGACGTGGCCGGCGCCGCCGGCAACGACGGGGCCGGCGTCATTCAATGGCCGGTCAACGGCCAGACCAACCAACGTTGGGTGCCGCTCCCGTTCGGTGACGCGTTCGTCTTCGTGAACGCCAACAGCTACAAGGTCCTCGATGTGGCCGGCGGCTCCACCCAGGACGGTGCACCCATCATCCAGTGGGGGTGGAACGGGGGTGCCAACCAGCTGTGGCGGCTCACCCCCGTCGGGTCCGATCATGCCGTGTTCATCAACGCCAACAGCGGCAAGGCCCTCGACGTGGCCGGGGCTTCCACGGCCGACGGCGCCGGCGCCATCCAGTGGACCTGGAACGGCGCCGCCAACCAGCTCTGGAAGGGCGTGGCCGTCGGTGGCCCGGCGACCACTCCGGGCCCCACCTATCTGCGGGGCATCGACGTCAGCAACTGGCAGGGTGCTGTCGACTGGCCCGCGGTGAAGGCCTCCGGCCGCGTCTTCGCGTTCGCCAAGGCCTCTGAGGGCGTCGATTACGTCGACCCCACGATGGCCCAGAACCGCCGGGGCATGGCCGCCGCCGGGCTCACCCTGCGGGGCCTCTACCACTACGCCCACCCGGGCCTCAACACACCCGCTCAAGAAGCACAGCACTTCTTGTCGACGGTCGGCCCGCTGGCCAGCGGAGAGGTCCCGGTGCTCGACCTGGAGGTCGAGGGTGGCCCCGACGTCGGCAGTTGGGCGGCGCAGTGGCTCGGCGCCGTGCAACAGGCCACCGGCCGCCGGCCGCTCCTGTACAGCAACGCCTACTACCTCTCCAACACGGCGACGGCGTCGCTGACGCAGTACCCGTTGTGGGTGGCCACCTGGGGTGTCAACGACGGCACCGTCCCCGCGTCGCCGCCCGACATCGGCCGGTGGGACCACTGGACGTTCTGGCAGTACACCTCCAAGGCGTCGGTGCCGGGCGTGACCGGCCAGTGCGACGCCTCGCTGTTCGCCGGCTCGATGGCCGACCTCGCCGCCCTCGGGTGACCCCCTTGGTGACCTAGGCCTCCACCGCCTGGAGGACCGCGTCGGGGATGTCGAAGTTGGCGTAGACGGCCTGGACGTCGTCGTGGTCTTCCAGCAGGTCGATGAGGCGCAGCACCTTGCGGGCGTCGGCCTCGGTCTCCAGGTTCACGACCGTCGTCGGGATCATGGTGAGGTCTGACGACTCGACCTTGATGCCGCCCTCCTCCAGCGCCGTGCGCACCCGAGCCAGGTCGGCGGCCGCCGTCGTCACCTGCCAGGTGTCGCCGCGGTCTTCCATGTCCTCGGCCCCGGCCTCCATGGCCGCCAGCATGAACTCGTCGTCGTCGTCGGTCTTGGGGGTCACGATCACCCCCTTGCGCTGGAACTGCCAGGCTACGGCTCCCGACTCGGCGCTCGAACCGCCGTACTTGGAGAAGGTGCTGCGCACCTCGGCACCGGTCCGGTTGCGGTTGTCGGTGAGGCACTCCACGTAGACGGCCACACCGCAGGGCGCGTAGCCCTCGTAGGTGATGGGTTCGTACCGGACGCCCTCGAGCTCGCCGGTGCCCCGCTTGATGGCCCGGTCGATGGTGTCGGTGGGCACCGACGCGTCACGGGCCTTCTGGAACATGGTGCGCAGGGTGGCGTTCGAGTCCATGTCGCTCCCGCCCTCCCGGGCCGCCACCTCGACCTGACGGATGAGCTTGGCGAACAGCTTGCCCCGGGCCTTGTCGGTGGCCCCCTTCTTGTGCTTGATCGTGGCCCACTTGGAATGACCGGACATGTCGTGCTCCTCTCCTACAGGCTGGCAAGAAACGCCTGGTGCAGGCGCAGGTCGTCGGACAACTCGGGATGGAACGCCGCCACCATGACCGGGCCCTGCCGGCACAACACCGGCTGTGCCTCGTCTTCCTCTGTTCGCCCGGGGACGGTGGCCAGCACCTCGACGCCGGCGCCCACCCGCTCCACCACCGGTGCCCGGATGAACGTGGCCACGAAGTCGCCCCCGGTCAGGCCGGCCACGCTCACCGGCGTCTCGAAGGAGTCGACCTGGCGGCCGAAGGCGTTGCGCCGCACGGCCACGTCGATGGCCCCGAAGCAACGCTGGTCGGGCCGGCCGTCGAGGATCTCGCCGGCCAGCAGGATCATGCCGGCGCAGGTGCCGAAGGCGGGCAGGCCGTCCGCCAGGCGCAGGGCCAGGGCGTCGAAGAGCCCCGATGTGTCCAACAGCCGCGACATGGTGGTCGACTCGCCGCCGGGCAGGATGACCGCCTCGACTCCGGCCAGGTCTTGGGGGCCGCGCACCTCGACAGGCTGGGCGCCCAGGGCGCCGACCGCCTCAGCGTGGAGAGCCGACGCCCCTTGCAGAGCGAGGATGCCGATCTTGGGGCCGTGAGGCATGGGGGGCACCTGGAGGGACCATGGTCATGACGCCTACCAACCCCGTTCGGAGAGGCGGACGTCGACCTTGGTCGACTCCTCGCCCCGCATGGCCTCGCCCAGCCCCCGGCTGACCTTGGCCACGATGTGGGGGTCGTTGAAATGGGCGGTCGCCTCGACCACGGCCTTGGCCCGCACCTCGGGATCGCTGCTCTTGAAGATGCCCGACCCCACGAAGACCGACTCGGCGCCCAGCTGCATCACCAGGGCGGCGTCGGCGGGGGTGGCCAGGCCCCCGGCGCAGAACAGGGGGACGGGCAGGCGGCCGGTGCGGGCCACCTCCTGCACGAGCGACACGGGCGCCTGGAGCTCCTTGGCCCACCCGTAGAGCTCGGCGGCATCGGCGGTGGTGAGACGGCGGATGTCGCCCAGGATGGAGCGGATGTGGCGCACCGCCTCGCGCACGTCGCCGGTGCCCGCCTCACCCTTGGACCGGATCATGGCCGCGCCCTCGGAGATGCGGCGGAGGGCCTCACCCAGGTTGGTGGCGCCGCACACGAAGGGGACGGTGAACGCCCACTTGTCGATGTGGTGGGCCTCGTCGGCCGGCGTGAGCACCTCGCTCTCGTCGACGTAGTCGACGCCGAGCGCCTCGAGGACCTGCGCCTCGGCGAAATGACCGATGCGCGCCTTGGCCATCACCGGGATGGTGACGGCGGCCTTGATGCCCTCGATCATGGCCGGGTCGCTCATGCGGGCGACGCCGCCGTCGCGGCGAATGTCGGAAGGGACCCGCTCGAGGGCCATGACGGCCACGGCCCCCGCCCGCTCGGCCAGGGCGGCCTGCTCGGGCGTGACGACGTCCATGATGACGCCGCCCTTGAGCATCTCGGCCAGGCCGCGCTTCACCCGTTCGGTGCCGGTGGTGCGCTGTTGGTTCACAGTGCCGAGCCTACCGCTGCCCGACACCCAAGCAGCCAGGTATCGCAACGCTCAGGCGGCAGCGCCTCTCAGGTGCCGGGCGACCCTCAGGTGATCGCCGCCTGGGCGCCGGGGGCGGGCAACTCGACGAACGTGCGGCCGGGCGGGATGGCGATGGGGGCCCCACCGGCGTCGGTGTAGGTGGTGAGGGCAGCCTGCGACGTCTTCGACCACTTGCCCTTCACCACCTTGCCGTCGGAGAGGATCCAGGCCTCACCCGTGCCCTGGACCTTGGCTTGGTAGACCTGAGCGCCTGTCGTGTCCACTGCTCCGTCCACCGGGTCGTACTGGACGAACTCGATGATCACGTTGGTCGACTCGATCTGGGTGCCGTTCTGCAACAGGTCCGGCTTGCCGTCCATCGACCGCTTCCACGTCTTGGTGCCGGCGTCGAAGTCGAAGCCCACCGGCTGGTTGCCGACGATCAGGGCCAGGCGAGCGGCGGGAGTGGCGCCGGCGGGGGCGAAGGGCTGGCCCGTCTTCAGGAACGGCGAGAACGGGGGCGGCGCCTTGGCGCCGGCCGCGTGGGTGTACAGGGCCGCCGTCGAGGTGTACGAGGTGTGGTCGCCGGTGTGGGGTCCGTGCTTCGGGAAGGCGGCGGCGTCGTCACCCGCGGAGACGGCGGTGATGCCCGGTGTCGAACGGATGAGGGCCTCGAAGCGGTCGGACCCACCGGAGAAGCCGAAGACCCCTCCGAAAGGCGCGGCCAGGTCGGGGTCGGTCGGGCGCACCGAACGCACGGGGCCGATCGGGTCGGCGTCGGTCGACTGGTACACGGCCAGGAGGCGGGTGAGGCCGCCCTCGACCACTTCCTCGTAGACCACGTCGGCGGCATCGACGCCGGCCTGGGGCCGGGCCAGGGCCACGTTGTCGATCTTGATGCTCAGTGCCGCTCGGGCTGCGTTGGCGGGATTGGTCACGGGCAGGCCCGTCAGGGGATAGGTGGCGGGAACCGTCGTGGTGGTGGCTGCCGGCGCATTCACCTTGGCGTTGCCCTTCGACTTCGAACACGCTGCGCCGACGAGGGCCAGGACGGCCACGAGCACGACGAGGGACAGGCGGTGCGACTTCGGGGATTTCACGGTCAGAGCTCCTTCAGGGCCTGGATGCGCTCCTCCAGAGGAGGATGAGTATCGAACAGGCGGTTGAGCCAGGCTAGGCGACCCTGGTCGGGCGTCCGGGCCAGTGGCGACTCGATCCACAGATGGGCGGTGGCCCGGGAGCCCGAGTGCACGACGGTGGTGTCGTCGCGCAGCTTCTCGAGGGCCGACAGCAGGCCGGGCGGGTACCGGGTCAGCTGCACGCCGCTGAAATCGGCCAGGGCCTCGCGCCGCCGGCTGACGGCCGACTGCATGATTCGGGCGATGAGAGGGGCCAGGATCAACAGGGCGAAGCCGAACACGGCCACGACGACGCCCGCCCCGCCGCCGCCATCGCTGTCGTGGTCGCGCTGGCGCGGGCCACCCCACCACATGAAGCGCAGGGCGAAGTCGGCCATCAGGGTGACGATGCCCACGAAGGTGACGGCCAGCGTCGACGAGAGGATGTCGTAGTTCTTGACGTGGCTGAGCTCGTGGGCCAGCACCCCTTCGAGCTCGATGCGGTTCATCTTCTCGAGCAACCCGGTGGTCACGGCCACCGCCGCGTGCTTGGGGTTGCGGCCGGTGGCGAAGGCGTTGGGCGCCGGGTCGTCGATCACGTACACCCGCGGCTTGGGTAGGCCGGCGGCGATGCACAAGCCCTCGACCAGGTTGTGCAGGCGGGCGTAGGTCTCGGCGTCGGCGGGCTTGGCGTGGCTCATGGCCAGGGCCACCGAGTCGGACTTCCAGTAGGCGGCGAAGCTGCCGGCGATCACCACCACGGCGGCGATCCCGAGGAAGACGAGCCCCAGGCCGAGCAGGCGGTCGACGGCGGCGGTGACCAGGGCCACGAGCACCAGGAAGCCGGCCACGAGCAGCACCGAGCGCCGCTTGTTGGAGGAGATCTGTTCGTACAGGTGATTCGCTCCCCGGGTCAGCCGGCGCGGGCCGGGACCCGGTGCCCCTCAGATGCGTCCATCAGAACTGGACGGAGACGGGCCCGCGCGAGGCATCGTCAGCCTCGAAGTACTCGCGGGAGGTGAACCCGAAGGTCTTGGCCAGCAGGTTCGACGGGAAGCTCTGGATCTTGGTGTTCAGCTTGAGCACCGAGTCGTTGTAGAACTGGCGGGCGTAGGCGATGCGCCCCTCGGTGCCCGACAGCTCCTCCTGGAGCTCGAGGAAGTTCTGGTTGGCCTTGAGGTCGGGGTAGGCCTCGGCCACCGCGAACAGCGACTTGAGGGCCCCCGAGATCATGTTCTCGGCCTGGGCCTGATCGACCGGCCCGCTGGCGTTGATGGCGTTGGCCCGGGCCTGGGTGACGGCTTCGAAGGTGCCCTTCTCGTGGGCGGCGTAGCCCTTGACCGTGTTCAACAGGTTGGGGATGAGGTCGTAGCGGCGCTTCAGCTGGACGTCGATCTGGGCCCAGGCGTTGTCGATGCGATTGCGCAGCCTGATCAGGCCGTTGTACGAGGCAATTACGTAGACGACCAGAAGGACCACCACCACAGCCACGATGATTCCCACGATCATGCCGTTGCCCCTTTGAGGATCACCGGTCGCCCATCATACGGGTACCGGTATCGTGACGCGGGAAGTGGACCACAACGAGGAGTCGCCATGGCGCTGCATGCCCACGAGTCGGGCGACGAGAGTCGGGACAAGGTCCACATCCGACCGCAGTTCACCCAGTTCGGCGACGTCGGTGAGGTTCCCCGGTTCCGCCTCGCCGCCACCGGCATCCCCGCCCCGGCCGCCTACCAGGTCGTGCACGACGAGCTGCTCCTCGACGGCAGCGCCCGGCTCAACCTGGCCACCTTCGTCACCACCTGGATGGAGAAGGAAGCCGAAGTGCTCATGGCCGAGTGCGCCGACAAGAACCTCGTCGACAAGGACGAGTACCCCCAGACCGCCGAGCTGGAGCGGCGGTGCGTGAACATCCTCGCCGACCTGTGGCACGCCTCGTCGGCCGAGGAGGCAACCGGCTGCTCGACCACCGGATCGAGCGAGGCTTGCATGCTGGCGGGCATGGCCCTGAAATGGCGGTGGCGGGCTCGCCGCCAGGCGGCGGGGTCACCGAGCGACCGTCCCAACCTGGTCATGGGTTCCAACGTCCAGGTGTGCTGGGACAAGTTCTGCCGGTACTGGGACATCGAGGCCCGCCTGGTGCCGGTGGGGCCCGAGGTGACCCACCTCACGGCCGAGGCTGCAGCCGCCCACTGCGACGAGAACACCATCGGGGTGGTGGCAGTGCTGGGCTCCACCTTCGACGGCGCCTACGAGCCCGTCGCCGAGATCGCCGCCGCCCTCGACAGCCTGGCCGCCGGCGGTGGGCCCGACGTGCCCATCCACGTCGACGGCGCGTCCGGTGGTCTCGTCGCTCCCTTCGTCGACCCCGCGCTGGTCTGGGACTTCCAAGTGCCGCGCGTGCAGTCGATCAATGTGTCCGGACACAAGTACGGCCTGGTGTACCCGGGTGTCGGCTGGGTCGTCTGGCGCGACGCCGCCGCCCTGCCCGAAGACCTCGTCTTCCGGGTCGACTACCTGGGTGGCGAGATGCCCACCTTCGCCCTCAACTTCTCCCGGCCGGGCGCCCAGGTGGCGGCCCAGTACTACTGCTTCGTGCGCCTGGGCTTCGAGGGGTACCGCCTGGTGCACCAGCAGAGCCGGGACACGGCGAAGTGGCTGGCCGTGCAGATCGGGGCGATGACATCCTTCGAGCTGGTCTCGGCCGGCGACGGCATCCCGGCCTTCGCCTTCCGGATGAACGACGCCGCCCCGTACAGCGTGTACGACGTGTCCGAGATGCTGCGGGGCCGGGGCTGGATCGTCCCCGCCTACCCCATGCCCGCCGGGCTCGACGACATGCACGTGTTGCGCATCGTCGTGCGCGACGGGTTCAGCCGGGACCTCGCCACCATGCTGCTGGCCGACCTGACCCACGTCGTCGATCGTCTCGGCCGGCGGACCTCGACCGATGACCCCGGAGTGCGCTCGGGGTTTCACCACTGATGCCTCGATCGCCGGGCTTGGTCCCGATCCTGTGTGCGGCCGCGCTCCTCGCCGCCGGCTGCGGCTCGACCACGACGTCGTCGACATCGACCACCACGACCTCGGTGCGGGTGGCCACCACCACGACCGCGCAGCCACCCCTCAGCACCTCCGCCCCGCCGACGTCGCTCGCTTGGTCCACGACCCCCGTGTCGGGCGGCGGCCAAGGCGGGACCGCCCTGCTCGGCGCGGTACGCGCCGCCGCCCAGGACGGCTTCGACCGCATCACCTTCGAGTTCACCAACCGGCTCCCGGGTTACAAGGTGGAGTACGGCCGGCGACCTGTCCTGCAGGACGGGTCGGGGAGGGAGGTGGCGGTGGAGGGCGCTACCGTGCTCACCGTGCGGATGACGCCGGCCAGTGGCTTCGACCTGTCCGGCGGCGGCCGGCCGACCTACACCGGGCCGGACCGCATCAGGCCCACCACCTCGACGTTGGTCGAGGTGGTGCAGGCGGGCGACTTCGAGGGCGTCGTGACCTGGGTGGCCGGAGTGTCGGCCGACGCCGGCTTCAAGGTGTCCACGCTGGAGTCACCTCCAAGGCTCGTGATCGACGTGAAGGCAGGCTGAGCGAATGGATCGAGAAGAGCTGCGGGCAGTTCAGGCTCCGCTGAAGGAGCGCTACCGGGAGGAGCCGGCAACGGCGGTCGTCACCCTCAGCGCCGACGGCACCCTCGGCGAGGGCATCAGCTGCTCGGTCGACACAGGCCGGGCCATGGCCAAGGCCGGGCTCCATCCCGCCACGGGTGGCGACGGTGTGCTGCTGTGCTCGGGCGACATGCTCCTCCAGGCCCTGGCCGCCTGTGCCGGGGTCACCCTCGGCGCGGTGGCCTCTTCCCTCGGGATCCCGATCAACGGGGGGACCGTCCACGTCGAAGGAGACCTCGATTTCCGAGGGACGCTGGCCGTCTCCAAGGAGGTTCCGGTCGGGTTCACCGCCATCCGCCTGGAGTTCGCCCTCGACGGCGACGCCACCGACGACCAGCTCGCCACCCTGACGCGCCTGACAGAGCGCTACTGCGTCGTCTACCAGACCCTGTCCACGCCACCGAGCCTGTCAGTCACGTCACGCGCCGGCTGACCGTTCCGGTCAGGTTTCGGGTGGCCATGGCCACCCGAAACCTGCCCAGAAGTGCGGCAGTTCACTGAGGGCTCAGCCGCAGTTGGGCCAGGGGCTGGAGCCGCGCTGGCTGGCGAGCTGGCTGGCCCGCGCGTCCTGCTCGGCCGGTGATGCCGCCGCCGGGTCACCGGTGCCGCCGACGGCCTGCCAGGTCTGGCTGTCGAACTGGTAGGCACCCCGGTAGGCACCGTTCGAGCTCACTGCGCCGTAGTTGCCGCCGGACTCACAGGCGCGGATGCCGGCCAGGTTGCCGCCACTCCCTCCGGTGGAGGGGACGGCACGGGCGGGTGTCGCCGACCGCCCGGATTTCCCCGTCGCCTGCCGAGACGGCGCGAGGACGGGTGCCAGGCCGGCCAGCAGGTCATCGGGAACGGCCACGGGCTCCGACGGGATGTCGAGGACCTGACCGACGTCGATGACGTTGGGGTTGGCGATGGCCTCGCGGTTCAGGGCGAAGACCTCGATCCAGCGGTCCGGCGTGCCCAGCTCGGCCTGCGAGATCTTGGACAGGCTCTCGCCGGCCGCGACCGTGTGGGGGGCGTGCGCCGGCGGCTGACCGTCGGCCGGGGGGGCGTCCTGGGCAGTGGCCACACCGGTGCCGGCCAGCATGGCCCCGGCAGACAACGCGGCGAAACAGAGGGTCTTCTTCATGGATGGCTCCCAGTCTGTGGGGGGTAGGTACGTTCCGACCGCGGCAACTCCGCGGCGCAGTGGTGTCATCGGCCCCAGTCCCCGTTGTGACCCTGGTCGCGACTCCCCGCAACTGCAAGACGTGGAGGAGGTGCGCCGGGGCGGCCGGGAACTCGACACAGGCCGCGAGCCCGCGCAAACGCTGCGGACCTCGAATGGTCTAGCCGCTTGTGAACGCGAGCGCAAACTGAGGGACCGAGGGCCCTCTGAGCGAATTCGGCTTTAGCTCACGCCTGGTCCGCCAACAGGCCACGGCGCAGGCTCGGGTCCTCGATCCAGACCATCTGCGGCACTTCGGGGAGGCGTCCGACGGTCACCAGGGTGGCGTAGGCGCTCGTGGCGCCGGACGTGTACAGGGACAGCCGCTGACCCATCACCGGCCCCGCCCCCCGATCGACGACCTCCTGGCGGAGGGTGGCCCTGGTGGCACTCTCCAGCTCGGCCACCCCCCTCAGGAGCAACAGCGAGTGGACCTTGGTGGATACGGCCGCAGCCCGAGCCCGCACGTCATCGTCGGCCAGCAGGGCCACGAGGGCCCGCTGTTGCGCCGGTGTGCGCGCCACCACCACGCGCTCGGCCAGGTGCGTCCCGGCTGTCGCCGGATCGAGCCGGACGCCGCTGGCCACCACCTCAACGCCAACTTCGGTCCGGGGTGCGCCCGACCACCAGTGTTGGTCGGGCGCACCCAGGCGACCAGGTCGCGAGAGCTCGTCGATCGCCTCTCCCAATCGTCTGGTGAGCGCCGCCGGGCCCGCATCGAACCGCATGCTGGCGACAACGTCGGCGAACCGGTAGACGTGGCAGTCGGCGTCGTAGGTGGCTCTCTCCGCCACCAGGAGGAAGGCGTGACGGGCCGCGTCCTCATCGGCGCACACAGCCATCGAGACCGGTGCGAACCCGACTGTCCTGGGCGGGAACCAGGCACCACCCCCGAGGACGCGCCGAGGGTCGTCAAAGGCGTCGGGGTGGACGGCGCCGCCGAAGCGCGCGTCCATGGGAAGGCCGACGGCCGCCCAGAGGGCGAGCACCTCGGCCAGTCGGGGCGACGGCTCGGATCGCGGCGCCGGAGCGCCCCGCGACGATCGGGCCACCACCTCGGGCGCGCTCCAGCCCCACGGCGCGTCACGGTAGTCAGGCACGTGGTCGAGCAGCCGGCGTCGCATGTCGTTCAGGCGAGGGCGGATGCGGCTCTGGACCCAGGAACTTTCCGGGTCGTCGTCGTCGGCGGACTGGTAGACGAAGAAGGCGATCTGCTTCAAACCCTCGCCCGCCGTCACTCCCACTGGCAGCGGGGCGAAGGCGTAGGGCGGTACCGCCCCGTCTTCTTCCCCGTGGGCGGCTGCCGCCCAGTTCAGCGCCCACAGCTCGCCGCCGAAGGCGTCGGCGTCATCGACCAGCGGATCCCAGCTCTCGGCCTCCAGCGGGCCGAGCACGGCGAGCTGGACGATCACGTCGACGTCGAGCTTGCCCAACAACATGCGGCTCATGAACCGACAGTAGCGACGACCGGAATCGCGACGGCGACCGGCGGCCGCCAGCGGGTGGCGGGCAGCGGGCGGGGGCCAGGGCGCCAAGGGCGCCCTCAGCCCACCCGGCGGCCGGACGCCTGGCGGAGCCACTGGTCGGCCTTGTCGAGCCGGCGCTGTAGCTGCTCGACGGTCGCTTCGCTGACCTTTCTCAGCCCGATGACGCGGTTCAGCTCGGCGTTCACCGCGGCGTTGGTCATGCCCGTGTGATGGGCGATGAGGCGGCCCTTCTCGGCGTTGGCCTTGCGGAGGTGCTCCTTGTGCACGCGGCGCGTGTGGCCGTCGGGGGACGCGCTGCCAGCCGGCTGCGGGCCCCGTGCGCTCATCGGCAACGGAGGCAGGGCAATGGTCAGCGCCTCGTCGGCAGGGGGCTCTGGGAAGCCGACCCCGTCGAGCACCCAGTCCGGGTCGCCGTCCTCAGCCAGGGGGACGGCGGAGATCGGCGCGAACAGCGAGATCTGCTCCTCGTCGACATCCTCGTCCCGAAGGTCCCGTGGCGCCAGCCGTACGTCCTGGTGGCGGAGCGAGTGGCGTCGCTGCTCGGCGATGGCGAAGGCCCGGGCCCGCAGCCGGGGCTCGTCAGGTATGTACAGGAACGACTTCTGCCCCGACGAACCGCGGGTCCAGCGCACCAGCCGACCGACGGCCTGGCGGAAGAACAGCTCGGTCGTGGTGGTGGTGGCGAACACGCCCACGCGCAGCCGGGGGATGTCGACACCCTCGGAGACCATACGCACGGCGACGATCCACGGTTCGGTCCCCGAGGCGAAGCGGGAGATGCAGGCCGAGGCGTCGGGATCGTCGGACGTGGCCACCACCGCCCTGATCCTCAGGCGCTCGGCCATGAGGGCGGCGATGGCCTTGGCGTGGTCCTGATCGGTGGCGATCACCAGGCCCCCGGCCTCGGGCCGGCGGGCGCGGATGGCCAGCAGTTGCTCGTGGGCCTGGCGCAGCACGTGGGGAAGCCACTCACCGCCCACCGAGTACGCCGTGCGCAGGCGATGCCCGGCCTGGGCCGCACCGAGCGGGTCTTCGAACCCGTGGGCGTGCACGCTGCCGTCGGGGGCGCTCCACTCCATCATCCCGTCGATACGGGGAAAGTAGACGGGACGCACCACTCCCCCGTCGGCCAGGGCGTCGCCATAGCCGTACTCGTAGTCGGCCACCGCCTCGTCGGCGGCGTAGCGGACGAAGGGGATGGCCTGGGTGTCGGATCGGAACGGTGTCCCCGACAGGGCCAGGCGCCGGGGCGCCGTCTCGAAGGCGCGGCGCAGTGCATCACCCCAGGCCCGGTCCTCGGCGGCGTGGTGGATCTCGTCGAAGATGACCATGGCGTCGGCCGCCACCGCCCTGAGAGACCCGGCACAGCCGGCCACCTGCTGGTAGGTGGTGACGACCCCGTGCATGTCCGCGGCCACTGCGCCATCGGCCGCCGACCACCGCCAGTCGAGGTGCAGGTCGAAGCTCGACGCCGCCTGGGCCCACTGCACCTTGAGGTGGGCCGTCGGCACCACCACGATCAACCGGAGGCCGGGCTCGGCGGCCAACGCCTGGCGGGCGGCGGTCAGTGCGAACGTCGTCTTGCCCGCCCCGGGCGTGGCCACCGCCAGGAAGTCCGACGACGTGACAGCGGCGAGACGCTCGAGGGCGGCCTTCTGCCAGGGACGGAGCGTGACGGTGTGGGCCATGGCGGGTCGTTGATGATGCCAGGCCGGGCGCCCCCTGCCGCGCACCGTCCTCTACGGCTGGTGGACCCGAAGCGCCGTGCCCTCCCCGCTCAGGGGGCCGCTCGGGCCCTGGCCTCCCCGCTCAGGGGGCCGCTCGGGCCCTGGCCCTGGCCACCTCGTAGAGCTCGACGTAGCGCTCGGCCAGGTGATCCATGGAGAACGACGCCGCCCGGGCCTCGCCGCCGGCGATGAGGGTGGCGGCCGTCGACGGCTCGCGCAGCACCCGGGTGAGGGCGCGCCCCAGGGCCTTGGCATCGCCGGGGGGCACCAGCAGGGCCTCGCGGCCGTGGCGGGCCACGTTGCGGTAGCCGGGAAGGTCGCTGGCCACGATCGGGGTGTGCGCCGCCATGCCCTCGAGCAGGACCAACCCGAACGACTCGCCGCGCAACGACGGGGCACACAGGACGTCGGCGCCCCGCAGGCGCTGCGCCTTCTGCTCCTCGGTGAGGCGTCCGAGCCACTCCACCCGGGGGTCTCCGGCGACCTCGGCCTGGAGCTTGCGGGTCTGGGGGCCGTCACTGGCGATCCACAGGCGGACGTCTCGCGGGAGGTAGGCCAGAGAGCGCAGGAGCACGTCCAGGCCCTTGCGTGTCTCGTGCCGGCTCACGAACACGATCGTCGGCCCGTCGGTGGGCCAGGGGGTGGCCTTGGCGAAGGGTTCGAGGTCGATGCCGTTGGGCACGACGACGAAGTCGCCTCCGAGGGTGGCGGCCATGTCGCGGGCGTCGTCGGACACCGCGCAGTGCAGGTGGAGGCGCCGGCTCAAACGGGTGCCCAACGGCAACAGCCGACGGTAGGCGACGGTGGCGCCGGCGGCATGGAAGGTGCCGATCAGCGGGCCCGACGACATGACCAGGCTGGTGAGGGTGGGGCCGGGCGCCATCGGCTCGTGGAGGTGGACGACGTCGAAGCGCTCGTCGCGGATGGCCCGGATCGTGCGCAGCACGCACGGGAAGTCCGGGGCCAGCGGGGCCACCGACCCGTTGAACAGGGCGGCCACCGTGTTGCCGAGGGGGATCACGCCGACTTCGGGAGGTGGCCCGTCGCAGGGGCCGAGGACGCGGGCCTCGTGACCGAGCCCCCGCAGGGCCCGGGCCAGCCCCAGGACCTGCCCCTGGACGCCCCCCGGGAGCGACAGGCTGTAGGGGCACACCAGGCCGACGCGCACGCCCGGGATCGTAGCCCTGGCCTGCTAAGACATGACCGATGACCGACGACAACCTGGCCAGGGCCGAGGCCCGGGAGCGGGCGACCAAGATCGCCCACGTCTCCTACGAGGTCTCCCTCGACCTCACCACCGGTGACGAGACGTTCACCAGCGAGACCCTGGTCCGCTTCACCGCCAACCTGGTCGGGGAGGCCACCTTCATCGACCTCGACGCCACCGCCGTGCGCGCCATCACCTTCAACGGGCGGGAGTTCCCCATCACCGCGTGGGATCCCGAGCGCGCCCGGATCGCCGTGCGCGGGCTACTGGCCAACAACGAGCTACGGGTCGTCGCCGACTGCGCCTACCAGCACACCGGCGTGGGCCTGCACCGGGTGGTCGACCCCGTCGACGGACGCGTCTACCTGCACACCCAGTTCGAGCCCTTCGACGCCCACCGGGTCTTCGCCTGCTTCGACCAGCCCGACCTCAAGGCCAGCTTCTCCCTCAACGTGACCGCGCCCGACGACTGGACCGTCCTCACCAACTCGCCGGTCGAATCGCATGAGGGCAACGGCTGGCGGTTCGTCCCGACCCCTGAGTTGTCGACCTACCTGTTCGCGGTGGTGGCCGGTCCGTACTACGGCGTGCACACCGCCCACGGCGGCCTCGACCTCGGGCTCTACTGCCGGGAATCGCTGGTGCCCTACCTCGACCCCGACGAGATCTTCACCATCACCGGCCAGGGCATCGACTTCTTCGTCACCGAGTTCGACTACCCCTACCCCTTCGCCAAGTACGACCAGGTCTTCGTCCCCGAGTTCAACTTCGGGGCCATGGAGAACCCGGGGTGCATCACCTTCAACGAGAGCTACGTGTTCCGCTCCCGGGTCACCGAGGCCGCTCGCGAGAACCGGGCCAACACGATCCTGCACGAGATGGCCCACATGTGGTTCGGCGACCTGGTCACCATGCGGTGGTGGGACGACCTGTGGCTCAACGAGAGCTTCGCGACCTACATGGCCACCCATGCGGCGGCCAGCGCCACCCGGTTCGTGCGGGCGTGGGTGCGCTTCGCCTGGGACCTGAAGGCGCCGGCGGCGAGTCAGGACCAGCTCCCATCCACCCACCCCATCTCGGCCGACATCGTCGACACCGATGCCGTGCGCCTGCACTTCGACGGGATCACCTACGCCAAGGGCGCGTCGGTGCTGCGCCAACTGGTGGCCTCCGTCGGCCCCGACGCCTTCCGCACCGGCCTGCAGCGCTACTTCCCCGAGCACGAGTGGGCCAACGCCGAGCTGGGCGACTTCCTCGCCGCCCTCACCGAGACCAGTGGTCGCGACCTGGGGGCGTGGTCGAAGGAATGGTTGGAGACCACCGGCATCAACACCCTCAAGCCCGAGTTCGAAGTGGACGACGATGGCGCCTACCGCTTCTTCCACGTGCTCCAGGAGGCGGTGGCCGACCATCCCACCCTGCGCACCCACCGGGTGGCTCTCGGCCTCTACTCCCTGGGCGACGACGGCCTGGTGCGCAGCGACCAGGTCGAGCTCGACGTCGCCGGCCCCCGCACCGAGGTGCCCCAGCTGGCGGGACGGCCACAACCCGATCTGCTCCTCGTCAACGACGGCGACCTGACCTACGCCAAGATCCGCCTCGACGAGCGCTCCCTCGCCACCCTGCACGCCAACCTCGGCCGCATCGTCGATCCCCTGGCCCGCAACCTGTGCTGGGCCGGCACCTGGGACATGGTGCGCGACGGCGAGTTGCCCACCCGGCGGTTCGTCGAGCTGGTCATCGACCATGTGGCCGAGGAGCCCGACGACAGCGTGCTGGGCCGCCTCCTGGGCCAGGCCGCCGTCGCCGTCGACGCCTACGGCGACCCCGCCAACCGCCTGCCCGCTCGCGCCCGGTTGGCGGCGGCGGCGTGGGAACGCCTCGGCGCGGCTGAGCCGGGCAGCGACCGCCAGCTCGTCTGGGCCCGGCACTGGTTGGGCGTCATCGACAGCGGCGACGACCTGGGCCGGGCCCGGGCCCTGCTCGACGGCGACCTCGAGATCGCCGGCCTGGTGGTCGACACCGACCTGCGCTGGAGCATCGTCGGGGTGCTGTCCGCCGCCGGCGCCGATGACGACGGCGCCCTCATCGAGGCCGAGCTCGACCGCGACCCCACCGACATCGGCCAGCGCCGGGCCGCCACCCGCCGGGCCTCCCGGCCCACGCCCGAGGCCAAGTCCGATGCGTGGGAGCGCCTGCACGGAGGCGAGGTGAGCGTGGCCATGATCAGAGCCATCGCCGGCGGGTTCGGCGCCTTCGGCCAGGACGAGCTGGTGCGGCCATGGGTGGGCCCCTACTTCAGCGGTCTGCGCCAGGCGTGGGACGAGCGGCCGCGGGAGGAGGCCATCAGCCTGATCAGCGGCCTGTTCCCCTCCACCCTGGTCGACCCCGAGGTGGTGGCGGCCGTGGATGCCGCTCTGGCCGGCGACGACCTGGCCCCGCCACTGCGGCGCATCCTCATCGAGGGCAAGGACGACATCGAGCGCGCGCTCACCGCCCGTGCCGCCGATGCAGCCGGGTCGAGCCGGTAAGATGGGGGCAAGCGAGAAGTCACCCCGGCTGTCTCGTCGATTCAGGAGACGGTACGTGGTCAACCTTCAGGAAGTCCGCTGAGCGGGCGGCGGGCCAGCTTCGGCAAGCGGGATCGAGAGCGGGCAAAGAAGGAAAAGGCGGCGGCCAAGCGTGACGCGCGCCAGAGCAAGTCGGCCGAGGCCGCCGAAGGTGCCGAGGGCGCTGCCGAGCTGGGTGACGTCGAGACCGTCCCCACGGCCAACGGCGAAGCGGCGACGGCCAGGTTGCTCGAGGCCATCGGCGCGCTCCACCAGCGCTTCGACGACGGTGGCATGTCCTACGACGACTTCGAGGAGCAGAAGGCCGAGTTGATGGGGCGCCTCACCGTCGAGTGAGCCGGTGACGAGCCGGTCACCCCGGGGTCTGCGGGCGTGACAGAGGCTGTCAGTTCATCGAGTACCATGAGGTGTCGCCGGGGTTCGCCCGGCGGATCGCCGGCCCCGACATTCCTCCACCGAGGACGCGGGCTGGTGGGGCCACCTGGAGACTCGTCGAGTTGGCCTGCCGCTTCCCTCGATCGGAGTTTTCCGTGTCCTTGACCTTCGCCGAGATCGGCGTGCCC
>JBBWZS010000154.1:0-3188 GCA_039649175.1 Acidimicrobiaceae bacterium
ACCCGGGGGTTGCGGAGTGCCAGCCCCGGCCCTGCCACTGCCTCGCCCGGGCCGGCGGGCCCTGGCACTGCCTGGCGGGGGCCGGCGGGCCCTGGCACTGCCTCGCGGGGGCCGGCGGGCCCTGGCATTGCCTCTCGGGCGCCGACGTCGCCCGTGCCGGCGGGCCCGGGGGTCATGACGCCTTGGGCGGGGCCTCCTCGGCCACCTTCACCAGCGCGGCGAAAGCACGGTCGTCGGTGACGGCGAGATCGGCCAGGATCTTGCGGTCGACCTCGACCCCGGCTCGGTTCAGACCGTCGATGAAACGGCTGTAGCTCATGCCGTGCTGGCGGGCGCCGGCGTTGATGCGCTGGATCCAGAGCTGGCGGAAGTCACCCTTGCGCGCCCGACGGTCGCGGTAGGCGTACTGGCGCGAGTGCATCAGCTGCTCGTTGGCTGCCTTGAAGCTGCGGCTCTTGTTGCCGTAGTACCCGCGGGCCTCTTTGAGGACGGCGCGATGGTGCTTGCGACCGTGTACTGCGCGCTTGACCCTGGCCATGAATCGCTCCCTTCGTGGTGCTGGTGACGTGCGGCGGTGCCGGAGGTGGGTTAGAGGCCGAGAAGCGACTTGACCTGGGCCCGGTCGCCACCGTGAAGCTCGGCTTCCTTGGCCAGCCGGCGGGTGCGCTTGGAAGGCTTCTTCTCGAGGATGTGCGACCGGAACGCCTTGCGCCGCATGATCTTGCCGGTGCCGGTGACCTTGAAGCGCTTGGCCGCCCCCCGGTGTGTCTTCATCTTGGGCATGTCGTGAATCCGATCTCGGTCAGTGGTCTGGGTGGAGGTCAGTCAGAGGGGCGGTCTCGGGTCCTGCCTCGCCCGCCTCCTCGGCGGCTGCCTTGGCTGCTGCCGCCTTTGCCCGCTTGTCGGGGGCCAGCACCATCACCATGTTGCGGCCGTCCAGCTTGGGCGATGCCTCTACCTTGGCTCCTGGCCCCAGGGTCTCGGCGATGCGGTTGAGGATCTTCATGCCGAGATCGGGATGAGCGACTTCACGGCCACGGAACATGATCGTGACCTTCACCTTGTGGCCCTCGTCGAGGAACTCCCCGACCTTGCGGGTCTTGGTGTCGAAATCGCCGCCGCCGATCTTGGGGCGGTACTTCATCTCCTTGATCGAACTGCTGGCCGCCCGCCGCCGGGACTCCCGATCGCGTTTGGCCGCCTCGTACTTCCAGTTGCCGTAGTTGAGGATCCGGCACACCGGGGGGTCGGCATTGGGGGCCACCTCCACCAGGTCCATCCCCGCCTCCTCGGCGATCCGCAGGGCCTCCAGCGTGGGCTTGATCCCGAGCTGGCCTCCGTCCGGGTCGACCAGGCGCACTTCGCGCGCTCGGATGCGGTCGTTGATCCTCGGGTCGTTCCCGTCCGCTGTGGCGATCCGGCATCACTCCTTTAGGCTCGGGTTCTCGTATCGGTGACGCGAAAGAGGCGGACGTCGGGAGGCAACGCCCGCCTGTGGCGGTCGAAACGACCCGGACGCACCCTTCGGTGGCCGGGTGGGGACCCGAAGATCCCGCTTCCCGTCTTCAATTGTGGCCCTAGGCTAGCAGCATGAGCACGATCTGGACACCGTCGGGCGAGCGTCCTGTCAACCGCGACGACCCGCCCGCACCCCCGTCACCGGCGACGCCGCCACCGTCGCAGGGTGGAGCCGCCGACCGGCCCGAGCCCGGTGAGGAGGAGCTGGCCGCCCGCATGGCCGAGGTGCAGCGCGAGCTTCTCCAGACGCCGGCCGTGGTGGTGATCGCCAACCACTGCATCGGTCTGTTCCAGCTCGCCGCCCTGCACCTCGACCAGCAACAGCCCGACCTGCCCCAGGCCCAGCTCGCCATCGACGCCCTCGCCGCCATCATCGAAGGTTTGGGCGACCGCCTCGGTGACGACGAGGGGCCGCTGCGGGACGCCCTCACCAGCCTCCGTCTGGCGTTCGTCGAAGTAGGCAAGCGGACAGCCGGGTGAGCCGATGAGGCGCACCACCATCGCCGCCGCGCTGGCATCGACCATCGTGGTGGCGATGCTCACGGGCGCCTGTGGATCGGGGAGCCAGAAGGCCTCCACCGCCCCGGCCACGACCACGACTGTCGACCTGAGGCCACCCGCCGACCTCCCCGGCGTGCAGACCTTCTCCAACCTCACCCAGAACCACGTGCGGGGTACGGTGAACTACCCGCAGACGCCTCCCGTGGGGGGTGACCACGCTCCCATCTGGCAGAACTGCGGCTTCTACTCCAAGCCCATCGTCACCGAGCAGGGTGTGCACTCCATGGAGCACGGGGCGGTGTGGATCACCTACGCCCCGGATCTGCCCGCCGATCAGGTCGCCGTCCTGCGCGACCTGGCCCACAGCCAGACCTACGTGCTGGTGAGCCCGTTCCCCGGCCTGCCCGCGCCGGTCGTGGCCTCGGCATGGGGTGTCCAACTCGGGCTCCTGTCGGCGACGGACGCCGAGCTGGCCAGGTTCGTGAAGTACTACCGCAACGGGCCGCAGACCAAGGAGCCCGGCGCCTCCTGCTCGGGTGCTTCCGGCTCGCCGGAGTAGGTAGGTACGCCTCGCAGTCGACGGAGCACCGCTACGTCCCGCCCCCGGATGAGTACGCTCTGCGCCCATGCGCAGAAAGCTCATGGCAGGACTGGCGGCTGCGTGCTTCGGTGTTGTCATTGCCGCCGGCCCCGCTTCGGCCGTCACCGGCACCGAGACGTTCCATATCACCTTCAGCGGCAACCCGGGGTCGAACCTGGTGAGCAGCGTGGTGGCATCGGGCGTCGTCAACGGCGCCGGCACCGACCGGCCCGTCGACCAACCGCCGGGCGCCGACCGCATCACCCTGCCGGGCGGCACGATCACCGTCGTCACGAGCACACCGCCGGGGGGCGTGACCTTCGACCCCCGCAGCTGCGTGGCCAGGGTCGATTTCACCAACGGGAGCTATGTCGTGGTGGGCGGGACGGGCGCCTACCAGGGCGCATCGGGAGGCGGCACCTACGCCGCCCGAGCCGTCGAGATCTTCAAGCGCACGAGGGCCGGGTGCTCCTCCGAGCCCCTGTCGTTGGTGGCGACCTTCACCCTCTCCGGGCCTCTCACCCTGCCGTAGCTCTCTCCGTTCGGGCGCGGTGGTGCGCACGGCTACGTCGCTCAGACGGCGGCGAGA
>JBBWZS010000092.1:0-14191 GCA_039649175.1 Acidimicrobiaceae bacterium
CCGCCCGGCCAGGCGCACCCGCTCGCCGGCCAGCCGGTCGGCCAGGTCGCCGGCGGTCCGGCCCCGGGCCCAGGCCTGCACCCGCTTGCCGTCGATCCGCACCACCGTCCCCAGGGCGCCCGAGACCGGGGCCGGGTCGGTGACCAGGGTGGCGATGCCCGACCAGGTCTGTCGTGCCGGGGGATGCAGGCCCGCCCACGACCGGGCGGCCAGGCCCGACGTGGCCAGGGCCACACCGACGCACAGCACCGCCGGGCGGCGCAGGAGCAGGCTCCCCGCCGCCACCGACCCGGCGACGAGCAGGGCGAGTGGCGTGGCCGTCGCCGGCGCCGCCGTCCAGGCCCCTGCCGCTGCCGCCAGCGCCATCACCACGGTGGCCAGGTCGCTCACGGCGCGGAGACCGTCACCAGGGGGCGGATGGCGTCGAGCTTGGCCGGCCCGATGCCGGGGACGCCCAGCAGATCGGTCACCGAACGGAACCGGCCGTGGGCGCTGCGGTAGGCGACGATGGCCTTGGCCGTGGTGGGCCCCACGCCGGGCAGCACGTCGAGCTGGGCGGCGGTGGCGGTGTTGAGGTCGATGGGCCCGGTGGCCGCGGCGCCCGAGCCCGTGGGAGAGCCGCCGGTGGGGGAGTCACCGGCCGCCGGAGCGGGCGCCTCGCCCTTGCGGGGGACGTAGACCCGCTCGGCGTCGGTGAGCTTGGCTGCCAGGTTGAGCGTGTCGACGTCGGCATCGGCCAGGGCACCACCGGCAGCGGCCAGCAGGTCGGCGACCCGGGCCCGGCCGGGCAGCACGTAGACACCCGGCCGCGTCACCGCCCCGGCGGCGTGGACGGTGACCGTCTCGGCCGCCGCCGCCGATGCACCCGTGTCCGCCGGTGCCCGGTCGACACCACTCCCCGGTGGCGAGGCCGACGCTCCGGCGCCACCCGCCTGGGGCAGGGCCAGTGCAGGCGGCGCCGACGAGCGGTGCAGCGCCGACAGGACGACAACGGTGACGATGGCCACGACGACCAGGCCGGCGGCCCCGGCGACCACGACCGGCCTCGGCAGCTGGCCGAGAGTGGACCGCAGCCGGGCGACCCGGCCGGCCCACGGCAGCGTCGGATCGGTGGACGGTTCGGCAACGGCGGGCTCGTTCACGGGCGGCTCCCTGGGCGCGGTGGCGTCGGGGGGAAGCGGCCGGGGTGGCGCCCCGGGAGGGCGGAGCCGGACGGGGGGAGGAGCGCCGTCGAGCAGTGACGGCGGACGAGCTGCCCCTAGGTTAGGGGCGGGTGCGGGTCAATGCCACTGGCGGCGGCCTGGCCGGGGTCGCCGGCGGCAGCGGCGAGGTGCGCGGCGTCGACGGCGGCCTGCTCGGCCTCCACCTCGAGTGGGATGAGGCGGTAGGCGTCGGCGTGCCCGTAGCCGTGGGCCCGACCGCGCAGGTAGGCGCCCAGGTACTGGGCCAGGAACCGGCCGACGCCGAGCCGGCGCCACTGGGCCAGGTGCTCGCGTTCGTGACGCATGAGGTGGACGTCGCCGGCGTTGGCGCGCCGCACCGAGATCACCCGCCAGACGGTGATGGCGGCGGCGCCCGGTGGGACGGGCCCGCCCACCCACACCCAGTGGTCGTCGTTGCGCTGGATGGCCACGGCGACGGGAAGCGACGGATCAGAACAACCGGGACGTCAGGGCCCGGCGGTACTGCGGCGTGCGGGGGTCGTCGGGGCCGAGCACCTCGAGGAGGTCGATGAACTCCTGGCGGGCGGCGTCGTCGGCCTTGACCCGCTCCAGCAGGGCGGTCAGGCGGGCGTCGATATCGACTGGGCCATCGGCGTCGCCGGTGCCGAGCCGGGCCCGGGCCGCCACCCGGCGGGCCTCGCCGCTGTCGGGCACGCGCGCCAGCAGCTCCAGGGCCTGGTCGGTCTCGCCCCGGTCGACGAGGAGGTCGGCCATGGCCACGACCGCCCCCGGGTGGTCGGGCTCGATCTCGAGGGCCCGGGCCAGCGAGGCCTCGTCGCCGGCGGCGACCAGGCCGTCGACCTCGGAGGGGGCGGGCAGGAGCCGGGACACGAAGGCGGTGACGGTGGCCTCGGGGACGGCGCCCACGAACGAGTCGACCACCTTGGCGTCGCGCAGGGCGAACACCGCGGGGATGGACTGCACGGCGAAGCTGGCGCCGATCTTGGGGTTGGCGTCGACGTCGACCTTGGCCAGCTCCACTGCTCCGCCGGTGGCCGCCACCACCTTCTCCAGGATGGGCCCGAGGGTCTTGCACGGACCACACCATTCGGCCCACAGGTCGACGATCACCGGGACCTGGGCCGAGCGCTGCAGCACGTCGCGCTCGAAGGTGGCGTCGGTCACATCGGTCATGGCTGGATCTCCGGGCTCCTCGGGGGGTCGTTCGATACACCGTCGACGGAAAGCAAAAAGTTTGCGCTGCCACGGACGGTACCGTGGAACCGATGGATGAACGTCCCGCCCTGTACGTCGTGCACTCCCGACCCGAGCTCGACCGGCCCGTGCTGGTGATGGCCCCGGAGGGGTGGATCGACGCCGGCCTCGGTGGTGCCACCGCCCAGGAGGCGCTCCTGACCGGGATCGAGACCGAGGTGATCGCCACCTTCGACGCCGACATGCTCCTCGACCACCGGGCCCGCCGGCCGACCGCCCGCATCGTCGACGGCGTCTACGAGGACCTGGTCTGGCCCGAGATCGAGTTGCGTGCCGGTCACGACGCACAGGGCCACGACGTGCTCCTCATCGTCGGCCCCGAGCCCGACCACCTGTGGCGGGCCTACGCCGAGGCGGTCGGCGAGCTGGCCGTCTCCTTCGGTGTGCGCATGCTGGTCGGACTGGGCGCCTTCCCGGCGCCCGTGCCCCACACCCGCCCGGCCAGCCTGGCGGCCACGGCCACGTCGTCGGAGCTGGCCCGCAGCGTCGGGGTCGTCAGCGGGACCCTCGAGGTGCCCGCCGGCGTGCTGGTGGCGGTCGAACGTCGCTTCGCCGGGCTCGGCATCCCCGCCGTCGGGCTGTGGGCCCGGGTGCCGCACTACGCCGCGGCCATGGCCTATCCCGAGGCCGCCGTGCTGCTCCTCGAGGGCCTGGCCAAGGTGTCCGACGTGGTCGTCGACACCGAGGAGCTGGCCGATGCCGCCGCCGCCGCACGCCAGCGACTCGACGAGCTCACCGCCAACAGCGCCGAGCACAGCGCCCTGGTGCGCCAGCTCGAGTCCCGGGCCGACGCCGAGGAGACCGGCGGGCTGGCCGCCACCGGCTGGGAGAACCTGCCCACCGCCGACGAGCTGGGCGCCGAGGTGGAGCGGTTCCTCGAGGGTGAGGGCTCGTAGCCCCTGCATGACCCCCGCTGCCGACCCGCCCGACCCGCCGCCTCTTGAACCGCGGCCGTCCGAACCGGCCCTGACCCTGGAGGCGCTGGGCTGGAACGAACGGTGGGAGGCGCTGTTCTCAGCTCATCGCGCGGCCGGCGGGGAGCCGGGACGGGTCATGCGCCACGACGGCAGCGCCGTGCTCACCGCCATCGCCGGTGAGGCACGCCAGCTCCAGCTGCAACGCTCCGTCCCACCACTGGCCGTCGGAGACTGGGTCGTGGCCGCCGGCGGGCTCACCACCCATCTGCTGGAGCGCAGTTCGCTGCTCCAGCGCCTCGACCCGTCGACCGGGCTCAACCAGCCCATCGCCGCCAACGTCGACATCGTCGTGATCGTGTGCGGCCTCGACCGCCCACTGAAGCCCGGCCGGGTCCAGCGCCTCCTGGCCCAGGTCAGCGACTCCGGTGCCCGCCCGTTGCTGGTGCTCACCAAGGCCGACCTGGCCGTCGATGCCGACGCCGACGCCGACACCGCCCGCACCTTCGACCCCGGCTTGGAGGTGGTGACCGTCGCCGCCCTGGCCGGCCGAGGCGTCGACGACCTGGTCGCCGCCGCCGTCGACCGCACGGTCGTCGTCGTGGGCGAGTCAGGCGCGGGCAAGTCGACGCTGGTCAACGCCCTGTGCGGTCGCCAGGTGGCCGACACCGGCGCCGTGCGCACCGGCGACTCGAGGGGCCGCCACACCACCACCGCCCGCCAGATGCAGCTCCTCGCCGGCGGGGGATGCCTCATCGACACGCCCGGCGTGCGCTCCATCGGTGTGTGGGCCGAGACCGAGGCGGTGGACCAGACCTTCGCCGACATCGCCGACCTGGCCGTCGACTGCCGGTTCAGCGACTGCCGGCACGACCAGGAGCCCGGATGTGCCGTGGGGGCGGCGGTGGGGCGGAGGGAGCTGGCCGTCCAGCGCCTCGAGTCGTGGCGAGGCCTGCGCCAGGAGGCCACGTCCACCGCCCTGCGGGCCACCGAGCACGCCCGCCGTTCCGACCGGCGCAAGCGCCGCTGACCTCCGGCGTGACGACCTACGTCGCCTTGTTGCGGGGCATCAACGTGGGAGGGCGGCACAGGCTGGCCATGGCCGACCTGCGGGAGCTGTGCACCGACGCCGGTTGCGAAGGCGTCACCACCTACATCCAGAGCGGCAACGTGGTGTTCCGCCACCGGGCGCGCTCACCCGGCAAGCTCGCCGCCGACCTGGCGGCGCGCCTCGAGGCCATGACCGGTTTCACGGTGGCGGTGGTGCTGCGTACCGCCACCCAGATGGCGGCGGTGGTGGACGACAACCCCTTCCCCCGTGTCCCGCCCACCGAGTTGCACGTGACCTTTCTGAGCAGCGACGCGCCTCCGGGGGCGCTCGACGGTGTCGACCCCGCCCCCTTCGCCCCCGACCGGTTCGTCCTCCACGGGCGCCAGATCTACCTGCACCTGCCCCACGGCATGGCCAGGACGAAGCTGCCTCAGGCCCTGGACGTCTTCCCGACCCCGGTCACCACCCGCAACTGGAAGACGGTGCTCAAGCTGGTCGAGCTGTCATCGGGGTGAGCCCCAGGCGGGGGAGGACGAAGTTCAGCTCGGCGGCCATGTGGTCGACCCGCTGGTCGACCACCATCGAACCGTGGCCGGCGTCGAACCGGTAGAGCTCGACCTCGCCGCCTCGGGCGCGCAGCGCCTCCACGTAGTTGAGCACCTGGCGGATGGGGCAGCGACTGTCGTTGTCGCCGGCGATGACCAGCACCGGGGTGCGCACCCGGTCGACGTAGGTCAGGGGCGACCGTTCCCGGTAGAGGTCGCCCACCTCGTCGGGAGACCCGCCGAACAGCGTGCGGTCGAAGGACTGGAGGCCGGGAGCCTCGTCGGCGAAGGCGGCCACGTAGTCACCGACGGGCACGGCCGCCACCGCCGCCGCCCACCGGTCGGGATGCAGACCCAGGGCCAGCAGGGTGATGTAGCCGCCCCAGGACCCCCCGCCGATGACGGCGCGGGCGGGGTCGGCGAGGCCCTCGGCCACCAGGGCGTCGAGACCGGCCACCACGTCGGCCACCTCGGGAAAGCCGGGGTTGCCGATCAGGGCGTCGCGGAAGGCGGTGCCGTACCCGGTGGAGCCCCGGTAGTTGACCATGGCCACCGCCACCCCGTGGTCGACCCAGGCCTGCACCTCGGGCATGAAGGCGTCGGAGTAGGCCCAGGTGGGCCCGCCGTGCACGAGCATGAGCGTGGGGTGGGGCCCGGCGCCGGCCGGCGCGGCCACGAAGCCGTGGACGTCGGCGCCGGCCGGGCCCGGGAACCACCACGAGCGGTAGGCCACCCCTCCGGGGGCCTGCTCGCCCTCGACCGCCGGCATGACGGCGGCGCCTTCGGCCGTCCGGACACTGGCGGGGACGGCGCCGCTGGCGACGCGCAGCCACACCTCACCGTCGGGGCGGACACGGGCGCCCGAGATGGTGCCCTCCTGGTGGACGACGGCCGTCAACGCCTCAGTGGCGAGATCGAGGCGCCAGAGGCGGTTGCGCCCCTCGAAGTCCTGGACGAGGAGCAGGGCCGACGCGTCGGGCCACCACCCGGCCACCTCGACGTCACCGGGCAGCTCGACGGGAAGGTCACGGCGCACGCCGGTGGCCAGGTCCCACACCGCCGGGAGGTCGCGCCCCTCGCGCTCGTGCACCAGGGCCAGGCGCTGGTCGCCGGCCACGGGCGACCACCCGGCGACGGACAGCCCCAGACCGGCGCCGTCCCACTGCTCGCCGACGGTGCGGCCCGACCGGGGCTCGACGACCCGGAGGGCGAGGTGCATGGTGTCGCCGTGCTCGGCGTGCTCGAGAGCGAGCAGCGAGGCGTCACGGGACAGCCCCGCCACCTCGACGGTCTCGGGGTGACGGTGCACCACCCGGGCCTCGGCTCCGCCCTCGCAGATGTGCACGGCGTACCCGTCGTCGGACGCGGTGCCCACCACCACCAGGTCGCCACCCAGGGCCAGGCCCGAGCTCCAGGCGTCGGCCACGCCGGGCGCCAGTTGCCGTCGCGCCCCGTGGCCGGCGAAGGGCTCGACCAGCCAGTGGCCGACCTCGTCGCCGGTGGTGTCGTTGAACCACACGATGCCCTCGCCGTCGGGAGTGCACGTGCCGCCGGCCACGCCGATGGGGTCGTCGGTGACCCGGCGATGGGTGCCCGCCGCCCGGTCCCAGGCGTAGACCTGCCAGGCGCCGCTCTCGTTGGAGGTGAAGGCCAGCCGGTCGGGGGCGTGGCGGGCCCACGAGGGGAAGCTCACCGTGGGCGCCCGGAACCGCCGTTCCCAGAGGGGCTGTGACTGCGTTCGGCCACGCAGGCTGGTCACCGGGTGACGACCAGGTTCACCAACTTGGGGGGGCGGGAGACCACGCGCGCCGGTGTGCGTCCTTCGAGGGCGGCATGCACCCGGGGCGAGGCCAGGGCCAGTCGCTGCATCTCGGCCTCGTCGACGTCGGCGGCCACGTCGATGCGGTCACGGACCTTGCCGTTCACCTGCACGATCATCGTCTCCCGGGCGACGACGGCCAGGGCGGGGTCGGCCTCGGGCCACGCTTCGCCGTGGATGAGAGCGCCGTCGCCCTTGCGGCGCTCCCAGAGCTCGGCGGTGATGTGGGGCGTCATCGGGGCCAGCAGCAACAGCAGGCTGTCGACGGCGGCGTCGACCTCGGAGCCCGAGGCGCCCGACTGCACGTGGCGGTAGACGAGGTTGGTGAACTCCATGCAGGCGGCCACCGCCGTGTTGTACGACCAGCGCTCGTAGTCGTCATCGACCCTGGCGATGAGGCGGTGGGTGGCATGGACGAGATCGTCGCCCGGCTGCGTGCCCTCGACGGGCCCAGCCCGCTCAGGGGGCCGCTCGGGCCCAGGCGTCACCTGGCCGGTGGCCAGGCGCCACACCCGTGCCAGGTAGCGGGCGCAACCGTTGACGATCTCGTCGGTCTGCTCGGTCCAGTCGAAGTCGTCGGCCGGAGGCCCCACGAACAGGTGGAACAGGCGCAGGGCGTCGGCGCCGACGGTGTCGAAGTAGCCCGACGGGTCGACCAGGTTGCCCTTGGACTTGGACATCTTGGAGCCGCCCATGCGGATCATGCCCTGGGTGAACAGGCGGGCGAAGGGCTCGCGCAGGTCCTTCGGCGCCACGCCCAGGTCGGCCAGGGCCTTGGTGAAGAACCGGGCGTACATCAGGTGGAGGATGGCGTGCTCGATCCCGCCGATGTACTGGTCGACGGGCAGCCAGTGGGCGGCTACCACGGGGTCGAACGGCGCCCGGTCGTTGGTGGCGTCCGTGAAGCGCAGGAAGTACCACGACGAGTCGACGAAGGTGTCCATGGTGTCGGTCTCGCGGGTGGCGGGGCCCCCGCAGGTGGGACAGGTGGTGGTGAGGAACGCCTCGTGGGACTTGAGGGGCGACTCGCCGGTGGGGCGGAACTCGACGTCGTCGGGCGCCAGCACCGGCAGCTGGTCGTCAGGCACGGCCACCACGCCGTGGTCGGGGCAGTAGACCACCGGGATGGGGCAGCCCCAGAACCGCTGGCGCGACAGGAGCCAGTCGCGGAGGCGGTAGTTCACCGTGCGCCGGCCGATGCCGCGCTCGGTGAGCCAGTCGATGGCCTTGACCACCGCCTCGTCCTTGGCCAGCCCGTCGAGCCACTCGCTGTTGATGGCGGGGCCGTCGCCCGTGTAGGCCTCGCCCTCCCAGCCGTCGGGGGGCGCCACCGTGCGGATGACGGGAAGGCCGTAGGCGGCGGCGAAGTCCCAGTCGCGCTGGTCCTCGCCGGGCACGGCCATGATCGCCCCCGTGCCGTAGCCCATGAGCACGTAGTCGGCCAGGTACACGGGCACGGCCTTGCCGTTGAACGGGTTGACCACGTGGGAGCCGGTGAACACGCCCCGCTTGTCGACGGGCCCCTCGGTGGTCTGGCGCTCGACCTCGGACTCGGTCGCCACCCTGGCCACGAAGGCCGCTACCTCGTCGGCATGGTCGGCGGTGGTGAGCTCGCCCACCAGCGGGTGCTCGGGGGCGAGCACGGCATAGGTCATCCCGAAGGTGGTGTCGGGGCGGGTGGTGAACACCCGCACGGTGACCTCGGGCCTGCCGTCGACGGCCAGATCGAACTCGGCCCCCTCGGAGCGGCCGATCCAGTTGCGTTGCATGGTCTTGACCCGCTCGGGCCAGTCGAGGCCGTCGAGATCGTCGAGGAGCTGGTCGGCGTAGGCCGTGATGCGGAAGAACCACTGCTCCAGGTCGCGCTTGGTGACCACGTCGCCGGAGCGCTCGCAGGTGCCGTCGGCCAGCACCTGCTCGTTGGCCAGCACCGTCTGGCAGCCCGGGCACCAGTTCACCGGCGCCCGCCGCCGGTAGGCCAGGCCCGCCTCCAGCAGGCGCAGGAAGATCCACTGGGTCCAGCGCATGTACGACGGGTCGTGGCTGCGGACCTCCCGCCGCCAGTCGTAGACCGCGCCCAGGCGCTCGATCGAGGCCTTGAGCTGGGCGATGCGGTCGTCGGTGAACGGGCGGGGGTGCACGCCGGTCTTGATGGCGGCGTTCTCCGCCGGCAGGCCGAACGAGTCGAAGCCCATGGGCGACAGCACGGCGTGGCCCGCCATCGTCTTGTGGCGAACGATCAGGTCGCCGAACGTGTAGTTGCGGACGTGGCCCTGGTGGGCGGCCCCGCTCGGGTAGGGGTACATGCACAGGCAGTAGAACGGCGGGCGGGGGTCGTCGTTGTCGACCTCGTAGGTGCCCTCGTCGCGCCAGCGCGCCTGCCACTTGCGCTCGATGGCCTGGGGGTCGTAGCCGTCGTCCACGGGTCGATCGTATCGGTGGTCGCCGGGGGGCCCGCATCCGGTAGGGTGAGGGCCGCGGGCCTGTAGCTCAGCCTGGTAGAGCGCCTGCATGGCATGCAGGAAGTCCGGGGTTCAAGTCCCCGCAGGTCCACGAGAGGTTTGGCGGGGGTAGCCGTGCGCCACCGACCCGCACCTGGTCGGGATGAGCGGGGCCTCCGTCGCTGTTGTCACTGACCATGAGAATCGAGATCTGGTCCGATGTGGTGTGCCCGTGGTGCTACGTCGGCAAGCGCCGGTTCGAAGCCGCCCTGTCCCGCTTCGCCCACCGCGACGAGGTCGAGGTGGTGTGGCGGGCCTTCGAGCTCGACCCGGCGGCTCCGGCGGTGCGCGAGGGGTCCTACGTCGAACGCCTGGCGGGCAAGTACGACCGGTCGGTGCCCGAGGCACAGGCCATGATCGACCGCATGGTGGAGGCCGGAGCCGGCGAAGGACTGGACCTGCGCTTCGACCTGGCCAGGCCCGGCAACACCCTCGCTGCCCACCGCCTGTTGCAGCTGGCCCGCCTGCGGGGGGTGCAGCAGCCCATGAAGGAGCGGCTGTTGGCCGCCACCTTCACCGAGGGCGCCGCCATCGGCGACATCGGCGTCCTCGTGGCGCTGGCCGCCGAGGTCGGCCTCGACCCCGACGAGGTCAAGGCGACACTGGAGGGTGATGCCTTCACCGACGAGGTGCGCGCCGACGAGGCGCGGGCGGCGGCGCTCGGCATCACCGGCGTCCCCTTCTTCGTGATCAACGGGGCCTACGGCGTCTCCGGCGCCCAGCGCCCGGACCTGTTGGTCGACGTGCTGGAGGAGGCCTGGGCGGCGTCACCCGCCGCCGTCAGCCCCTGAGCGGTGCCGGCCTTCCTCAGTCCCCGACGGTGGTCGGTGGCTCCCGGGTGAGCTGGAAGACGGTGAAGGCCAGCTGGCACTCGGAGATGGCCGAACGCTGCTCGGATTTGATCAGCGCCTCACTCGAGTCGAAGCCGGGGCCGATCTGGGACGCCAGCGTGTCCTTGGCCTTGCCGGCGGGCAGTTCCGCCTCGATCTTCTCCAGGGCCGCCCGTTGATCGGCCAGGTCTTTCAGGGCCTGGTCGGCCCGGGCGTTGGCGCTGGGGATGAACCGGTCGTTGCACGCCTGCTGATTGGCGGTGATCAGGTCGAGGGCCTTCTTGTCGGCCTCGGCGCTGCCGGCGGCGGCACGATCGGCATCGGCCTGTCGCTTGCGCTCGTCGGCCGCCTGCTTCTGAGCGGCGGCGTCCTGCTTGGCCTGCTTGTCCTGCGCGCTCTCACCACTGGAGTGGGTGACGACGCCGATGACGCCTCCCGCCAGGACCACGGCGATGATGGCGGCCAGCACGGCGCTGACGACCTTGGTGGGCGGGTTCGACGTCTGCATGGTTCATCTCCTGCCACGTTTTCGCACGGGACGGGGGGCCGCTCGCACGCACCGCTTGGCCCCACGATGGTACCCACCCCTTCGGCGACCGGGTTCGTCGGGCGGGTGAAAGCTCATGAAAATCCACAGGAAGAACGGGCCGGTGAGGTATCATCAGGACATGGCCGAGGATGCCGTTCATTGGATGAGCACCGGTGAGGCCGCCCGTCGGCTGGGCGTCACGGTGCGCACGCTCTACCGGCTCATCGACGAGGCCGAACTGCCGGCCTACAAGTTCGGCCGGGTCATCCGCCTCCAGCAGGAAGAGGTCGACGCCTTCATCGCCGCCTCGCGCATACCCGCCGGCTCACTCGAGCATCTCTATCCCGAGTCCAAGAAGGAGAGCTCCGACACCGACGCCAGCCTCACGTAGGCGAGGCCCGCCGGGTCTCCGTCGGTGTACAGCGTCACCACGTCGGCTCCCAGTGCCCGTAACTCACCGCCGACCCCGCTGGCGCCGGCGAACAGCCGCACGCGAGGTCGTCGTTCCACGGCGTGGCCGATCACGTCGGCCATCGTCACCATCACCGCCGGCGGGGTCTCGGGCGTGCGCCGGCCGATGCCGTCGGGCAGGCGGGTCTCGCCCGCTCGGGCCCGGCTCACGGCGGCCACCGCGCCCAGGGCCAGCAGGGTGATCTGGCCCCCCGGGCCTGTGATCGCCGCGAAATCGGCGCCCACCGCCTCCACCCGCCCGATGTGACGGCGCCCCCCGGTGGTGGTGGCGACGACGGCCACCCGACGCTCGGCCAGGTCGAGGAGCAGGCCGGCGAAGGCGGCCTCATCCTCCGCCTGGCGCCGCAGCCAACGTTCGCGCTGACGGGCGTCGACCGCATCGCGGACCTGGGCTTCGGCGACCCAGCGTTCGACCCCGTCGAAGTCCAGCCAGCCGCCGTCCTCCGTCCCGCTCACCGGGCCACGCTACCGGCGGTCCCGGCGGCGAGGATGGTCGAGCAGGTCGCCGGGGATGGCTACGGTGGATCGTGGTGACCGAGGCTCGCAGCGACCCGCCGTCGCCCGCCGACTGCATCTTCTGTCGGATCGTGGCCGGGGACCTGCCGGCCGAGGAGGTGGCGTCCTCCCCGCTCACCTTCGCCTTCCGCGACGTCAACCCGGCGATGCCCACCCACGTCCTCGTCGTGCCCCGCCGCCACATCGAATCGGCCGCCACCATCGACCCCGCCGACGCCGACGTGCTCAGCGAGATGTTCCAGACCGCGCGCCGGGTGGCCGAGCTCGAGGGCCTGGCCGACCGTGGCTGGCGCCTCGTGTTCAATGTGGGCGACGACGCCCGCAACTCGGTGCCCCACCTCCATCTGCACGTGCTCGGGGGCCGGCCCATGGATTGGCCCCCCGGCTGAGGACGAACCGGTAACGTGGGTGCCTCACCAGTGTCTCCGACCCAGGTCAAGGTTCTCGTCCCCGACAACCGTCTCATGGTGGGCCTCCTCGGCCACCGGGACGAGTTGCTCCGCCTCATCGAGGCGGCGTTCGGCGACGCCGAGATTCTGGTCAGGGGCAACGAGATCACCGTCACCGGGACCGACGCCGACCGGGTCGGGCGCCTCTTCGAGGAGCTGGTCGTGCTCCTCCGCCAGGGTCACCGCCTCGACGCCGCCGACGTGCGCCGCACCATCGACATGGCCAAGGCCGATGAGCGCCCGTCGGTGGTCATGGCCGCCGAGGTGCTGCGTTCGGGGCGGGGCCGCACCGTCCGTCCCAAGACCAGCGGCCAGCGCGCCTACGTCGACGCCATCGCCGCCAACGTGGTCACCTTCGGCATCGGCCCCGCGGGTACGGGCAAGTCCTACCTGGCCGTGGCCCTCGCCGTGCAGGCCCTCAACGTGGGCACGGTGAGCCGCATCATCCTCACCCGCCCGGCGGTGGAGGCGGGGGAGCGGCGCGGGTTCCTGCCCGGCGACCTCATGGCCAAGGTCGACCCCTACCTGCGGCCCCTCTACGACGCCCTCTACGACATGCTCGGGCCCGAGGGCGCCAAGCGCCTGCTCGACGGTGACACCATCGAGGTCGCCCCCCTCGCCTACATGCGGGGCCGCACCCTGAACGACAGCTTCCTCATCCTCGACGAGGCCCAGAACACCACGCCCGAGCAGATGAAGATGTTCCTGACCCGCATCGGCTTCGGCTCCCGGGCCGTCGTCACCGGCGACGTGACCCAGGTCGACCTGCAGGCCGGCCGCAGCGGGCTGCTCGGCCTGGAGAAGATTCTCACCGACATCGACGGGCTGAGCTTCGTCCACCTGACCTCGAAGGACGTGGTCCGCCACCGCATCGTCCAGCAGATCGTCGACGCCTACGAGCGGGCCAGCGCCCTCTGATGAGCGCCTGATGACTGTTGAGGTGTTCGCGGCCGACGAGCAGTCGGCCCAACCGGTCGACACCCTCGGCCTGGTCCGGTTGGCCAAGGCCGTCCTGGCCGCCCAGGGCGTGAAGTCGGACTCGGAGCTGTCCATGCTCTTCGTCGACGAGGCGGCCATGGCCGAGCTGAACAAGCGGTTCCTGGGCAAGGACGGCCCCACCGACGTGCTGGCCTTTCCCATCGACGACGACGACGTGGTCGAGGGCGGCCGCTCGCCCGACTCGCTCGGCCCCGGCCCGGGCGTGGACCCCGAGTCGTCCGACCCGCCCAACCTGTTGGGCGACGTCGTCGTCTGCCCGGCGGTGGCGGCTCGCAACGCCCCCGAGCACGCCGGCACCTACGACGACGAGATGAAGCTGCTCGTGGTCCACGGGATCCTGCACATCCTGGGCATGGACCACGTCGACACGGAGGAGGCGGAGGCGATGGAGCAGCGGGAGCGGGAGCTGCTGGAGAGCTTCCCGCGATCATCCTCATGAGGCCGGGCCCATGAACCCGGCCGAGCTGTGGATGGTGATCGCCGTGTTCGCCCTGATCGGGGTGGCCGCGGTCCTGGCCATGGCCGAGACGGCCCTGACCCGCACCAACCGGATCAAGGCCCTGACCCTGTCCGAGGAGGGCCGCCGAGGCTCGAAGGCGCTGGTCAGCCTCATCGACCACCCCGAGCGCTTCCTCAACCCCGTCCTGTTCCTGCTCCTGCTCTGCCACCTGGTGGCGGCCACCCTGGTCGGCGTGGTGGCCGAGCGGGTCTTCGGCGGCCTGGGCGTGGCCGTGGCCACCGCCTTCGAGGTGGTCGTCATCTTCGTGCTGGGCGAGTCGCTCCCGAAGACCTACGCCGTGCAGCACCCGGACCGGGCCTCGCTGCTGGTCGCCCCGCTGGTGTCGGCCATCGTCCGCTTCCCGCCGGTGCGGGTGCTGGCCCGGGCCCTCATCGGGCTGACCAACCTGATCGTCCCCGGCAAGGGCCTGAAGGAGGGCCCCTATGTGTCGGAGCAGGAGCTGCTGGCCCTGGCCGACGTGGCCGTCGAGGAGGACGTGATCGAGCGGGAGGAGCGCCAGCTCATCCACTCGATCATCGAGTTCGGCGACACCGTCGTGCGCGAGGTGATGATCCCCCGGCCCGACATGGTGGCCATCGAGGCCCGGGCCACGGTCAACGACGCCATGGA
>JBBWZS010000120.1:0-4620 GCA_039649175.1 Acidimicrobiaceae bacterium
GGCGGCACCGGCTACCAGATCGTCCAGGCCCTGTTCGCCTTCGCCGCCGGCGGCCTGGCGGGCACCAACATCGCCCAGGGCAGCCCCCAGCGCATCCCCGCGGTGTCCACCGACTTCATCTTCGCCGCCATCGGCGAGGAGCTGGGCCTGCTCGGCACCACCGCCATCGTCATCGCCTTCCTGCTCCTGGTGGCCACCGGCATCCGCATCGCCCTGCGGGCCGAGCCGCCGTTCGAGAAGCTGCTGGCGGCGGGGCTCACGACCATCCTCGGGGTGCAGGCCTTCGTCATCATCGGCGGGGTGACCCGGCTGGTGCCCCTCACCGGGATCACGCTGCCGTTCGTGTCCTACGGCGGCTCCTCGCTCCTGGCCAACTACGCCCTGCTGGCCCTGCTGCTGCGCATCTCCCACGACCAGGCCGAGCGCGAGCAGGCCGAGGCCCGGGCGCTGACCGAGACGCGGGCGTGAACCGCCAGATCCGCGGCCTGGGCATCGGCCTGGCCGTGTTGTTCGTCGCCCTGTTCGTGCAGCTCAACTGGCTGCAGGTGGTCGACGCCAAGCGCCTCAACGACAACCCCGGCAACAGCCGGGCCGTCGTGCGCGACTTCGTCCAGCCGAGAGGGGCCATCCAGACCTCCGACGGCGCCGTCATCGCCGAGTCGACCCCCACCAACGACGACTTCCAGCGCCAGCGCAGCTACCCCGAGGGCGCGCTGTTCGGCCACCTCACCGGCTACTTCTCGTTCACCTACGGCACCGACGGCGTGGAGCGCACGTACAACGACGCCCTCACCGGCCGCGACCAGAAGTTCAGGCTCGACCGCCTGAGCGACATCCTCCTGCAGAAGGAGCACAGCGCCAACGTCACCCTCAGCGTGTCCAAGGCGCTGCAGCAGGTCGCCACCCAGGCGTTGGGCCCGCGCAAGGGCGCGGTCGTCGCCCTGAACCCCCGCACCGGTGCCATCCTGGCCATGGCCGACTACCCGGCCGACGACCCCAACCCCCTGGCCGGCCACAACCAGGCAGCCGTGCGCGACGCCTGGACGGCGCTCAACAACGACCCGGCCAAGCCCCTGCTGCCGCGCTCCTACCGCGAGCGCTACTTCCCCGGGTCGAGCTTCAAGGTGGTGACGGCGTCCACCGGCCTGGCCACGGGCACGGCCACAGTCACCCAACCCGTCTACCCCTTCGTCTCCCAGATCGCCCTGCCCCAGACCACCCAACCGCTGAAGAACTTCGGCAACGAGGTCTGTGGCGGCCCTCTGCCCGAGGCCCTGCGGGTGTCGTGCAACACCTCGTTCGCCCAGCTGGGCCTCGACATCGGCGCCGACAAGCTGGCCGCCGGCGCCCAGTCGTTCGGGTTCACCAAGACCCCGCCCATCGACCTCCCCTTCGCCCAGCCCTCCACCTTTCCGACCGCCGCCGCGCTGGCCCGCGACAAGCCCGCCCTGGCCAAGTCGGCCATCGGCCAGCAGGACGTGGCGGCCACGCCGCTGCAGATGGCCCTGGTGGCTGCCGGCATCGCCAACGACGGCGTGGTGATGACGCCCCACGTGATGACCGAGGTCCGCGACAGCGAGGGCCGGGTGATCCAGACCTACGAGCCCAAGGCGTGGACGACGGCGGTGCCGCCCGACGTGGCCCACACCGTGCGCGACATGATGATCGGCGTGGTCAAGGGGGGCACCGGCACCCTGGCCCAGATCCCGGGCGTGACGGTGGCGGGCAAGACGGGCACGGCCCAGACCGGCCGCGACACGTCCCACACCTGGTTCGTCTCCTTCGCTCCGGCCCAGGACCCCAAGGTGGCGGTGGCCGTCATCGTCGAGGACCAGCCCAACGTCAACGAGGCCACGGGTGGCACGGTGGCCGCCCCCATCGCCAAGGCGGTCATGCAGGCGGCCCTGGCCGGCCCATGACCGTCCTCCGCCACGGCCACCCCGCCCTCGCCACCCACCCGGCCCACCCCGGCTGCTTCGTCCCCGTGACCGACTCGGCCCCCGTGGCCCACGACCGCCGCCCGCGGCCGTAGGCTGGGGAACCCCATGGCCCAGCAGGTCTTCACCGGACGGTACGAGATCGTCCGTCACCTGGCCCGGGGTGGCATGGCCGAGGTCTACCTGGCCCGCGACCTGCTGCTCGACCGGCCGGTGGCCCTGAAGGTGCTGTTCCCGGAGTTCTCGGGCAACCAGTCGTTCGTCGAGCGCTTCCGCCGTGAGGCCCGGGCCGCCGCCAACCTCAACCACCCCAACATCGTGTCGATCTACGACTGGGGTGAGGAGGAAGGCACCTACTTCATCGTCATGGAGTACATCGACGGGCTCACCCTGCGCGAGGTCATCCGCGCCGACGGACGCCTGGCCCCCCTGCGGGCGGCGGCCATCGGCGCCGACATCGCCGCCGCCCTCGACTTCGCCCACCGGGGCGGGGTGGTGCACCGCGACGTCAAGCCCGGCAACGTGCTCATCTCCGGCCTGGTCAAGGTCACCGACTTCGGCATCGCCCGGGCCAACGACCCCCAGGAGAGCCTGACCCAGACCGGGGCGGTCATGGGCACCGCCACCTACTTCTCGCCCGAGCAGGCCCAGGGCGTCAGCATCGACGCCCGCAGCGACGTGTACTCACTCGGCGTGGTGCTCTACGAGATGGTCTCGGGGCGGCCGCCGTTCACCGGCGAGTCGCCGGTGGCCATCGCCTACCAGCACGTCCGCGAGGCCCCCGTCCCGTTGTCCCAGCTCGACCCCGACATCCCGCCCCAGCTCGAGGCGGTCATCGCCAAGGCCATGGCCAAGAACCGGGGCGACCGCTACACGACGGCCGAGGAGCTGCGGGCCGACCTGGTCCGCTTCGGACGGGGCCAGCCGGTGCAGGCCGCGGCGGTGGGTGCCGCCGGCGACGTCACCGGCGTCATGACCGCGGCCGGGATGGCCGGGGCGGGGGCCGCCACCGGCGTCATGGGCGCCACCCAGGTCCAGCCCCGGGTGGGCGCCGACGGCACCCGGGCCATGGCCCGCACCGGTGTGATCGCCGCCCCGGTCGAGCCTGACCGGCCCCGGCGCACCGGGGTCTACTTCGTCGTGCTGGTGGTCCTGCTCGGCCTGCTGGCCGCCTTCCTGGTCCTGCTGGCCCGCCAACTGGGCGTCGGCGGCGGCTCCAGCACCATCGTCCCCCAAGTCGTCGGCTTCAGCGAGGCCGACGCCATCCGCGAGCTGTCCAATGCCGGGCTCAAAGCCAAGTCCACGGCGGTGAACAACGACACCAATGCCGCCGGCACCGTCTTTGCCCAGGACCCGGCCCCCAATGCCAAGGTGAAGAAGGACTCCACGGTGGCCATCAAGGTGAGCCTGGGGCCCACACCGGTCGACGTCCCCGACGTGCGCAACACCAAGGTGGACAAGGCCCAGGACGTCCTCATCGCCAAGGGGTTCCAGGTGGAGGTCGTCACTCAGGCCAACGACAGCGTCGCCCCCGACACGGTGTTCGACCAGGACCCCAAACCCGGCGGTCAGGCGCCCAAGGGGTCGAAGGTCACCGTCGTGACATCCAGCGGGCCCCAACAGGCCCCCGTCCCCAACGTGGTCGGCCGCGACCAGTCCGACGCCGCCAACGTCTTGGGCCAGGCCGGCTTCGTCACGTCGGTGCAGACCCAGGCCTCCGACACCGTCGCCCAGGGCAAGGTCATCCGCACCGACCCCGCCTCGCCCACGCCGCTGCCCAAGGGGGCCACCGTGACCCTCGTCGTGTCCAGCGGGCCGGCGGCCACCACCACCTCCACCCCGGCGGTCACCACCACCAAGCTCCCCACCAGTTCGACCACGACCACCAAGCCCTGAGCGGGCCCCGAATCAGGCGACGGCCGAACCCGCCCTGGCCAAGAAGTTGGCCATCAGCTGCTTGCCGGCGGTGGTGAGGATGGACTCGGGGTGGAACTGCACGCCCTCGACCGAGTAGCGGCGGTGGCGCAGGGCCATCACCGTGCCGTCGTCGGTGGTGGCGGTGATCTCGAGGTCGGCCGGCACCGAGGCGGCGTCGACCACCAGGGAGTGGTAGCGGGTGGCCTCGAAGGGCTGGGGGAGGCCGGCCAGCAGGCCCTCGCCGTGGTGATGGACCATCGACGTCTTGCCGTGGACGACCTGGGCGGCCCTCACCACGTTCCCGCCGAAGACCTCACCGATGCACTGGTGGCCGAGGCAGACCCCGAGGATCGGCGTGCGACCGGCCAGGCGCTCGATCACCGCGTTGCTGATGCCGGCGTCGGACGGCCGCCCGGGCCCGGGGGAGATCACCACGGCGTCGGGCTCCAGGGCCTCCAGGGCCTCCACCGTGAGCTCGTCGTTGCGGTGCACGACGGGGTCGGCGCCCAGCTCGCCCAGGTACTGGACCAGGTTGTAGACGAACGAGTCGTAGTTGTCGATCACCACCACCCTCGCTCCCACGGCCCCACGCTACCGGCCTGCTTGGGCCCGAGCGGCCCCCTGAGCGGGGAGCGCCGCCCGTGGCCGGGCGGCGATCGCCTATCCTCCGGCCCATGGCGAACAAGCGCAGCGCCTCCTCGTCGTCGTCCTCGTCGTCGTCGTCGGGCTCGGGAGCCGGCAAGCCGGTGACACCCAAGCGCACGCC
>JBBWZS010000138.1:0-3165 GCA_039649175.1 Acidimicrobiaceae bacterium
TCGCTCGCCGCCAAGCTCCCCGAGGAGCTGTCGGGGGGCCAGGCCCAGCGGGTGGCGGTGGCCCGGGCCCTGGTGGGGGCGCCGCGGTTCATCCTGGCCGACGAACCCACGGGCCAGCTCGATCACGTGGCCGCTGTCCAGATCGTCGACGTGCTGAGGGCCGCCGCCGACGAGTGCGGCGCCGCACTCGTGGTTGCGACCCATGACCTCGTCGTGGCCGACCGCCTCCGCCGGCGCTGGGCCCTCGTGGACGGACGTCTGCAGTTGCCCGCCGGTGCCGACATCGAGGGGGCCACACCCTGCTCAGCTTGAGCTGGCTACGCGGCCTGATGGCCCGTCGGGCGGGACGGATGGCCGCCACCGCCGCCGGGGTGGCGGTGGCCGTGGCCCTTCTGGGCTCCATCGGCTCGTTCCTTTCCGCTTCGAAGGCCACCATGACCAGTCGCGCCGTCGCCCAGGTGTCGGTCGATTGGCAGGTTCAGGCCCAGCCTGGCGCCGATCCCGCCGCAGTGTTGGAGACGACCCGGGCCTTCGCCGGGGTGCGGGCGGCAACGCCGGTGGCCATGGCCACGACACCGGGCCTCGAGGCAACCGTGGGCGCTTCGACGCAGAGCACCGGGCCCGGCGTCGTCGTGGGCATCCCCGACGGTTATACAGCCACGTACAGCGGCGCAGTCCGGTCATTGGCCGGAGCCCCCGACGGCGTGCTGGTCGCGCAGCAGACAGCCGCCAATCTCCACGTGGCGCCCGGAGATGCCCTCTCCATCGGCCGGGCCGGGCTGGCGCCGGCGGTGGTGACCGTAACCGGGATCGTCGACCTTCCCCAGGCGGACTCGCTGTTCCAGGTGGTAGGTGCTCCTCCCGGCGCCCAACCCCAGGCCCCGCCCGACAACGTGGTCGTGGTCCCCCAGACCTTGTGGCACGAGCTGTTCGACCCCCTGGCGGTCACCCGACCCGACCAGGTCAAGTACCAGGTACATGTCCGCCTCGACCACCGCCTGCCGGCCGATCCGAACGCGGCGTACACGGCGGTGGCGGGCGCCGCGCGAAACCTCGAGCTCAGGCTGGCCGGTGCCGGTCGCGTCGGCGACAACCTGGGAGCGACGCTGGCGGCGGCCCGCGGCGACGCGCTCTATGCCCAGGTGCTGTTCCTGTTCCTGGGCCTGCCCGGAGCGGTGGTGGCCGCCCTGCTGACCGGTGCCATCGCCGGCGTCGGTGCCGACCGGCGACGGCGTGAACATGCGCTGCTGCGCACGCGCGGAGCCACCACCCGCCAGCTCGTCGGGCTGGGTCTGGTCGAAGCTGCGGCGATCGGCGGGATGGGAGCGTTGGGCGGCTTGGGCATCGCCGCCCTCATCGGACAGGTGTCGTTCGGGACCGCCCGTTTCGGGGCAACACCTGTCGCGGCCGCAGCTTGGGGCCTCGTCGCCGCCGGCGTCGGCCTTGTGGTGGCCGGAGTCGCGGTCGCCGTGCCGGCCTGGCGCGACGCCAGGAACATCACTGTCGCCAGAGCCCGCCGCGCTGTCGGGCGAACCGACCGGGCTCCGCTGTGGGCGCGTCTCGGGGTCGACTTCGGGTTGCTGGCCGGATCCGGCGCGGTGTTCTGGCTCACCGGTCGCAACGGCTACACGCTCGTCCTCGCCCCCGAGGGCACTCCGTCCATCTCGGTCAACTACTGGGCCCTCGCCGGCCCCCTGCTGTTGTGGGTGGGCGCCGGGTTGTTGGCCTGGAGGCTGGCCGATCTCGTGCTCAGCCGGGGGCGCCGACTCGTCGCCATCGCGGCCCGTCCCCTGGCCGGGCGCATCGCCTCGCCCGTTGCTGCCACCATGTCGCGACAGCGCCGCCTGCTCGCCCGCGCCGTGGTGCTGGTCGGCCTGACCCTGTCGTTTGCCGCTTCCACCGCGGTGTTCAACGCGACCTATCGTCAACAAGCCGGCGTCGATGCCCGACTCACCAACGGAGGCGACGTGACCGTGACCGAGTCGCCGGGGGCCGTCGTCGGCCCGGGCGAGGCCACACGTCTGGCTGCCGTTCCGGGCGTGAAGGGCGTGGAGGCGCTCCAGCACCGCTTTGCCTACGTCGGGGCCGACCTCCAGGACCTCTTCGGCGTGAACCCGAAAACGGTGGCAGCGGCAACCGAGCTCCAGGACGCCTATTTCCAGGGTGGGGGAGCGACACAGGTCATGGAGCGGCTGGCCAAACAGCCCGACGGCATCCTCGTGAGTGCCGAGACGGTGAAGGACTTCCAACTTCAGGTCGGCGACGCCGTGCGACTACGGCTCACCGACGACCGGGGCGGGCCGCTGCACGACGTGGTTTTCCGCTTCGTCGGAGTCGCGAAGGAGTTTCCGACGGCGCCGCGTGACAGTTTCCTGGTCGCCAACGCCTCGTATGTGGCCCAACAAACAGGATCCGACGCCGTCGGTGCCTTCCTGATCGACACCGGGTCATCGTCGCCGTCGGCAGTAGCGAGCCGGGTCCGGGGCGTCGTCGGCCCCACGGCAATGGTGAGCGACATCACGACGTCGCGGCGCGTCGTCGGCTCCAGCCTGACGGCCGTCGATCTGTCGGGGCTGACGCGCGTGGAGCTGGGGTTCGCGTTGGCCCTGGCCGCGGCCGCTACCGGCCTGGTGCTGGCCTTGGGGCTCAACGAGCGTCGGCGGACCTTTGCCATCGCCGGCGCCCTCGGTGCCCGGCCCCGCCAGCTCGGGGGGTTCGTGTGGACCGAGGCGCTGTTCGTCAGTGTGGGAGGTCTGGCGGCAGGCATGGTGGTGGGCTGGAGCCTGTCGATCATGTTGGTCAAGGTGCTCACGGGAGTCTTCGACCCTCCACCCGCCACCCTGGCGGTACCGTGGGGTTACCTGCTGGCGGTCCTTGGGGTCGCCGGCGTGTCTGTGGTGATCACCGGCCTCGCAGCCATCCGCCACGCCCGCCGACCTGCGGTCGAAGTCCTGCGCGAATTGTGACTACTCGTCGGTCAACCGCTCGTAGGCGATGTCGACAGCGTTGCTCGACGGGCGGACGACCGCCCCGCGCTACGTAATCGCCATACTCATGGGGCTACGGGGACGGGCGCGAGTGCACGTCGGAGGCCGACGGTTGGCGGCCGGGCAAGCCGATCCTGACGGCGACGGCGGTGGCGACGGCCAGACCGGCGGCGGCGAG
>JBBWZS010000151.1:0-6069 GCA_039649175.1 Acidimicrobiaceae bacterium
ACGTGCCAGCTGGTCCGATCGCTGCAGGTGGCGTTCGCCGGCTTCCCGGGGGTGGCGAACGTCTTCACCAGCTTGTTGCGCTCCTTCGGGTGCTCGGGTACGCCAACCCCGGGCTCCACCACCACAACGACGTCCCCGACCGGGACGACCACCCCCGGCACGCCGACGACGACGACGCTGCCGGAGACGACCACCATCGGCACCGGCACGACGGCTCCCACCTCGTCGACCACGCCCGTGCCGGAGACGACCACCATCGGCACGGGGACGACGTTGCCGGGCCCGTCGACAACGCTGCCCCCCTGCTCGAGCGCAACCTCCACGAGCACGGTTTTCCCGGTGACCACCGTGCCGTGCAGGCCCGCCTGAGCGGCCGCGGCCCGGCCCCGCCCAATGGGGCCTGACCGCGGCGGCCCGCTCAGGTGCTGGCGATGGCGGCCAGGATGTCGAGCCTGGCCGCACGGCGGGCGGGACCGACCGCAGCCAGCACCCCGGCCACCGAGGCCAGGACGACGATCACCGTCAGCTGCGCCGGCGGCACCACCAGGGGGACCGGCCGGTCGCCCTTGATGGCGCTGACGATGCCCCACGAGCCGGCGACGGCCAGGGCGAAGCCGAGGAACGTCCCCATGAGGGCGATCATCACCGACTCCCACCGGATGGCGCTGCGGACCTGGGGCCGGGTCATCCCCACCGCACGCAGCAGGCCCAGCTCCCGACGCCGCTCGTGCACCGACAGGGCCAGGGTGTTGGCGATGCCGATCAGGGCGATCACGATGGCCAGCGCCAGCAGGCCGTAGATGAGGTTGAGGATGGTGTCGATCTGGCCGGTGATGCGGCCCTTGAAGGCGGCCTGGTCCTGCATCTCGGCGTTGGGCCACCGGGCCAGCACGGTGCCGAGGGCGGCCTTGGCCCGGGTCGGGTCGACCGCGTCGGCCACCTTCACGAACACCTGCCGGTCGAACTGGTCCGTGACGTTGGCCTCGTAGGTGTCGAGGCCGATCATGTAGGTCACCCCTTCGGCCCCCGGCGGCGGCCGGTCGACGAGGGCCCTGATGGTCAGCTCGACGGGCCCGGTCCGGGCGAAGTTCAGGGTCAGCTTGTCCCCCACCGCCAGTCCGCCCGCCTTGGCCTTGGCGTCCTCGACGGCCACCGAGGCTCCTGAGACGTCCGCCAGCCGGCCTGCCGTCACGCCGAGGTCGACCACCCGGCCGACCGTTCCGATGTCGACCGCGGCCACGTGCGATGCCTCACTGCCGTCCTCGACCGGGCTCACCCGCAGAGGCGACAACGCCCCCACCTCGGGTAGTGCGGCCAGGTCGTGCTCGATCTGCGGGCTGAGGCCGGTGGTGCCGCTGTTGACCGACGACCCGGCGGCGACCACGTAGTCGGCCTGCAGCGTCTTCGACAGCGTGGTCGAGATCGACGCGTTGATCGACGAGGCCAGGATGGTGATGAAGCCGACGAGGGCCACGCCGATCATCAGCGCCGACGCGGTGGCCGACGTCCGCTTCGGATTCCGGGTCGCGTTCTCCCGGGCCAGGCGGCCGGTGATGCCGGACACGGCCTGGACAGGAGCGCCCAGAACCCGCGTGAGCGGCCGGGCGATGACCGGGCCCAGTACGAAGACGCCGATGATCGTGGCCACCGCGCCCAGGCCGATCAGGGCCGGAGCCGGGCCGGCCCCGAGGGTTCCGGCGACGAAGGACGCCACCCCGAGTCCCAGCACGACCATGCCGGCCGCGGTCCGGGCCACCGACGAACCGGACACGTCGATGGCGACGTCCCGGAGGGCAGCGATCGGCTTCACCCGGCTGGAGCGCACGGCCGGGGCGAGGGCGGACAGCACGGTGATCACCGTGCCCACCACGAAGGCCGTCACCACCGTCGAGGACGAGATGACGATGGAGCCGCTCGGGATTTGGAGGCCGACCGCGCTCAGCAGGGCCCGCAGGCCGAACGACATGAGCACGCCAACTCCGAGACCGATGGCGGAGGCGACCACACCCACCGTCACCGACTCGAACACCACCGCCAGCACGACCTGGCGGCGGCTGGCGCCGATGGACCGCAGCATCGCCATGTCCCGGGACCGCTGGGCCACGACGATCGAGAAGGTGTTGTAGATGATGAACATCCCCACGAACAGGGCGATGTAGGCGAAGGCCAGCAGGAAGGTGCTGAAGTAGCCCAGCCCCTTCTTGAGGTCGGCTTTGCTGCTGGCCGTATCCGCGGCGCCGGTGACGACGTCGAACGTGCCGGGGCCACCGAGGGTGGCCGAGATGCGGTTGGACAAGGCGGCGTCGGAGACGGAACCATCGGAGGCGACGACGACGCTGTCGTAGGTTCCCGGCTCGGCGAAGAGCTCCTGGGCGGTGGCGTCGGTGGTGGCTACCAGGGTCGAGCCCGGGATGCCCCCGGCGTGGCCGAACGTGGCCGTGCCCACCAGCGTGAGCGCGCGGGGCGGGCCCTTGGCCAGGACGGTCAGGGTGTCACCCACGGTGCGGTGCTCGCTCTCGAAGGTCGACTGGTCGATGACGACCTCGTCCGGACCCCGGGGCGGCCGCCCGGTGGCGATGCTGAACGCGTTCAGGCGGCTGTCCCCGATCCAGTTGGTGCCGATCGTGCCCCCGAAGGCGTTGGACGCCTTGGCCTGGCCGTCGGGGCCGACCAGCACGGCCGCACCCTGGACGGTCCCGGCAGCCGTGTCCACGCCGGCGACTGTGCGGATCCGGGCGAGCGTTGCCGCGTCGACCCGCTCCCGGACCTCGACGAAGTTCCCCTTGACCGGCGCGGCCCGGCGGACGACGACGTTCACGCCCTGGTTGGCGCTCTCGAAGATGCCGTCGAACGTCTTGCCCATGGTGTCGGTGAGGATCTGGGTGCCGGCCATGAACGCCACGCCCAGGATGACGGCCAGCCCGGTGAGGGCGAAGCGCAGCTTGTGGGCCCACAGGCCCCTCCACGTGAGACGGAACATGGCCCCTACCTCCCGAAGGTCTTCATGCGGTCGAGGACGGTCTCGGCGGTTGGGTGTTGGATCTCGTCGACGATGCGGCCGTCGGCGAGGAACACCACCCGGTCGGCGTAGCTGGCCGCGACCGGGTCGTGGGTCACCATGACGATCGTCTGGCCCAGCTCCCCTACCGCCCGGCCCATGAAGTCGAGGATCTCGGAACCGGACCGACTGTCGAGATTGCCCGTGGGCTCGTCGGCGAAGATGATCTCCGGCCGCCCGGCCAGGGCTCGGCCCACCGCCACCCGCTGCTGCTGGCCGCCGGAGAGCTCGCTCGGCCGGTGCTTCAGCCGTTCCCGCAGGCCGATGGTGTCCACCACCCGGTCGAGCCAGGCCTGGTCCGGCTTCCTTCCGGCCAGGTCCATGGGCAGGGTGATGTTCTCGAGCGCGGTGAGGGTCGGCACCAGGTTGTAGGCCTGGAAGACGAAGCCGACCTTGTCGCGGCGCAGCAGCGTGAGGTGCTTGTCGTTCAGAGTGGTCAGGTCGACGTCGCCGATACGGACCTGGCCGCTGGTGAGGTCGTCGAGCCCGGCCAGGCAGTGCATCAGAGTCGACTTGCCGGAACCCGACGGCCCCATGATGGCGGTGAACTCACCTGCGACGAACTCCACGTCGACGTGGTCGAGGGCGACGACCGCACTGTCCGCCTTGCCGTAGGTCTTGGTGGCGGCTATCGCTCGGGCTGCGATCGCCGGGTCGGTCACCGGCACCGGCCGCCCGGAGAGGTTTCGAAGGAGCGTCATCAGGCGGCGGCGTGGCTGTAGGCGGACGGCGCTCCGGCAGTGGTGGAACCGGTCGGGAGAGAGGACCGCTTGAAGCCCTTGAAGGTCAGCCAGAGCCCGAGGGAGAGCTCCCAGGTCGCCAGCGGGAGCCCGAGGACGATCCCGGCGGAGGAGGTCTGGCCGAAGATGCCGAACAGGGTGGCCGTGGTGGAAGCGAGCAGCAGGGGGGCGCCGATGAGGCCCATCACGGGAATCACCCGCGGAACCAGGCGGGACCGGTACATCAGGGTGCCCAGCAACGCCGCGCTCACGACGGGCATGAGGCCCGGGCCGAGGAGGAAGGTCCAGTCACGGACGGCCACGAGCGAGCGACCGACGGTCACCAATGTCCCTGCGTCGGCACCGGTCGCTCCGGCCAGGTCCTGGCGAAGGGTCACGACGGCCAGGAGGCTCACCACACCGCAGACGATGGTGGCGGCTTCGAGGACGCGAGAGGTGACGAAGCCGAGCGCGAACGATTCGCTCCACCGTTTCATCACCGGGAACAACGCAACCGCGGTTCCGATGCCGGCGAAGGCGTTGATGACGTCGAGGAGGACACCCCACAGCACGCGGTTCTCGGAGCCGGCACCGAGGATGAAGTGGGTGTTGTGCAGCACGGGGTCGAGGAGGCCGAGTGCCGGGATCGAGGCGAGGAAGGTGATCAGGTAGAAGACGCCCCCGGCCAGCGCGGTCTTCCTCATTGCATCCATAGGCGCTCGGTTCGTCCCTGTGTTTCGCACGTTGCCGGTCATGTCGGTCTCCTTTGTGGGTTGACGGGTACTCGACGCTCTGCAGTGGGCACTTCGCGGTGGTCGGGCTGGATCTGGGTGAGCGAGAGAAGCGGAATCCCCACGTCCCGCAGCTTCTGCAGCAGGCCGTGCAGCGCGGCCTGGTCGACGACCGGGCCCTGGATGACGGTGGTGCCGTCGCTCTCGTTGGTGAGGGCCAGTCCGTCGAACCAGGCCGCCCACCGGGAGTCGAGGTGACCCTTGAGGCGGATCTCGTACCAGCCGGTCGGCATCTCGCTCACGGCCCCCTCCTGTCGTCCCTGGCCTGTCCGATCCGGTCGGCGTTGCTGACGTTCGCGGCCTTGATCGAAAGGTAGGAGGAGAAGCAATGACCAGGCATCACCACTTCTGGTGATTGCTCTGGTGATTCGTCGCGCCGGAGCGCCGATGCCCGCCGCGGGGGGCCGCTACAGCAGGTGGAGCTCCTCGGCCCGGCGGACGGCGGCCCGACGGTTGCTCACACCGAGCTTGGTGTAGATGTGGCTGGTGTGCGTTCGCATGGTGTTCAACGACACCATCAGCTCCCCCGCGATGTCCCGGCCGTCGAGATCGGACTTCAGCAGCCGGAGCACGTGCAGCTCGCGGTCGCTCAGTGGCTCGACCAGGCCCTGCGTGACCGGAGTGCCGAGCTCCGTCCGGGTCGCCGATGCCAGGAGCCGGCGCACGTAGTCAGAGGCGGTTCCATCCTTCACAGCCGCCCGGAGCAGTGTGGCCATCGGTGGGCCTTCGTCGAGAAAGACCCGGACGTAGCCCTCCGCTTCGGACATGATCACCGCCCGCTGCAGGGAAGCGAGCGCAGCCGGTATGTCGCCGCCCGCCTGGTGGGCCAGCGCCTGCAGCACGAGGATCTGGATGACGCTTCCCGCCCGCGCTCCCTCCTCCGCCGCTCCGAGGAGGCGACCCAGGAGGCCGTTCGCGTCGTCGAGAGGGCGCCGGGCACCGTCGGTCGTGTGGCGGGCCAGCAGCACTCGGGCGAGGGTCAGATGCTCGAACTCCCGCAGGTAACTGAGGTCGTCCTCCACCGACAGACCTCGTTCCCGCGCCCATGCCAGCGCATCCCCCAGCCGGCCATGGGCGATCCACACCCGTACCCGTACCGCGGGGACGGGCCGGACGTTCGGGAAGAAGTCGCCGGCGTACAGGCGCTCCGCCTCGTTCAAAAGGTCCACTGCGCCGTCGAGATCTCCCTCGGCTTCCCGGATGCGAGCCATGGCGACCCGCCAGCGATACCGGTTCTGCGGCAGCCCGGTGTGCTCGCCCAGCTGCTGGCTCCGCAGCAGGTGCCGTGTGGCCGTCGACAGGTCGTCGCGCTCGGCAGAGAGTTCGCTCATGCCCACGTACATGTCGGCCGTCCCCCGCAGGACGGCGGCGCCCTGCTCGGATGCGAGCCGCAACGCCTGCTCGTAGATCCGGAGCGCGTCGCCGAGGCGACCCTGTGCGATCCGTATGTCGGCCAGGGCGATCGTGCACCCGAGCACGTCGGAGACGTGGCCCATCCCTT
>JBBWZS010000188.1:0-5537 GCA_039649175.1 Acidimicrobiaceae bacterium
AGCGGAAGGATCGGTTCTCGCCGCGTTGGCGTGAGCAGCCCTGATCGGGCTCAGCGGTGTGGGCCGACTCCGGAGGCGCGGCGGCGGTCACGCTCACGGGGTGGTGTCCCTGACCGAGCTCATGCCCGTTGCGCATTCCATCCGCGAACGGCGCCAAGGAGATGTTGACACCGGGACGGGCCGACGCGTGCCGAGAGTCGCCATTCCCGCCCCAAGGCGCGCCGTGCCCACCGAACGGCGCCGTGCCGCGTCGTTGTCGTCACGGACAATCCCGCCGCACAGCGCTGCCCACGCTCCTACCTGGCGAGGGCCTCGGCACAGCGTGGGCGTCTGCCAACCCCGAGGACTGGTCGCAGTACGACTAGCAACCAGCCGAAGACGGGTGGCCACGCTGCCAAATGTGGTCTGGCAGGCAACCGATGACGCCACTCGGCAGTCAGGGGGAGTGAGCACCCACCCTCAGAGGAGACCGCCTTGGACATCCACCCGACCCGTCGACTTCGCCGACTTAGCCTGGCCGTGCTGGCCGGAGCCGGCCTTCTCATCGGCGCAACTGCGCCTGCGGCCACGGCTGCGGTCCCACCGTTCACGGGTGGACCGGTGCGTCCTCATCAAGAGTTCGGTGCTCTCGTGAACGGCCACTCCGATTCGGCCACCATCTCCATGGCCTGCGTCGGCCCCGTCCGACCCGGCCAGAGGTCACACCCGACGGGCGGCCAGACCCTCGACGTGTTCCGCCCCGAAGCGCTCAAGGTGACGGGATACACGGGCGCGGCGGCCGACCGGATCGTGGCCCGGTTCTCCGACGACCCGTCGGTCACCGTGACCTTCACGCGGTACCGGACCAAGCCGCTGCCCACCTCGCTCCATCTCCCGTGCGCCGGTGGCGGTACGGTCACCTTCGAGCCCCGGCCGTCGTCGCCCAGCGCCCGCCCGGTCGTCGTTCACGTCTCCTACGTGGGCCAGCCCTGATCGCGGTTGGGGGACGGCCAACGGTTCCAGCGTGGCCCGAGGGGCCATGCTGGACGCCGTGGGGGTAGACGGAGGGGACCGGAACAAGCGCATAGCCGACCTCTTCGACGCTCACTACGCGGGCTTCTGCCGGCTGGCCTACCTCATCGTCGGCGACCGGGCTGTGGCCGAGGAGGTGGTCATGGACACCTTCGTGCACACCTTCGTCGGCTGGCGACGCATCCGGGACCTCGATTGCTGTGAGGCCTACCTCCGCCGCGGCGTGGTGAACCTGTCGCGCACCAGGAGCCGCCGCACTCGCGTGGAGGAGCGGTCCAACGCCGCGACGTGGCACGCCCCCGCCCCCGCGGGGGGATGGAACCAGGACACCCACGCCACCGACAGCGTCATCTGGGACGCGGTGAGGGCGCTTCCTGAGCGCCAGCGCGCCACCGTCGCCCTGCGGTACTACGCCGATCTTTCCGAGGCCGACATCGCCAGCACCCTCGGGTGCTCGCGGGGGACGGTCAAGTCCCAGCTGGCCAAGGCCAGGGCCACCTTGAAGCGCGTCCTCGTCGGTGACGATGGCTGGGTCGATACCGTCATTACCGGCGATGGATGGTCCCGTCGTTCGGAGCGGACGATTCCGACCACCGAGCCCGGCCTGGAAATGGGTGGGAACCGATGACCGGGGATCGGCTGGAGCGCGATCTCGGCAATGCCCTGCGGCGGGCCGTCGACTTCGACCCTGACGTCAGTGCCGCCCACGATCGATTCATCGCCCGGACCCAACGCCGCCTTCAACGGCGCCGGCAGGCTGTCGTGACGACGGCGGTGTTCGTCGTCTCGGTCGTCATCGCCATGTCGGCAGTATCAGCCCATCGGGCCCATCACGTCGAGGTATCGGCTCCGCCGGGGCCATCCACCACGGCCGCGGCGAGCGCCGCCCCGCCCGGCGGCGGCGAGCCGGCTCCGGGTCCGACTGCCACCGCGCTACCAGCGACCGGTGGCGAGCCGCGCGCACAATCGGCGACGATGAGCCCGACGACCTTGGCCGGGCGCGCACCGGCCGCTCCACCACAGCCAGCGTCGGAATCGACGACCCTCGCGCCGGGACCGAGCTCGAAGGTGCCGGCGGCGCGCCAGCCGCGGACCATTACCGTGACCGAGGCCCAGGCGGGCCAGACCTTCACCGTCGTGGCCGGCGATCACATCGTCGTCGAGTTGGCTACCACCGGCGGAACCTGGAGCGATCTCTCGTCGTCGGACGAGGCGGTGCTCCAACGTACGGATACTGCGGTGACGGCGCCACACCGCACCCTGGCCGCGTTCCTGGCCGTCGCCCCTGGGAAGACCGATGTGACCTCCACGGAGACGCCCAGGTGCCGTCCCAGTCCCCCGTGCATGGTGGCCGGCCGCCAGTTCCGGGTTTCCGTCTCTGTTGTCGCTCAGGGGCCGGAGCAGCCTTGAATCAAGGATCAGACCCGGCCGCAATTCAGTAGATGTAATAGACATCTATTGAAGCAGACGCAGCTACCTGCGAGGCTCGACCGGCACAATGCCTTGGCTGGGGGGCGGTTTGGCGCGGCGTGTCTCGAACGCTCACTATGAATCGAAGGGGAAATACATGAGAACAACGTCAATGCGTCGGATCGCGGCTGGGGTGCCAGCCATCGCGACGCTCCTTGCCGCCGTCGGAGTGGTCGGTGCCGGTCCGGCCTCTGCGGTCGTACTCGGATGTGGATCGACCATCACCCAGACCACCAAGCTCACGGCCAACGTCGGGCCCTGCACCACGCCGGGCCAGGACGGCATCACCATCGCCGCCAACGGCATCACGCTCAACCTCAACGGGTTCAGCGTCATCGGCAACCTGGCCGTCATCCCTCCGCCCCCGGGCGGCACGGCGGGAACTACGCGCGTCTCCACTGAGGGCATCGGCATCCGCTTTGCCAGGACGGTCGGGTCGACGGTGACCAACGGTGGCGTCTCCGGCTTCCAGGCCGGCGTCCTCGTCGACGGCGGTTCGGCCAACGTCGTCAAGAAGGTGAACGCCCACAACAACGTGGGTACCAACAACTCTGACTACGGAGACGGGATCACACTTGACGGCGCCACCACCAACAACCAGATCCAGAGCAACCATGTCTCGGCCAACGGTCCCTACTCCGGCATCTCCATGCTGTTCAAGGCGAACAACAACCTCGTCTCGGGCAACTCGATCGACGCCAACAACATCGCCACGGTCAGCGACACCACCGGGTTGAACGTCGATCAGGTGGACATGGGCATCCGGGTCGAAGGCCCAAGCGCCCAGAACAACAACGTGACCAACAACACGGTGACGGGATCGGGCGCCCAGGGCATCATGGTCCTGCCCGTGTGCCATGACGCCTTCGCGCCGACGCCCACTTGCGCGGGTGACAAGCCCAACAGTCCCACCCTGATCAGCGGAAACAAGGTGAACGCCAACGGCTTCGCCCGCGGTGGCGCTGGAGGCATCGCCCTGTTCGGGATGGGCCTTTCCATCGCCGGGCAGCCGACCAAGAACACGGTGATCAACAACACCATCAACGGTAACGCCGGCGACGGGATCAGGCTGCAGAGCAACGGGGGGGCCTGCGTCGGGGGAGCTCCGGCCACCCAGTGTGCGCCCTTCAACAACAAGGTCAGCAACAACACCGCCAGCCAGAACCAGGGGAACGGGATCCTCCTGCAGGTGGGTTCGCACGACAATGTCGTGGGCCAGAACACCCTGACCTACAACAACATCGATGGCATCAATGTCGCATCGGGTGCTGTGAACAACACGTTGCGTGCCAACATCGGCAACCACAACGTCGTGTTCGACGGGTTCGACGGCAACACCGCCCCCCCATGTGACGCCAACGTGTGGGACAGCAATGTGTTCAACACGGTCAACCAGCCATGTGTCGCCGCATAGCCAGGGCGTAGCACGTTCATCCCGGAGCCCCGCCGCCCTTCAGGTGTCGGGGCTCCGGCGCGTCTGGCCGCTGCCGTGCCGTCAGTGTCGAAGCGACCCTTGACATCGAGCTCAGGCCGGGCAAGGCTCCAATCGAGCTGCAGCCTCGGCGACTGGCGTGGAATTGCTGCGGGAGTGTCGGGGATGCTGCGGCCACAACTACCCAGGAGGTCGACCATGCGTCGTCTGTTGTCCGTGTGTTCCCTGTTGCTCGTCGCCCTGGCCGTGCCTACGGCCACTGAGATCGTCACGGCCGCCCCTGCGGCGGCGGCCTGCGCGGCGGGCACCGTCGCCACCGTCAAGTCGGTCTTCATCCCCAACCCGACCACGCCGGGTGCCAGCACGACAAACAAGATCACCGTCACCAACTGCACCAACCAGACCCAGAACTTCACCATCAAGGGCAATGTCTTCGGCCCCAGCAACTGCCCGCCCGGGATCGACTTCGGCCCTATTCCGGTGACGGTCGCCCCGCTGGGCAAGTCAGTGACCAAGGCCACGTTCCCGGCCCCGGACTGCAAGGGCACCTACACCCAGAACGTCCAGGTCTTCCAGGGCTCGACCCTGGTCGCCCACCAACGCGTCACCTTCGTCGTCAGCTAGGTCACCGTCTCGAGGGGAGCCGGCGGTTCTCGCCGGCACCCCTCCGGTGAGGCCGTGTTCGGTTCACTCGACTTCGTGTACGTGCCGACGGCCGACATCGACGCCACCGCGGCCGCCTACGTCGAGTCCCTCGGAGCCACCCTGGAGTGGAAGGTGCGGGGCATGGGCACGGTGGTGGCCTGCCTGCGAATGGCCGAGGCGGGCCCGGCCATCCTTCTCGCCGGGCACCTCGACGGTGAGGTCCCGGTGCTCGTCTACCGGGTCGCCGACTACGCCGCTGCCGTCGCCGCCCTCCGGGCCCGGGGCGTGGGGCCGGTGGTCGAGCTGGAGATCCCTCACGGCCCGTGCGCAAGCTTCGGCGCCCCCGGCGGCCAGCGCTACGCCGTCTACCAGCTCATCCGGCCCGAGGCCGCCAGCTCCTTCGCCGGAAGGATGGACGAGCCTTAGCGCGCTCGGCGGCCGCGCCGGGAAGGGCCGGGAATGGCCCGGCGTTGAACAAGGTGTCCGGGGCTTTTCTCCGGATCGAAAGTCGTGAAGGAGCCCGCCATGCCCGCTGTCACCGTCGACGATCCCACCGTCCTGCCCCGCATCGCCGGGCCCGACGCCGCTGCCAGCCAGGACCGGCCGGTGGTCTCGGTTACCACCGCCCCGACGGGGTTCGAAGGCGAGGGGTTCCCGGTGCACCGGGCGTTCGCCGGCGTCGACGCCGCCCTGCTCGACCCCTTCGTCCACATGGACCAGATGGGCGAGGTGGAATACGCCCCGGGTGAGCCAAGGGGCACGGCCTGGCACCCCCACCGCGGCTTCGAGACCGTCACCTACATGATCGACGGCACCTTCCAGCACCAGGATTCGATCGGTGGGGGAGGGCTGATCACCAACGGTGACACGCAGTGGATGACGGCCGGTTCCGGGATCCTCCACATCGAGGCGCCCCCCGAGGCCCTGGTGGCCAGCGGTGGGCTCTTCCACGGCGTGCAGCTGTGGGTCAACCTGCCGG
>JBBWZS010000173.1:0-4279 GCA_039649175.1 Acidimicrobiaceae bacterium
GGGGCGCCCTGCCCGGCGACGGTCCCGCCGACAACCACCGGGTGCGTCGCTACGTGGCCAAGTACACCATCTGCCCGGCGGTCACCCACGGCCTGGATGCCGAGATCGGCTCCGTCGAGGTCGGCAAGCTGGCCGACCTGGTGCTGTGGCACCCCGCCTTCTTCGGGGTGCGGCCCCACGCCGTGATCAAGGGGGGGATGGTCGCCTGGGCCGCCATGGGCGACGCCAACGCCTCGATCCCCACGCCCCAGCCCGTGCTGCCCCGTCCCATGTTCGGCGCCTACGGCCGAGCCGCCCCTGCCACCAGCGTGGCCTTCGTGGCCCCCGCCGCGGTGGAGGCCGGCCTGGCCGACCGTCTGGCCGTGCACCGCCGCCTGGTGGCCACCGCCGACGTGCGGGCCCGGACCAAAGCCGACCTCCCCGAGAACGACACCCTCCCCGACATCGCCGTCGACGCCGACACCTTCACCGTCCGCATCGACGGCGAGGCCATCGAGCCCGCCCCGGCGGCGTCGTTGCCGATGACCCAGCGTTACTTCTTGTTCTGATGGCGTCGATGGCACCCCCCGCCACCGGTGCATCGGCCTCCCTCCTCCTGCTCGGCGACGGCCGGCTCCCTGCCGGCGGCCACGCCCACTCCGGCGGCATGGAGGAGGCGGTCCGCAACGGTCGGGTGAACGATCTGGGCACCGTCGGCGAGTTCCTCGCCGGCCGCCTGGCCACCAGTGGCCTGGTCGCCGCCGCGCTTGCCGCCGCCGCCTGCGAGATGCAGCACCCGCTTGTCCTCCTCGACGGCGAGGCCGACGCCCGGACGGCGTCGCCGGCCCTGCGGGCGGCCTCCCGGCGCCAGGGCCGACAGCTCCTGCGGGCGGGGGCGGCCCTGTGGCCGGCGGCCGCACTCGACGAACTGGCCGGCCTCTACCACCTCGCTCACCCCACCCGTTCCGGTCACGTTTCGGGGGGCCAGGGCCCCCCGAAACGTGACCGGTTCGCCTGGGGGCCGCATCACCCCGTGGCCCTGGGGGCGGTGGCCAGGGCGGCGGGGCTGGACGGGCCGGGAGCCGCCCTGGTGGCCGCGTCGTGGTCGGTCACGGGACCGGCGTCGGCTGCCGTGCGCCTGCTGAGCCTGGACCCCCTCGCCGTGCACGCCCTGGTGGCCCGCCTGGCGCCGTCCATCGACGAGGTGGCGGCCGAGGGTGCCCTGGCCGGCGGGGGGGCCTTCGAGGACCTGCCCTGCGCCGCTGCTCCCCTGCTCGACGTCGGTGCCGAGCGCCACGCCACCTGGGAGGCCCGGCTCTTTGCCTCCTGACGCGTCACGTCCCCTGCGCCTGGGCGTCGGCGGGCCCGTCGGCAGTGGCAAGACCGCCCTCGTCGCCGCCCTGTGCCGCCTGCTGGCCGGCGACCTCGAGGTGGGCGTCGTCACCAACGACATCTACACGACCGAGGACGCCGACTTCCTGCGCCAGGCGGGGGTGCTCGACCCGGCGCGCATCGCCGCCGTGCAGACCGGGTGCTGCCCGCACACCGCCATACGCGACGACATCTCGGCCAACCTCGACGCGGTGGAGGACCTCGAGTCGCGCTTCGCCCCCCTCGACCTCATGCTGGTCGAGAGCGGTGGTGACAACCTCACCGCCACGTTCAGCTACGGGCTGGTCGACCGCCAGGTGTTCGTCCTCGACGTCGCCGGTGGCGACAAGGTGCCCCGCAAGGGCGGTCCCGGCGTCACCACCTGCGACCTGCTCGTGATCAACAAGACCGACCTGGCGCCCCTCGTGGGTGCCGACCTGGCCGTCATGGCGCGCGACGCCGAGGCGGTGCGACAGGGCAGGCCGGTGCAGTTCCTGTCACTGCGCGAGCCTCGGGGGCAGGGGGCGGCGCCGGTTGCGGATTGGGTGCAGGCCCAGCTGGCCGACTGGCGCGCGTGAGGGCATCGGCGAGCGTCACTGCGGTCGACGACGGGCGGGGGGGCACCCGGCTGGCCGATGTCCGCTCCGCGGCGCCACTGGTGCTCCGCCCGACCCCACGGGGGCTGTACCTGGTGGGAGGGGCGGCGGGGCCCATCGGCGGCGACCGGCTCCGGCTGCGCATCGACGTGGGACCGGGGGCCAGCCTCACGGTACGGAGCGCAGCGGCGTCGGTGGCTCTTCCCGGGCTGTCGGGAGCGCTCTCCTCCCTGGACATCGACGTGACGGTCGCCGGGGGCGGGAGCCTGCGCTGGCTCCCGGAGCCGGCGGTGGCGGCCGCTCGCTGTCACCACCGGCTCCGCGCCCGGCTGTCCGTCAGCGGCACCGCCAGTGTCGTCTGGCGCGAGGAGCTGGTGCTCGGACGCCACGGTGAAGCCGCCGGGGAGTTCGTCTCGTCCATGAGCCTGGACGTGGCGTCGAAGGTCGTCCTCCGCCAGGCACTTGCCGTGGGTGCGGACCACCCAGGATGGCGGGGCCCCGCCGTCACCGGCGGCTTCGGCGCAGTGGGTTCGGTGGTCGTCGTGGACCCGCGTCTCGACACCGCACAGCTGCCGACGACGGTGCTGGGCGAGCAGGCGGCCGTCCTCCCCCTGGCCGGGCCCGCCGTGCAGGTGGTCGCCCTCACCGACGACGCCGTCAGCCTGAGAGGCCTCCTCGACGCGGGGGTGGCCGCGGTCGGAAGCGCTACTGGACGGTGAAGGTGACTTTGGCCTGGGCGGGCGGGACGAGCGGCACGTGTCCGCCGTCACCGACCACAACCCACACGGTGTGCTCTCCGGGCGTCAACCCGGCAATCGACGTCGAGGTCTCAGCGGTGTGGACGATGCCCGCCTCTTTGGGGATGGGCTGTCCGGCCGGCGTCGGCGCCCGGTCGACGAAGTAGTGCAGGTGCCCGGTCTTGCCCGACCTGTCCCCGTCGGCAGCGACGAGTTGGATCCCGGTGACGGTGGCCGTGACCTTCACGTCCTGACCGGCGGGGCTCGTCGGCGGCGCACTGGCTTGTACCGAGACCGTCGTGGCCTGCGTCGTCGGGCTCCCGGCCGCCGTGGTCGTGGGCTTGGCGCTCGAACTGGACGACTTGCTGCTGCTCCCGCACGCCGTGCCCACGGCCGCGACCAACCCGACAATGACTGCGCATTTCACCAAGACGCGTCCCATGTTGTCCCTTCCCTCACCGGTGCCGGCGATCCTAACCAGCGTGCCCCTGGCGGCGACGGGTCGGGACACCCGGGTAGGCGCGGGGGCATGGGTAGAGTCGACCTCACCCAGCAGGAGGACGGTGGCCGGCATGAGCGGCCGAGAGTTGGTGGAGTCGCCGGCGGATGATGCGGCGCCGGACCCTGCATTGGCACCGATCCTCGAACAACTCGAGGGCTTGACCGCACGCTCTTCGCTGGTGCAGGCCTTCGCACGAGCCGTGCTGCGACGGGTGCCGGCCGCCCTGCTCGCGGCCGCCGATCCGGCGCCCACTGCCGCGGTGCTCGCCGATGCCTTCGCCTTCGTCGACCAGGTCCGTCCCGGCCAGATCGGCGTGCGGGTCATCGACCCCGAGGTCACCCTCGACGGGCGCCACGCCGCCGGGTCCCTGGTCGAGATCGTCTGTGAGGACCGCCAGTTCATCGTCACCACGGTGCGCGAGGAGCTGCACCGGCTCGGCCACGAGGCGGTGCGCAGCCTGCATCCGGTGCTGGGGACCGAGCGCGGCCCCGACGGCAGGTTGGTGGCCGTGGTCCCGGTCCGCAGTGCCGCTCGGCGGGACTCGTTCCTCAGTGTCGAGCTCGGCGACCGGGTGGGCCTCGACGTCCGCGGCCCACTGGTGGCGGCGATCGGCCGGGTGCTCGACGACGTGTTCACCGTCACCGGCGACCACGACGCCATGCGCGAGCGGGTCACCACCATGGCCGCCGAGACGAGGGCCAACGCCGGTCTTCGCTACCCCGCCGGTCAGGTCAGGGAGGCGGCCGACCTGCTCGAGTGGCTGCTGGACGGAAATTTCGTGCTGTCCGGCTGCTGCGATCTCCTCGAGGGCGAGGCGGCGCCGGCAGCTGGCGGTGGCGACGGGCTCGGCAGCGACGGGCTCGACGACGGGTGGCGCGTGGTCGACGGCCTCGGCATCCTGGCCCGCCCCGATGCCCCCCTCGTGCGGCGCCCGCCTGCGGTCGACGACCGCCACCTGATGGACGTCGCCGGGACCACCGAGATGAGCACCGTCCACCGCCAGGTGCCCATGCACTGCATCGACGTGGCCAGGGTCCTGCCCTCGGGAGACGTGGCCGGGCTGTTCCGGGTCGTCGGGGTGCTGAGCCACCGGG
>JBBWZS010000180.1:0-10254 GCA_039649175.1 Acidimicrobiaceae bacterium
CCGCCCACGTTGACCCGATCGGGGTCGGGATGGTGCTCGGCCGCCCAGGCCAGCACGGTGGCGGCGAAGTCCTCGTTGATCTCGAACCGGTCGACCTGGTCGACGGCCAGCCCCGCTCGACCGAGCACCGAGGTGGTGGCGGGAATGGGGCCGGTGAGCATGGTGAGGGGGTCGACTCCCACCACCGAGAAGGCCACGAACCGGGCCCGGGGCACCAGGCCCAGGCGGCCGGCGGCCTCCTCGCTGGCCACCAGGACGGCGGCGGCCCCGTCGGCGGCCGGCGCCGAGTTGCCGGCGGTGATCCTCCCGCCCGTGCGGTAGGTCGGCTTGAGGGCACCGAGGCGCTCGATGCTCGTCCGGGCGCCGCCGCGACCGGTGGCGACGCCCTCGTCGACGTCGAAGCCGATCTTGGCCCGGCCGTTGTCGACCACCACGGCCACGATCTCCCGATCGAAGCGCCCCTCGGTCGCCGCCCGGGACGCCCGCTCGTGGCTGCTCAGCGCGTAGTCGTCGAGCTGGTCGCGGGAAAGGTCCCACTGCTCGGCCACCGCCTCGGCGGCCACCCCCATGGGCACCAGGCCGCCGGCCGGTTGGTAGCGCTGGACCACCCGGGGCCCGAACGGCAGGCCCGGTCCCTTGACCGTCGTCGTGCCCATCGGCACCCGGCTCGACGACTCGACCCCGCCCGCCACCACCACGTCGTAGGCCCCCGCCGCCACGCCCTGGGCGGCGAAGTGGATGGCCTGCTGGCCGGACGCGCACTGGCGGTCGATGGTGGTGCCCGGCACCGAGTCGGGGTACCCGGCGGCGAGGGCGGCGTTGCGGGCCACGTTGAGCCCCTGCTCACCGGTGGGGGAGACGCAGCCCAAGATGACGTCGTCGACCACGCCCGGGTCGAGGTCGTTGCGCTCCAGCAGGGCGGTGAGGACCTCGGCGGCCAGGTCGACGGGGTGCCAGCCCGCCAGCTTCCCGTTGCGGCGGCCCACGGCCGTACGCACGGCATCGACGACGACGGCACCAGCCACGGCCCCAGTGTGCCAGCCGTTCTGCACTGCCCGGTCTGCGCCTAGGGTCCCCGGCCATGGACTGGGCGATCGTCGGGCGAGTCGCGGTGTTCGCTATCGGCGCCGCCGTGTTGCTGGCCACCCTGGGTTCGGCGGTGCGCACCGTGATCCTGCCGCGGGGCATCCAGGCCAAGCTGGCCACGGCGGTGTTCCTGGCCACCCGGGCCGTCTTCCGCCTGCGGGTCGGCCGGGCGCCCACCTACGAACGCCGCGACCGGGTCATGAGCGGCTACGGGCCGGTGAGCCTGCTGACCCTGGCCCTGGTGTGGCAGCTGGCGGTGGGCGTGGCCTACACCGCCATGTTCTGGTCGCTCGGCACCCGACCCCTGCGGGCGGCGTTCCTCATGTCGGGGTCGTCGCTCTACACCCTGGGCTTCGACCACCCCGACGGCCTGCCCGCCAGCGCGCTGTCGTTCAGCGAGGCCGCCCTCGGGCTGGGGTTGCTGGCCCTGCTCATCAGCTATCTGCCCACCCTCTACAACGCCTTCTCCCGGCGGGAGGTGTTCGTGGCCCAGCTCGAGGTGCGGGCCGGCTCGCCGCCGTTCGGCCCGGCCATGATCGAGCGCTACGCCAACATCGGCTGGCTGGGCGGCATGGCCGCCCTGTGGGAGCGGTGGGAAGGGTGGTTCGTCGAGCTCGAGGAGACCCACACCTCGTTCCCCGCCCTGGTGTTCTTCCGCTCGCCCCAACCCGAGCACTCGTGGATCACCGCCGCAGGGGCCATGCTCGACGGCGCCGCCATGGCATCGTCGACCCTGGCCGACCACGACGCCGACGCCGAGATCATGCTGCGCGCCGGCTACCTGTCGCTGCGGCGCATCGCCGACTACTTCGCCATCCCCTACGACAAGAGCCCCAGCCCCGATGACCCCATCAGCGTGGCCCGCGACGAGTACGACGCCGCCTACGACCGCCTGGACGCCGCCGGCGTCGCCCTGAAGTCCGACCGGGATCAGGCGTGGCGGGACTTCGCCGGGTGGCGGGTCAACTACGACACCGTGCTCATCACGCTCGCCGCCCTGGTGGTGGCGCCCACCGCCCCATGGTCGTCGGACCGGTCGGTCACCGCCTTCCGCCCCACTGTCCTGCGGGGACGGAGGCCCGGGCAGGCCCGCAATGGGCGCCGCCGCACACCCCGGCCCTGACCCTGGCGCCCGCCGGTCCGAAGGTTTCCTCGGACCACCGACGGTTTTCTCGGATCATCTGGTCGACATCGCGTCATGAATCGCCTCGTCGGACGTCTTCTGAGTGTCCGGTCCTCCGGGCTGCTCCCTGGCTGGGGGGCCCGGAGGAGCGAACCCGGCCCAGTCCCGCCTCGCCGCGGGCAGGGTCGACGAAGGGGCCGGCTGTCGGCCGCCGTCCCGCCCGTCGTCGGCGACAGCCGCCCCTTTCTCTCGACGTGACCCGCCGGGAGCCCGCCTGCCGCCTCAGTTCGGGCCCTCGTCGACCACGAGGAGGCAGTCGAGGAGGTACTCGGCCTGCCCGTCGTCGTCCTGCCAGGCGTTGGTGAAGGCCAGTTCCTCCCACCCCGGCTCCTCCGGGCCGCCCATCAGGCCGAGGTCGAGCACTTCGACGTCGTCGGCGACCCGGTGGTGGACCCGTTCGATGAACCAGGTGTGGTCCGGCCCCCGGTCGCCCACGGCCAGCTCGGCCCGGCCCACCACCCACCCGCCGACGCCCAGGCCGGCGGGCGGTGGTCCCTCGCAGCCCACGACCAGGCCGCAGTCGAGCTCCCACCCGTCGTCGGCCACGGCCGTCACCCGGCCCACCACGTCGTAGAGCGACGCTTCCACGCGCACGGCGGTGGCGATGGCCCCGCCGGCGACGCCCCCGTCGGCGACGCCGCCGCCCGAGGTGCCCGGCGCCCAGGCCGCGGGCCGGAAGGTGGCGGCGAAGGTCGTCTGCTGGCCGCGGTGGAAGTCGGGGTGTCGCCCGTCCTGGATGACCGCCCGATCGACGGAGATGTGCCAGCGGCTCGCCTGCTGGTCCATCGCCGCGCTACCGGGGCGCCTGGCGGCGGGCGGGGGTCCGGCCCCGGGGTTGGCGGGGCGGGTCGAGCTGGGGCGACGGAGCGATGCGTTGGGTCACCGTCTTGGCCGAGGTGACCGTGAAGGGGGTGCCGTTGTGCACGATCTCCAGGGCGTCGCCTTCCAGCAGCGAGTAGCGGGCCTGGCGGCCGTGCACCTCGACTTTGAGGCGCGAGCCCCGATAGCAGATGCGGAAGGTGAGCCGGGTGATGCGCTGGGGCAGCCGGGGGGAGAAGCTCAGCCTCCCGCCGTGGTCACGCATGCCCCCGAACCCGGCGACGGCGGCCAGCCAGGCGCCGGCCAGCGAGGCGATGTGGACGCCGTCACGGGTGTTGTGCTGGAGGTCGCCCAGGTCCATCAGGGCGGCTTCGCCGAAGTAGTCGTGCGCCAGCTCGAGGTGGCCCACCTCGGCGGCCATGATGGCCTGGACGCACGCCGACAGCGACGAGTCGCGGACGGTGAGGGCCTCGTAGTAGTTGAAGTTGGCCAGCTTGGACTCGGCCGAGAAGGCGTCGCCCCGCAGGTACAGGGCCAGCACCAGGTCGGCCTGCTTGACCACCTGCTTGCGGTAGAGGTCGAAGTAGGGGAAGTGCAGGAGCAGGGGGTACTGGTCGTCCCTGGTCTTGGCGAAGTCCCAGCGCCCGTGGGACGTGAAGCCCTCGGCCTGGGGGTGGACGCCCAGGGCCTCGTCGAAGGGGATCATCATGGCCTTGGCCGCGTCCCGCCAGCTGGCCGCCTCTTCGGGATTGACCCCGAACGGCGCCGCGTTCTCGGGGTGACGGGCCACCGCCGCCGCTGCCTCGAGCAGATTCTTCTGGGCCATGAGGTTGGTGTAGACGTTGTTGTCGGCCACGGCGCTGTACTCGTCGGGGCCGGTCACGCCGTCGATGCGGAAGTTGCCGTCGGCGTCGTGGTGGCCGAGCGAACGCCACAGCCGGGCCGTCTCCACCAGCAGCTCGAGGCCGATCTCCTGCTCGAACTTGTCGTCGCCGGTGGCGGCCTGGTAGCGCACCACGGCGTCGGCGATGTCGGCCCCCAGGTGGAACGCGGCCGTGCCCGCCGGCCAGTAGCCCGAGCACTCCTCGCCCCGGATGGTGCGCCAGGGGAACGCCGCCCCCGCCAGGCCCAGCTCAGTCGCCCTGGCCTTGGCCCGGTCGAGGGTGCGGTGCCGCCAGCGCAGCGCGTCACGGGCGGCATCGGGCAGGGTGTAGGTGAGCACGGGCAGGACGAAGGTCTCCGAGTCCCAGAAGGCGTGGCCGTCGTAGCCGGGCCCGGTGAGGCCCTTGGCGGCGATGGCCCGCTGCTCGGCGCGCGCCCCGGACTGCAGCACGTGGAAGAGGGCGAAGCGCACGGCCTGCTGCAGCTCGGCGTCGCCTTCGAGCTCGACGTCGGCCCGGCCCCAGAAGTCGTCCAGGTACGTGCGCTGGTCTTGGAGGAGCCCGTCCCAGCCGGTGTGGCGGGCGCCGGCCAGGGCAGCTTCGGCCTGGCCCTCCACCGAGGTGAGCGAGCGCCGGCTCGACCAGCCGTAGGCCAGGAACTTGACGATGCGCAGCACCTGTCCCGGTTGCACCTCGGTGGCCACCGTCACCCGTCCCCGATCGGGCCCGCTCTCGCCGTTCACCTGGGTCTTGGGTGGGCCCTCGACCAGGTGGTCCATGCCCGCCGCCATCAGCAGCTTGCTGGCCTTGGTGGAGTGCACGAGCACGGCCCGGGCGTCGCGGTGGAAGAAGTACTCCGACACCAGGGGCGACGCCAGCGCTGCCGCCGCACGAGGGTCGCCGTTGGTGACCGCCGTCGGCAGGGGCTCGTTGGCCACCAGCTCGGACTGCACCACCAGGCTGGCAGGTGCCTCGAGCGCCTCGACCTCGTAGTGGATGGCGGCGATGGAACGTTGCACGAACGACACCAGCCGCACCGACGACACCCGCACGGCCTGGCCCGCGGGTGACTCCCACTCGGTGTTTCGGCGCAGCACGCCGGCTCTGAGGTCGAGCACCCGCTCGTGCTTGCGGACCCGGCCGTAGCGCATGTCGAAGGTCTCGTCGTCGACCAGCAACCGGATGATCTTGCCGTTGGTGACGTTGATGACCGTCTCGCCCGTCTCGGGGTAGCCGTAGCCGCCCTCGGCGTAGGGGAGGGGCCGGCGCTCACAGAACCCGTTCATGTAGGTGCCGGGCAGCCCGTGGGGCTCGCCCTCGTCGAGATTGGCCCGCAGCCCCAGGTGCCCGTTGCCGAGCGCCAGCACCGACTCGCTCTGGGCCAGGACGCTCAGGTCGATGCCCGTCTCGCGCACCGCCCACGGCTCGACCGGGTAGCCCGGATGCTGGATCACGTGGAGGCCGGTCCGGGCATGGCCGGCAACCTAGCGAGCGGTGCCAGGGTGATGCCACCTCGGCATGGGACACTCGCAACTCCCATGAAGACGCGCGTGCGACGTCGGCGACGGGTCGTCGCCGGTGCAGTGGTCGGTGTCGCGGTGGTGGTGGCGGTGGTGGCGATCGCCCTCAGCCGGGTCGGGACCAAGACCCCCCGTCGCCAGGCAGCGCCGTCGTGCACGGCGACGGCGTCGACCGGGCAGGCCACGCTGGCCCTCGACCAGGCGGCCAACGCATCGACCATCGCCGCCGTGGGCAAGCGCGACGCGATGTCCGACCATGCCGTCACCATCGCCCTGGCCACCGCGTTGCAGGAGTCACGGCTCATGAACCTGGACTACGGCGACGCCGACTCGGTGGGCCTGTTCCAGCAACGCCCCTCGCAGGGATGGGGCACGCCCGCCCAGCTGCTCAACCCCCGGTACGCGGCGGCGTCGTTCTACGCGGCGCTGACCAAGGTGGCGGGCTGGCCCGACCTGGAGGTCACCGACGCCGCCCAGCGCGTCCAGCGCAGCGCCTCCCCCGGTGCCTATGCCCAGTGGGAGCCCCAGGCCCGCATCCTCGCCCAGGCCCTCACCGGCGAGGTGCCGGCCGGGTTCGCCTGCCGCTTCACCGGCTTCGGCTCACCCACCCCGTCGCGCCAGTTGGGGGCGGCGGTGGCCGCCGAGCTGGGATCGCGGTCGGTCAACGTCGACGTGTCCGAGGCCCGGGGCTGGACCGTCGCCTCGTGGCTCGTGGCCCACGCCCAGACCTACCAGATCGACGAGGTGACCTTCGCCGGTCGCCGGTGGACGCCGTCGACGGGCGCCTGGGAGCTGCGCCTGCCCGCTCGGATGCGGGTCGAGCTGCGGCGCGTCGGCATCCGTGCCGGCGCCGAGCTGTCGTCGTGAGCGTGACAGCCGGCTAGAGCGTCACCCAGTCGGTGACGACGTCCGGTCGGCTGCCGGAGCGACCGCGCCGGCAGCGCAGGCTGAAGGCGCCGGTGGGGACGGGCACCGAGAACCGGCCACCGCGGTCGGCGGTGACCACGGCACGGTTGCAGGGACCGCGCAGCTCGACGGTGGCGGGGCCGGGGGGCACGAGGCGCCCCGCCAACTCGTCGCCGTCGGCGTCGACTTCCACGTCGACGGTGAGGTCGGTGCCGGCGAACCTCAACCGGCGGGGTCCGGGGCGCGCCCCGTCATCGGTGAGTCCGCCGTCATCGCCGAGACCGGTGTCATCGATGAGGCCGGCGACCTCGGCACCGGTGGTGCGCCACGAGTAGGCGTCCACCGCGGCGGCGGTTACATCGGCGGGGATAGGGCCGAAGCCGGCATCGAGGCCCCAGAGCTCCTCCATGAGGCGCTCGTCGGCCTCAACCGTCTGTTCGTTGCCCATGGAGTGGCCTCCTACCCACAGAGAGCGAGCGGCAACCGGCCTGATACGCGGCGGAAGTAAGGCGGTCAGCCGCCGACGGTGGCCACGTGCAGGATGCCCGGTGCGGCCCGCAGCTCGTCGAGCACGGGGGCGGGCACGGGCTGGTCGGTGGACAGCACCATGAGGGCAGCTTCGCCCGCCGGTGACCGGCCCACGTCCATGTCGGAGATGTTCACGCCCGACTGGCCCACGGTGGCGCCGACCAGGCCGATCAGGCCGGGACGGTCCTCGTTGCGGACGATCACCATGTGGCGCGCCGGGGGGATGTCAACGGTGTGGTCGTCGACCATCACCAGGCGGGCCTCGGCCCGCAGGCCGAACAGGCTCCCGGCCAGGGCGTGGTCGCCGCCGCGCAGGGTGATGAGGTTGACGTAATCGTGGGCCGCCGAGGTCTTGGTCTCTTTGACCTCGATGCCCCGTTCGGCGGCCAACTGGGGGGCGTTCACGTAGGACACGGGCTCGTCGCTGCCGTTGCCCAGCAGCCCTTTGAGCACGGCCAGGGTGAGGATGCGGGTGTCGTAGTCGGCCAGTTGGCCCTGGTACTCGACCACCAGCGACGTGGGCACGCCGTCGTTGAGCGAGGCGAAGATGCCGCCCAGGCGCTCGGCCAGGGCCAGGTAGGGCCGGACCGTCTCCGACGCCTCCGAGGCGCTCACGTTGACGGCGTAGGGCACGAAGTCGCCGGCCAGGGCCAGCTGGACCTGCTCGGCGATGGTCTCGCCCGCCTTGTCCTGCGCCTCGGAGGTGCTGGCGCCCAGGTGGGGCGTGACCACGACGGAGTCGAGGGCGAACAGCGGCGACTCGGTGGTGGGCTCCTTGGCGAACACGTCCAGGGCGGCGCCGGCCACGAAGCCCTCGCCGATGGCCCACGCCAGGGCGTCCTCGTCGACGATGCCGCCCCGGGCGGTGTTGATGATGCGCAGCCCGGGCTTGGACCGGGCCAGCAGCTCGCGGTCCATGAGGCCGAGCGTCTCGGGGGTCTTGGGCAGGTGGATGGAGACGAAGTCGGCGGTGGCCATGAGCTCGTCGAGGCTCATGAGCTCCACGCCCATCTGGCGGGCCCGCTCGGTGGACACGTAGGGGTCGTAGGCCACCAGCTGCATGCCGAAGGCGAGGGCCCGCTGGGCGACCAGGGCGCCGACCCGGCCCAGGCCGACGACGCCGAGGACCTTGCCGTGCAGCTCCACACCCGTCCACTGGGTGCGCTGCCACTTGCCCGCCTTGAGGGCGCTGTGGGCCTGGGGCAGGTTGCGGGCCTGGGCCAGCAGGAGGGCCATGGCGTGCTCGGCGGCCGAGATCACGTTGGACTGTGGGGCGTTGACGACCATCACCCCCCGGCGGGTGGCGGCGGCCACGTCGACGTTGTCGAGCCCGATGCCGGCCCGACCCACGACAACCAGGTTGGTGCCCGCCTCCAGCACCTCGGCGGTGATCTGGGTCTCGGAGCGGATGACGACGGCGCTGGCCGATGCCACCTCGACCAGCAGCTCGGCCGGCGTCAGGCCCAGGTGGACCGCCACGTGGTGACCGGCACGGCGCAGCCGATCGAGTCCGCGTTCGGCAATGGTCTCGGTGATGAGGATCTTGGCCACCACCCATGGTCGCCTACCTGGGCCCAAACCGCCAACCCGCCCGTTCTCTGCGTGATTTTCCAACACCTACGGTTGTTTTCCGCGCAAAGAATCAGCGGGCTCCCGGGTCACCCCAAGAAGTCAGCCAGGCGGGTGATGCCTTCCTTCAGGGCGTCGTCGCCCAGGGCGTAGGACAGGCGGGCGTAACCGGGGGCGCCGAAGGCCTCGCCGGGCACGATGGCCACCTTCGCCTGGTCGAGGACGACGCCGGCCAGCTCAAGCGTGGTGGCCGGGGTGGTGCCGCCCAGGTCGCGGCCGAGCACCCCAGCGAAGGACGGAAAGGCGTAGAACGCCCCCTCGGGCTCGATGCAGGTGACGCCGTCGATGGCGCTCAGCAGGTCGTGCATGGTGCGGCGGCGGCGGTCGAAGGCGGTGCGCATCTCACCCACGCAGGCCTGGTCGCCGGCGACTGCGGCCAGGGCCGCCCTCTGCGACACGTTGGCCACGTTCGACGTGGCGTGGGACTGCAGGTTGGCGGCCGCCTTGATGACGTCGGGGGGCCCCACCATCCACCCCACCCGCCAGCCGGTCATGGCGTAGGTCTTGGCCACGCCGTTGACCACCACGCACCGGTCCCTCGTCTCGTCGACCAGGCCGGGGATCGACGAGAAGGTGGCGTCGCCGTAGACCAGGTGCTCGTAGATCTCGTCGGTGACCACCCACAGGCCGTGCGACGCTGCCCACCGTCCCACCGCCTCGACCTCGTCGGGCGGGTACACGGCGCCGGTGGGGTTCGACGGCGAGACGAACAGCAGCACCTTGGTGCGGTCGGTGCGGGCCGCCTCCAGGGCGTCGACGGTGGCCCGGAAGCCGGTGGTCTCGTCGCTGGACACGACCACGGGGACGCCCCCGGCCAGCCGGATGGCCTCCGGGTAGGTGACCCAGTAGGGCGCCAGCACGAGCACCTCGTCACCCGGGTCGAGGAGGGTGGCGAAGGTGTTGTACACCGCGTGCTTGGCGCCGTTGGTGACCAGCACCTGGTTGGCCGCCACCTCCCACCCCGAGTCGCGGGTGGTCTTGGCGGCCACCGCCTCCCGCAGTTCGGGAAGGCCCGCCGCCGCCGTGTAGCGGTGGTTGCGGGGGTCCCGGGCCGCCTCGATGGCCGCCTCGACGATGTGCGGGGGGGTCGGGAAGTCGGGCTCGCCGGCGCCGAAGCCGATCACGTCGGCCCCGCCCGCCTTGAGGGCCTTGGCCTTGGCGTCGACGGCGAGGGTGGCCGACTCCTCGATGGAGGCGATGCGACGGGACACGCGGGCGGTGGGCTCGGACATGCCAGCGATGGTCACACGTTGCGTCGTCGGTCGCAAAGGAAATACGCCGGCGGCCGGCGAAGGTGCCAGCCTCAGGCGGTGGCTCAGGTGGTGCCGGAACGTCGCCGGGTGCCCACCCACAGTGCCGCTCCCACCAGCGCGGCAGTGGCCGCGGCCACCGGCAGACCCTCCCGAGGCACGACCGGTACGGGCAGCACCAGGGCGACCTGGATGGGAGCGGTGGCCTGCGCAGGAGCAACGGTGACCGTGCCCGACGTGGCGGTGGCGGTATTGGTGAAGACACCCTCGGTCGCCGACACGGTGACACCGAAGTGGAACGTGAGGTCGCCGGCGGCGGGGACGCTGAACGGGCCTGTCCAGGTCAGCGTGGAACCTGCCACCGCCGGGTCGGTGGAGACGCCACCCGTGGTCGATCCGGCCACATAGGCGAAGCCGGCGGGAAGAGTGTCGGTGATGGTGTCGAGGGTGGC
>JBBWZS010000186.1:0-22576 GCA_039649175.1 Acidimicrobiaceae bacterium
CCCACCTGGGCCTCGCCGATGTCGCCGGCCAGCCACGCCGCCTCGGCCACCGGCAGGTGGCGCAGGGCCCGGCCCAGGCGCACCCGGCGCCGGGCGGTGGTGGCCGGCATGGCACAGCGGGTGGTCAACCAGGTTGGCGCCGAGCGGGCACCGTCGGGCTCCCAGGCCTTGGCGGCGTCGAAGGCCGCCGTGGCCCGGGTGGTCACCGCCGCCAGACGTTCCAGCTGGCGGTGCAGGTCGACCATCGCCTCGCCGTCGGCCAGAACTGCGGGATCGACGTCGACCAGGTTGTCGATCACCGCCGCCAGCACGCTCAAAGTTGCCGACATCGCCGCACCCGTCATCCAGAGGCATGAACGAGGGGGAAGTGATCGCTGCTCTGCCTACAGCCTATACGAACACACGTTCGTCTTCAACCCCGAGTGACGCCGCGGCGAAAGAACCCTGTACGGATCAGAAGCATCGGCGTACCATCGAGGACGGAGAGGGGGCCACATGCGCCGCTATCTCGTTGTCGCCAACCAGACGCTTCTGGGCGATCCGTTGCTTGGCCGGATCCGGACGTGCATGGCCGAGGGCCCGTGCCAGTTCTACCTGGTCGTCCCGGCCAGCCATGCGCCGGGACACTCGCTGCAGACGGAGAGCCGTGACCGGGCGTTCGCCACCCAACGTCTCCAGGCCGGTCTCGAACAGTTCCGTGCCCTCGGTATCGACGTCGACGGTGAGGTCGGCGACGGGCGGCCCATGGACGCCATTCGCGACGCCATGCTCCACGCCGCGCCGTTCGACGAGATCATCCTCTCCACGCTGCCCCCGGGCTTGTCGCGCTGGTTGCGACAGGACCTCCCGCACCGAATAGCACGGACGTTCGAGCTGCCCATGTCGACGGTGACGGTCCGGGCCGCGGCCTGACCGGTCGGGTCATCCGGGCGCGGACGATCACCGCAGGCAGTGGTGATGTCGAGCGCGTCCTTGCCCGGCGGCGCGGGTCGGCATCGGGGTCGTGGTGGTGACGCGGCCGACCAAGTGGGGCAATCCGCATCCCCTGGACCTCGGTCGGGAGGAGGCTGTACGCCGGTACCGTGAGGATCTACTCGCCGGGCGGTTGGCGGTCACCGTCGAAGACGCCAGACGGGAACTCCGCGGGCGCGACCTGGCGTGCTACTGCCCGCTCGACGAGCCCTGCCACGCCGAGGTCCTCCTGGCAGTGGCCAATTGAATGAGTCCTGCGGTCGTACCGATGGCAGTTCCGGGCCTGCGCAGCTAGAGGATGCCGTCGCTGACCAGTGCCGGCCGTAACTCGTCGGCGAACCACCGGGTGAACGACTCCTGGCTGTCGCCGCCGACCTGCACGATGGCGACGTCGGTGAAGCCGGCGTCGACGAACTTCCGGATGGCCTCGACGTGGCGGTGAACGTCAGGCCCGCAGGGGATGCTCTCGGCGACGTCGTCGGGGGTCACGAACTGTGATGCACCGGCGAACGCCGGCGGGCCCGGCAGCTCGGCGTTGACCTTCCAGCCTCCGCCGAACCACCGGAACTGCTCGTGGGCCCGCTTCACGGCCACGCTCTCGTCCGTGTCGTAGCAGACCGGCACCTGCCCGACGCGGGGCTTGCCGCTCCCGCCGGCGGCGTCGAAGGCCTCGCCCAGGCCTGCCTCGGGCTCGACGGCGATCATGAGGTCGCCCAGCTCCCCGGCCAGGCGACAGGACTGCGGGCCCGATACGGCGATGCCGATCGGTGGGAGCTGATCAGGAAGGTCCCAGATCTTGGCCGACTGCACATCGAAGAACTCCCCGCTGCGCGTGACGTAGCCACCCCCGAACAACGCCTGGATGATCTCGACTGCCTCCCTGAACATCCGATGGCGCACGTCGACGGCGGGCCACCCTCCGCCCACCACGTGCTCGTTCAGGTTCTCGCCGGACCCGAGTCCCAGAGTGAAGCGGCCCTCGGAGAGGAGCTGCATGGTGGCTGCCGCTTGGGCGACGACAGTCGGGTGGTAGCGCCTGATCGGGCACGTCACGTAGGTCATCACCGGAATCCGCTCGGTGGCCTCGACGGCGGCACCGAGGACCGACCAGGCGTAGGGAGCGTGGCCCTGGCTGTCGAGCCACGGGAAGTAGTGGTCAGAGATCACCGCGAAGTCGAACGCCGCCTCCTCGGCTCGGACGAGGTCACCAACCAGCTGTCTCGGGCCCGCCTGCTCCGTCATCATGGTGTAGCCGATCTTGGTCATCCTCCAGCCCTACCCTTTTCGGTCCAAAACTCCCTCCCTGGCGGCCAGGGTGGAGGTTCGGGTACACGGTCGCCCTAGCGTCCTTCCGCCGGCATAGAAGCAATCTGCTGGCGCTCAGGACTCGCGGCAGGAGGGAGGCGCCTGGGACAATGACCGTGCGTCCTTCAGGCCTGGATGAACATCAAGAAGGGCCAACCTGCTCTCGGAGGCATCGGCGGTCAAGCTTCAGGGCGGCTCCGCGCTCGTGGAAGTCGCCGGCTTCTACCGGCACATGGAGGACGTGACCCGGTCCGTCGACGGCGGCGCGAACGATCACGGCGATCGCTGCCGGCGATCCGCGACGATCTGGTCGTATAGAACTCTGCCGTCCCTCGCTGAGTCGACTGGAGGTCGTTCGATGGACGAGATCAAGGGCATCGCTCGGGTCAAGCTCCACCCCGGCAAGCTCGACGAGTGGAAGCGCCTGACTGAGCAAGCCATGGAGATCGTGCGAACCCGAGACCCAGGCACCCTGCAGTACGAGGTGTTCTTCAACGACGACGAGAGCGAGGCGATCGTCTTCGAGCGATACCAAGACGCCGACGCCGCGCTGGAGCATTTCGCCAACATCGGCCACCTCATGGAACCGCTCATGGCCACCGCCACCGTCACCGGCGAGGTCCTCGGCACCCCGAACGAGACGATGCGAGCACAGCTTGGCGGCGGCGAACCGAAACTGTTCACCCCGTGGATGGCCGCACACGACTAGACGACACCACGCCGCACCCCCATCGCCAGTTGAAGAACACCGAGGGCGTGGCCGATCGCTCAGCCGCTCACGGCGCTCGCAGCAGCGACCGACACAAGCCGAGGCTGCCGATCGTGCTCAGGAGACCCGAACCATCCTCCTTCATAGCCCGGACAGCTTCGACCGCGTCCTCGCGCACCAGCGTGGAGTTGGCCCACGCCAGCGGCTCCTCGAGCGACGCAGAGAACACCACCTTCGACACCCGCGTGAGCTCGTCGACCGACGCCTCCTCGTCGGGGGAGAACTCGTCCTGTCCTGCTGGGGGCTCCCCCGCGGCGAAGCCCGACATCAGCCGGTAGGTGTTCGCTCCCATCAAGTAGGTGACCTCGGGTTGCTCGCCGAGCCACGCCAGGTACCCAGGCCCGGCGCGACATGTGGTGCCTCGGCGAGGCGTGTCACCTGGCAGACCTGGGCCCGCAGGGGTGAGCTGCCGCTGATCGGGTCACTGGGTGTCTGGCTGAGCACCAGGTTGAGGTTGGCGCTGCCCGGTCCGAAGGGCGGGTATCCGGGCAGGTCGAGTTCCTCGCACGGTTCGAACCAGCCATGCTGTCCGATGACGACGTCGGGGGACAGCGTGTCGTTGAACGCGGCGCGCGCCCGCACCCCGCCCTTGGGCGTGGTGATCTCGAGCCAGTCGCCCTCGGCGATGCCGCGCGCGGCGGCGGTGTCGGGATGCAGCTCGGCCTGCGGATCGGGGACGTGGCGGCGCAGGCTGGCGACCTGGTGGTGTTGGGTCTCGCAGAAGTGCAACGCCTTGGCGCAGGTCAGCACCAGTGGGAACTCCTGCGCGAGGTCGGGGCGTGATCGGGGGCTCAACCCCGGCTCGGTGAACGTCGGGACCGGTGGTTGACCGATGTCGAGGAAGCCCTCGACGTACAGCTCGATCCGTCCCGTGGGCGTAGCGAACCCGGCGGGCACGCCGCTGTCGCCGACCGCCGCGTACTTCCGGTGGCGGACCTCGAGCGGTACGCGGACACCCGCGGGGTCGGCGCGGAGCTGTCCGAGGGTGACGCCGCTCGGCGCGAGGTGATGGGCCCAACCGGCGTCAACCTTTCCGGCGAAGAAGTGCTCGCCGAGTCCCAGCCGGGTGGCGAGGTCGAAGATGACGTCGATGTCCGGCCGGGCCTCACCCACGGGAGGTACCAGCGGGGCGCGCAGCTGCACCAGCGACTGCGCCTCCTGGGAGATCTCGAAGCCGACCTTCAGCCCCTCGGCTTCGAAGGCGCCGGTCACGGGCAGCACGATGTCGGCTTGTTCTGCGGTCGGCGTCATGAACATGTCGAGGTGGACGTGAAAGTCGAGCGTCTGCAGCGCCGCCCGGCCGCGGGCGCTGTCACCGTGGGCCATGAGCAGGTTCGCCCCGAAGCTGACGAGCCCTCGTGGCCGATACGGACGGCCTTCGAGCGCCGCGGTGTAGAAGTCCTCGCCGGTCACGAACTCGAAGCGGGCCGGCCCGAGCGGCCGCTCGTCAACCCCGATCGCCTTCGCCCGCTGCGCGGGGTCGAGCAGTTCGGTCCCGGCGATCGGGTTCGAGGGAACGGGCGTGAACAGGACGTTGCCGCCGGGGGCGTCGAAGCAGCCTGTCAGCGCGTACAGCACGTTGATCGCCCGGATGATCTGGGTCGTGCCGCTGTGCTGTTCGAGACCGCTCCAGGAGTAGAAGGCGACCGGGCGGTGCTCCCAGAGAACCCGGGCGGTCCGCTCGACCTCTGCAGCGGGAACGCCCGTGACCTCTTCGGCCACCGTCGGCGGAAAGGCGCGGCATACCTCGGCGACGAGGTCGAACGCCGGCCGGCAAGCCACCGTGCCATCCGCGGTCGGTACCTCCACCGCCCCGACCAGTGCGAGGCAGTCGTGGTCCCCGATATCAGCGCCGCGAGCGGCCGGATCGACGATGACCGGCTGCCCGGCGTCCGCATCCCACGCGACGTAGTGCTCCGCTTCCCCTGCCTCAGACAGATCGCCGGCGCGCAAGAACCGGCCGCTGTCGCCACGGACCAGAAGCGGACCGCTGGTCCAGCGGCGCACGAACGGGTCGTCATACCAGCCGCGCTCGATCATCACGCTCGTGATTGCCAGTGCCAGCGCTGCGTCTGTGCCCGGACGGACCCTGAGCCAGGGATCCGCCTTCGTCGCGAGCCCAGCGCGCCGGGGATCGACGACGATCAGCTTGGCACCGCGGTGCAGCGCCGCACGTGTCGCCGTCGCGTGGGCCAACCGTGATACCGCAGGGTTGTAACCCCAGAACAGGATGCACTCGGCCCGGTCGAGGTCCGGCATGTACTGGCCGGGTACCGGCGCCCCGTAGGTATACAGCGACGCCAGGTGGCGGCCCCAACCGCACAGCTCCATCGCCGACACGAAGTTCGGGCTGCCGAAGGCCCGCTGCAACCGCTGGATCCAATCGACGCAGTCGACGATCGCCGAGGTCGAGGGTGACACGGAGCTGAACACCACCGACTCAGGGCCATGGTCACGCGCCAACCCTCGGAGACGGTCGGCGACGGTGTCGAGGGCGTAATCCCAGCTGATGCGCCGCCACCCGGGATCAGCCGAACCCTTGGCGTTGGTGCGCATCATCGGGTACTGCAGTCGATCCGGATGGGAGGTGATCGCCGGGGCTTCTTTGCCCTTGATGCACAACACCTTCCCGGTCGGATGCGACGGGTCCCGATTGAGCGTGAACGTCCCGTCCGTCACCGTCGCCCGCGCGCCGCACCGCGATACACACAACGGGCAGTACGTCGCGACCTCCGTCGCCGTCGATGCGTCGGCCATCGGCCACCTCCCTGCGCTCTGCAGCCCAGGTGCGGCCCGACGGTCCCACTCAGCTGGAGGCGACCGTAAGCGTAGGCGGACCCGACGCCGTGTGCACTGGGCGAGGTGTCATCAGTCCGGCCTGCCGGCCAGCCGATACGTCGCCGCCACGCGCGTGAAACCACGCCGCCATCGACCGAGGGAGCTTGGCTGGCCCCCTGAGGGCGGATGGTTTCGCTCGCTCGTGCCGGTAGCGTCGACAGGATGAGCAGTCAGGGGTCCGAGGGCAGCGTCTACGATGCGGTCGGCGGCCAGTCGTTCTTCGTCGAGCTGGTCGACGGCTTCTACGACGGGGTGAGCACCGACCCGCTCTTGCGCCCCATGTACCCCGAGGACCTCAGCGACGCCCGGCGCCACCTGGCGGGGTTCCTCACGCAGTACTGGGGTGGGCCCTCCACCTACAGCGACGAGCGGGGGCACCCGCGCCTGCGCATGCGCCACGCCCCCTTTGTCATCGGGGAGGCGGAGCGCGACGCGTGGCTCCACCACATGCTCGGGTCGTTGGACGTGGTCGCCACCACCCGTGGCACTCCCGTGGAGGCGGTGGCCCGCATCCGGGCCTACCTCGCCGACGTGGCCGACTTCCTCGTCAACTCCCGCTGACGGAGTACGGACGGCGCGCACTCCGACGGCGCCCGGCTATGAACCGAGGTGTGAGATGGCGATCAGGTCGTGCGCCGATCGAGGTCGGCGGTCGTCCAGAAGCCCGGGGCGGGGGCCTCGGTATGGCCGCCTTTGGCGTAGCGCTGGAGCCGCTCGCGACCGTCGGGGGACAGCACGTCGACGGCATCGAAGACCACCGACGGCCCGGCGGCGCGCAGGGCGGTGTCGCCCTCGCTGGGGCGGCGGGGCAGGGCGGTGGTGAGCAACACGACGGGAACGCCGGCGGTATCGCGGCCCGTGACGGCGGTGGCCCGTCCCAGGGCTTTCCACACCGCGTCGGTACGGGCCATCCCGTCGCGGTGGCGGCTGAAGGGGCCCACCACGTCGAACAACCAAGCCCCGCCCTCGCCGTCGGTGGCGGTGAAGGCGACCGTCACCCCCGTGCGGGGGATGCGTCGGTCGCGCCCGGTGACGGTGAAGCCGGCCTCGACCAGGGCCTCGCCGGCGAGGCGCGACGCGGTCTTGCCGTCCTGCTCGGCGATGCGCCGCAGCTGCGGGTCGCCGCCGGGACCACGAACGAGCTGGGAGGCAGCGGCGGCGGCCGAGGAATCAACGACGCGGCGGCGGGCCAGGTCGACGTAGGCGGGATCGAGGTCGTAGCCCACGTAGCGTCGACCGAGGCCGGCGGCGGCGACCATGGCCGAGCCGCTCCCCATGAACGGATCGAGCACCAGGTCGTCGACGTAGGTGTAGAGCTCGATGAGCCTGGCCGGCAGCTCGACGGGGAACGGCGCCGGATGCCCGACGCGCCGGGCGCTCTCGGGCGGGATCGACCAGAGGTCGAGCGTCAGGGCCATGAAGTCGTCGGTGCCGAGCTCGCTGCGGTGAGGCAGGCCGTCGGCCTGGCGCCGGGCGGCCGACCGGGCCCGGTCGAACCGCCCCTTGCTGGCCACGACGACGCGCTCGGTGATGTCGCGTAGCACCGGGTTGGCGGGACTGCGGAACGAGCCCCACGCGCACGAGCCGTTGGCGCCTTCGCCCTTCTGCCAGATGAGCTCGCCCCGCAAAAGCAGTCCCAGGTCGTGGACGAGGATGCGGGTGACGTCGCCCGACAGGCTGCGGTAGGGCTTGCGCCCCAGGTTGGCCACGTTGACGGCGATCCGCCCGCCCGGCTCCAGGGTGCGGACGCACTCGGCGAACACGGCGGTGAGCAGGTCGAGGTACTCGAGGTACGACGAGGGCACGCCGTCGCGCTGGAGCTCCTCCTCGTACTGCTTGCCGGCGAAGTAGGGCGGCGAGGTCACTACCAGCGCCACCGAGGCGTCGGCCACCGCGTCCATCGACCGGGCGTCGCCGCAGAGGAACGGCTCGGGAACCGGGTGGGGCGCGGCGACGACCTCGTCGTCGCTGAGCTCAGGCGGGCGGAAACGGTCGTAGAACCGGGTGGCGTCGTGGCTCTCCCGGCGGCCCACGCCGAAGTTCGAAGTCGACGTACGCCGTCGCTGTTCCACGCGGCCACCTCCTGGGCCCACAGTAGGTGGCGGCGGTGGGCGCGACCGCCCTCGGCCACCGCCGAGCGGACGGCGACGCGCGCCTCGGCCTGTGGGTTGCTAGCTTTCGCCGGTGTCCGGGGCCAAGCGAGATCGCAAGAGGGAGGGCCGCCAGGCTCGCCTCGCCGCCCTCGAAGCCGCCCGGCGCAAGGCGGCACGGCGACGCCAGATCGTGGTGGCGGTGGGGGTGGCCGTCGTCGCCATCATCGTGATCACACTGATCAACCGAGGCGGGTCCGACAAGAAGAAGGTGGCCACCTCGAACACGAGCTCGACCCCCGGCGCCACCCGGGCGACGGTGCCGCCGACGTCGTCACTGGCGTCAGCGGCGGGCAAGCCGTGTGTCGCCATGTCCGACCCCGCCCCGAACGGCGCGCCGTCGGTGCCCGTCAAGGTGGGACCGCCACCCACCGATCTGGTCAAGGAGGACCTCAAGGTCGGCACCGGGCCGCCCGTCACCAAGGACGAGACGGTCACCGTCAACTACATCGGTGTGGCGTGCACGACGGGCAAGGTGTTCGACTCGTCGTACTCCCGCAACCAGACGGCGACCTTCCCCCTCAGCGGCGTCATCAAGGGCTGGCAGGACGGCATCCCCGGCATGAACGTCGGCGGGCAGCGGCTCCTCGGCATCCCATCGGCGCTGGCCTACGGCGCCCAGGGCAGCCCTCCGACCATCGGTCCCGACGAGCCCCTGTGGTTCGTCGTCGACGTGGTCGACGCCAAGCCGGCCTGATCTACCCCGCGGGCGGCTCCAGGCCCTTGACCAGCTTGTCGGTCTCTGCCTCGTTGAAAGCCCGCATGGTCGTGATGTCGAGGCTGCCGGTCAGGCCCATGAGGGCGAACTTGGCCATGGTCTCGTCGTCGGGGGCCTCGACGACGGTCACCACGTCGTACTCACCCATCACCAGGTACTGCTGCTTCCAGGTGATGCCCATCGCCTTGGCCGCCTTCTTGCCGGCATTCCGCCCGGCGTGGGAGTCCTTGATCGAGTCCACACCCGGGCTGATGAACTTCATCATCATGATGTACGTGGCCATTGTCGTTTCTCCTTTGTCGTTATCGGTTGTCTCGTGACCCAACAGGGCGGGGGCGCCTGCTGACCCGGAAGCCGGCCAATCCGGCGCCGATGAGCAGCAGCGCCGGCAGCAACAGCGAACGTCGCCCGGTGTGGGGATGCTCGCCGGTGACGCCCTGGATGGTGGCCGGGTCGCCGGCACCGGCAGCGGCAGCGGCAGCGGCAGCGGGTGCCTCGGTCGTCGGGGGGACGGTCGCGGCTGGCGCGGTGGTGGTGGGAACGGCGGTGGTCACGGTTGTGGTCGTCTCAGTGGTCGGCGACGCAGTGGTCGGCGACGCAGTGGTCGGTGACGCGGTTGTGGACACCGCGGGGGCGACAGCGACGCGGGTGCGGTCGTCACGGCCGTGGCGGACGAAGACGACGCCGACGCCGACGCCCAGCAGGGCGACGATGAGAACAGTCAGGCCGTTCCGTGTCGCAGGCTTCACATGGTCCTCGCCAGTGCTACCGGCCGGTTCCGGCTGGTTCGACCCAGCCTAGATGTCCTCACCCGCCCCGGCGTGCCGGCGGTGGGTCCAGTCAGTCGTCGGCCGCGCCTGGGGCGGGCAGTCGGGGCGGAGCGTTGGGGTCGGGCCACTCGCCCCCACCTTCGACCTCCTCGGCACCGACGACCTGCTGGGCAGGAGTCTCCATGCCATCCTCGGTCTCGAGCTCCTCGCCCCGAACCAGCTTGGGTTGCGACTCCGGGCTCTGTGGGTCGGTCATGCCGACAGCAGGTCGCGCACACCCCGACTGGCCGACCGGCGCAGCTTGGCGATGGCCTTGACCTCGACCTGACGGACTCCTTCGCGGGTGAGGCCGAAGCGCTCTCCCACCTCTTCGAGCGTGCGGGGCTTGCCCCGGTCGAGGCCGTAGCGCAGGCACAGCACCTCTCGCTCACGGGGCTCGAGCTGGGCCAGCAGGGCCGTGACCTGGGCGGGCAGCATGGCCGTGAACACCGCTTCGTCGGGCGCTGCGGCGGTCGTGTCCTCGACCAGGTCGGCCAGCTCGGCGTCACCGTCGGACAGGCGTTCGGACAGCGACACCGGCTCGGCCAGGAACGGGGTGAGCTCCTGGATCTTGGTGGGTGTCATCCCCAGGGCCTGGCTGACCTCGTCGGGCCGGGGCATGCGGCCCAGCTGTACCTCGAGGGCGGCGTTGGTCATGCGGATGGCCAGGAGCTGGTCGCCGGCGTGCACGGGGAGGCGGATGGCTCGCCCGGTGTTGGCGATGCCCCGGGCGATGGTCTGGCGGATCCACCACGTGGCGTAGGTCGAGAACTTGAAGCCCCGCCGCGGGTCGAAGCGCTCGACGGCGTGCATGAGGCCGAAGTTGCCCTCCTGGATGAGGTCGAGGAGGGGCAGACCGGAAGCCTGGTACTTCTTGGCGATGGACACGACGAGGCGGAGGTTGGCCCGCACGAACCGTCTGGTGGCCTCGTCGCCCGCCTTGACCTCGGCTTCGAGGTCGGCCCGGCGACCGTCGTCGTGGATCCGTCCGCTGGCCAGTTCCTCCGCGGCCTTGCGCCCGGCGCCGACCGCCTCACCGAGGGTGACCTCGTCGGCCCTGGTCAGCAGCGCGTACCTGCCGATGTCCTTCAGGTAGAGCTGGAGGAGATCATCCTCCTCGCCGCTCCGACCCCCCTGCTTGACCAAAGAAGCCCTCCTGTACACGACGAACGTACCAAAGGCGACGGGGTTGTGCCGGACGGCACGGCCCCGCCGGTCAGCCCGGACGGTCGAAGCGCATGACCAAGAAGACGCCCTCGTCGTCGCGACCCACCTCGCACGAGGTCGTCACCCGGTCGATGAGCCACAGCCCCCGGCCTCGCTCGGCCATGGGCGGAGGGACGTGGCGGATGCGCGACCTCAGGTCGAACCCGGGACCTGCGTCCCAGACCCTGACGACGAGGCACGACCGGTCGAGGACGAGGTCGGCGCGCACGGCCGCACCCCCGTGACGGCGGGCGTTGACCAGCGCCTCGTGGACGGCCAGGACCACGTCGTCGGTGTTTCCTCCCCACCCGGCGTCGGTGAGGAAGGCCTCCACGTCGCGCCGCGCGGCACTGGGCTCCAGGGGCAAGGCGATGGTCTGAGCGAACTGCCCCGTCATTGCACCTTCTCCCGGCGGGTCCGTGGTCTGTGGACAGTCTCCCCCCCGACCGACCGCCTCAACCCCGGAGCTCAGGCGCCGAAGACGGCGGCCAGCTCTTCGGGGACGGCCACGTCGAGCTGGGCGTAGGTGCACGAGGCGGGCTGGCGGTCGGTCCGCCACCGCACGAACTGGGTGGCGTGGCGGAAGCGGTCCCCCTGGAGATGGTCGAAGGCCACCTCGGCCACCAGCTCGGGTCGCAGCGGCTCCCAGGTGAGGTCGCGCTTGGCGTTCCAGCGGCTGGCCCCGCCCGGCATGCGGCCCTCGGGCCCGGTGTCGGGACCGGTTCCCGGCTCGGTGCCGGCGTGTTGAGCCGTCGCCCACGACGCCCAGGGGTGGCCGTCCAGGGCCCCCTCGCGCAGGGGGGCGAGCACGTCCACCAGCTCCTTGCGCCGGGCCATGGTGAAGGAGGCGGCCACGCCCACGTGGTGCAGGACCCCGGCGTCGTCGAACAGGCCGAGCAGGAGCGAGCCGATGACGCCGCCGCTCTTGTGCCAGCGGAACCCGGCCACGACGCAGTCGGCGGTGCGCTGGTGCTTGACCTTGAGCATCACCCGTTCGTTCTCCTTGTAGGCCACGTCGACCCGTTTGGCCACCACGCCGTCGAGGCCGGCGCCCTCGAAGCGGTGGAACCACTCGGCGGCCACCGTGGGGTCCTCGGTGGCCGGCGTGAGGTGCACCGGGGGGCGAGCGTGGGCGAGGGCCTCCACCAGCAGGCCCCGGCGCTCGTGGAATGGGCGGCTGCGGAGGTCGTCGTCGCCCAGGGCCAGGAGGTCGAAGGCCACGAACGAGGCCGGGGTCTGGGTGGCGAGGAGCCGGATCCGGGTCTCGGCGGGATGGATGCGCTGGAGCAGGGCCTCGAAGTCGAGGCCGTGGTCGGAGGCGATGACGATCTCACCGTCGAGCACGCAGCGCTCGGGGAGGACGGCTCGCAGCGGGTCGGCCAGCTCGGGGAAGTACCGGGTCAGCGGGCGTTCGTTGCGGCTGCCCAGCTCCAGCTCGTCACCGTCACGGAACACGATGGCCCGGAAGCCGTCCCACTTCGGTTCGTAGACCAGGTCGTCACCCTCGGGCAGGTCCCGCGAGAGCTTGGCCAGCATGGGCTTCACAGGAGGCATCACCGGCAACTGCATCAGCTGAGCGTAGGTCCACGGGAGGCCGGGTAGGTTCGATCGCCATGCAACCCGCCGACCGCCAGAGGGCCGAAGAGATGGCTCCGCGCGCCACCTACCGGGTGCAGCTGCATGCCGGTTTCGGCTTCGATGACGTGGCCGCCATCTCCGGCTACCTGGCCGACCTGGGCGTCAGCCATGTCTACTGCTCGCCCTATCTCCAAGCGGCGGCGGGCAGCACCCACGGCTACGACGTGGTCGACCACCGCAGGCTCAACGGGGAGCTCGGTGGTCCCGAGGCCTTCGGGCGCATGACCCAGGCCCTGGCCGCCCACGGCCTGTCCCAGGTCGTCGACATCGTGCCCAACCACATGGCGGCGGTGGGACGGGAGAACCCGTGGTGGTGGGACGTCCTCGAGAACGGGCCGTCCAGCCGCTGGGCCGACGCCTTCGACATCGACTGGGGCGGTACCGCCGAGGCCACCGGCAACCGGGTGCTGCTGCCCATCCTGGGCGACCACTACGGGCGCCTGCTCGAGGCGGGTGACATCCGCCTCGTCCGCAACGGGCCGGCGTTCGAGGTGCACTACTTCGAACACGCCGTCCCCGTCTCACCCCGCACCCTCGACGTGGTGCTCACCCGGGCGGCGGCCCGGTGCGGGTCCGACGAGCTGGCCACCCTCGCCTCCGCCCTCGGGCGCCTCCCGCCGGCGACGGCCACCGACCGCCACAGCGTGCGGGAGCGCCACCGCGACAAGTTCGTGCTGGGCCGCCTGCTCGGCCGTCTCCTGGACGAGCAGCCCGAGGTGGTTGCGGCCGTCGACGACGCAGTGGCGTCCACCAACGCCGACCCCGACGCCCTGGACGCCCTCATCGCCCGGCAGAACTACCGCCTGGCCCACTGGCGCGTCGCCTCCGAGGAGCTCGACTACCGCCGGTTCTTCGACATCTCCACCCTGGTCGGTCTGCGGATGGAGCTCGCCCACGTGTTCGAGGAGACCCACGAGCTGATCCTGGGCCTGGTCGCCGGCGGCGACGTCACCGGCCTGCGGGTCGACCACCCCGACGGCCTGCGCGACCCCGAGGCCTACCTGTGCCGGCTGTTCGAGGCCACCGCGGGGGCCTGGATCGTGGTGGAGAAGATCCTCGAACCGGGCGAGGAGCTCCCGCCCGCATGGCCGGTGGCGGGCACCACGGGGTACGACTTCCTCAACCTGGTCGGGGGCATCTTCGTCGACCCCAGCGGTGAGAAGCCCCTCACCGAGCTCCACAGCCGCTTCACCGGCGCCCCTGACGACTACGCCGAGGTGGTGCGGGAGAAGAAGCACCTGGTGATGCACGAGACCCTGGCCGCCGACGTGCGGCGGATCGTCGACCTGGCAGTGGTGGCCTGTGACCGCCACCGGCGGTTCCGTGACTACACCCGGCCCGAGCTGGCGGCGGCCATCACCGAGCTGGTGGCGTGCTTCCCGGTCTACCGGACCTACTTCCGCCCCGGTCAGCCGCCGACCGACGTCGACGTGGCCAGGGTGGGCACGGCGGTGGCCGAGGCCCGCTCCCGTCGCCCCGACCTCGACCCGGACCTGTTCGGCCTCCTGGGCGATGTGTTGACCCTGGGCGTGCCCGGCCAGGCCGAGGAGGAACTGGCCGTGCGGTTCCAGCAGCTGACCTCACCGGTGATGGCCAAGGGGGCGGAGGACACGGCGTTCTACTGTTGGCGACGATTGGTCTCGCTCAACGAGGTGGGAGGCGACCCCGGCCGTTTCGGCACCGGCGTGGAGGAGTTCCACCGGTGGAACAGCCGCGCCGCGACCGACTACCCCTCCACCATGCTGGCCCTGTCGACCCACGACACCAAGCGCAGCGCCGACGTGCGGGCCAGGATCAGCCTGCTGTCGGAGATCCCCGACCAGTGGGCGCTGGCCGTACGTCGGTGGTCGGCCCTGAACGAGGCCCACAAGGTCGACGGCCTCCCCGACCGGGGCGCCGAGTACCTGCTCTACCAGACGCTGGTGGGAGCCTGGCCGTTGTCGACCGAGCGAGCCGTCGCCTACATGGACAAGGCGGCCCGGGAGGCCAAGGAGCACACCTCGTGGACCCGGCCCGACCCCGTCTACGACCAGGCCCTGCGCACCTTCGTCGAGGCGGTCATGGCCGACCCCGGGTTCAGCGCCGATCTGGCGGCCTTCGTCGCCCACCTGGTACGGCCCGGGCGGGTGACCTCGCTGGCCCAGGTCCTGGTGGCCATGACGGCGCCGGGCGTGCCCGACCTCTACCAGGGCTCGGAGCTGTGGGACCTGAGCCTCGTCGACCCCGACAACCGTCGTCCCGTCGACTACGACGCCCGTCGCCGGGCGCTCGACCAGGTGTCGTCGGCCGGGCCCACCGACGTGTGGCCCCCCGACCCCGCCTGTGACGGCACGACCAAGTTGTGGCTCATCCACCGGGCCCTGGCGGTGCGCCGGGAGCGGGCGGCAGCCTTCGCCCCCGGGTCGTCCTACGACGCCTTGGAGGTGAGCGGTGACAAGGCCGACCACGCGGTGGCGTACTGCCGCAACGCACAGGTGGCCGTCGTCGTGCCCCGGTTGGTGATGGGGCTGGGCCGGGGGGCGCCCCTGGGCGGGGAGAGCGGCCCCTCGTGGGGCGAAACGACCGTCACCGTTCCGCCCGGGCGGTGGACCGACGCCTTGGGCGGCGGCGTGGTCGAAGGGGGCGAGGTGGGGTTGGACGGCCTGCTCTCGCAGTTCCCCATGGCCCTGCTGGTGGCCGGATGACGGGCGTGCTCGAGGTGTGGGCGCCGAAGGCCCGGGCCGTCGATGTGGTGGTGGGCGAGCGCCGGATGGCCATGGACGGTCCCGACGAGAGGGGCTGGTTCCGCACCGATGCGGCCGAGATCGACGCGGGCGGCGACTACGGCTTCTCTCTCGACGGAGGCCCACCCCTGCCCGACCCCCGTTCGCCGTGGCAGCCCCACGGCGTCCACGGCCCGTCGCGCCGGGTGGACCACAGCGCCTTCGCCTGGACCGACGCCGGCTGGGCGGCACCCGAGCTGGCCGACGTCGTGGTGTACGAGCTGCACGTGGGCACCTTCTCGCCCGAGGGCACGTTCGAGGGCGCCATCACCCACCTCGACCACCTGGTCGACCTGGGGATCACCGCCGTCGAGGTCATGCCCGTGGCCGAGTTCCCCGGCCGCCGGGGGTGGGGCTACGACGGCGTGCACCTGTGGGCGCCCCATTCCGCCTACGGCGGCCCCGACGGGTTCAAGCACCTCGTCGACGCCTGCCACGCCCGCGACCTGGCCGTCGTGCTCGACGTGGTCTACAACCACCTCGGGCCGGACGGGAACTACCTGCCCCAGTTCGGCCCCTATTTCACCGACCGCTACTCGACGCCCTGGGGGGAGGCGGTGAACTTCGACGGCCCCGACAGTGACGACGTCCGTGCCTTCGTGGTCGACAACGCCTGCATGTGGGTCCGCGACTACCACGTGGACGGGCTCCGCCTCGACGCCGTGCACGCCATCGTCGACACCTCGGCCGTCCACGTGGTGGAGGAGGTCGCCGACGCCGTGCACCGGCTGGCCGCCGACCGCGGGCGCCGGGCCTGGGTGGTGGCCGAGAGCGACCTCAACGACCCCCGGGTGGTACGTGACCCTGAGCTCGGCGGCTGGGGTTGCGACGCGCAGTGGAGCGACGACTTCCACCACGCCCTCCACGCCGTGCTCACCGGTGAGCGCACCGGCTACTACGCCGACTTCGGCTCGGTGGCCCAGCTCGCCAAGGCCCTGCGGCAGGCCTACGTCTACGACGGCTGCCGTTCGGAGCACCGCCGGCGCCGCCACGGGCGCCCGCCCACCGGTCTGGCGCCGACCAGGTTCTTCGGGTTCGCCCAGAACCACGACCAGGTGGGCAACCGGGCCACCGGCGAGCGCTCGGCCGCCCTCATGGGAACGGGCCGCCTCAAGATCGCCGCCGCCCTGGTGCTGTGCTCCCCGTTCGTGCCCATGCTGTTCCAGGGCGAGGAGTGGGGGGCGTCGACGCCGTTCCAGTACTTCACCGACCACGGCGACGCCGACCTGGGCCGGGCCGTCAGCGAGGGCCGGCGCCGTGAGTTCGCAGCCTTCGGGTGGGACCCCGACGACGTCCCCGATCCCCAGGACCCCGAGACCTTCCGGCGCTCCCGTCTCGACTGGGACGAGCTCGGCCGCCCCCCGCACGACGAGGTGCTGGCCTGGCACAAAGAGCTCATCGCCCTGCGGCGCGAGGTCCCCGCCCTGGCCGGCACCGAGGTGGGCGCCCCCGACGTCCGCTTCGACGAGGCTGCCGGCTGGCTGGTGCTGCAGCGGGGCCCGCTGTCGGTGGTGTGCAACCTGAGCGACGCCGAGCAGACGGTGCCCCTGGACGGGGGCGCCGCAGCCGTGGTGGCGGCCGAGAGCGTGCTCATCGTCGGCTGACGCCCTCCGACCTGAAGCACTGAAGAACCGGGCACGTCGGCGGGGCTGGGGTCCCCGCCGACACCGGCGGGCGTGGCCGAAGGCCCGGGTGCCCGCCGGGAGATTCAGTGTGATGCGGCCCAGGCCACCAGGTCGTCGGCCGAACGGGTGTTGACCACCGATTCGAAGGGGACGTCGGCCTCGGCGGCGCGCACGCAGCCGTTGGTGAGCCATTCGAGTTGGCCGGGGGCGTGGGCGTCGGTGTCGATCGACACCGTGCACCCGGCGGCGACGGCCTGGCGCAACAGGCGCATGGGGGGGTCGAGGCGTTCGGGACGGGAGTTGATCTCGACGGCGGTGCCGGTGTCCAGGCAGGCGGCGAACACCGCCTCGGCGTCGAAGCTGGACTCGGGGCGTCCTGCTCCCCGGCCCCGGCCCCGCCCGGCGGTGTTGTCGGGCCCCGACGGCAGCAGGCGGCCGGTGCAGTGGCCCAGAATGTCGACGTGGGGACTCCGGACGGCCGCCACCATGCGCCTGGTCATCTCCGGCGCCTCCATGCGCAGCTTGGAGTGCACGCTGGCCACGACCACGTCGAGGCGGGCCAGCAACTCTTCCTCCTGGTCCAGGGCGCCGTCGAGGAGGATGTCGACCTCGATGCCGGTGAGGATCCGGAACGGGGCCAGTTCGTCGTTGAGGGCGGCGACCACCTCCAACTGCTGGCGGAGGCGATCGGGGGACAGGCCGTGGGCGATGGTGAGACGGGGGGAGTGGTCGGTCAGCACCACGTAGTCGTGACCGAGGTCACGGGCGGCCCGGGCCATCTCGTCGATGGGGCTGCCCCCGTCCGACCAGTCGGAGTGGGTGTGGCAGTCGCCCCGCAGGGCCGCCCGGAGCTCGGCCGCTCGCCCCGTGGGGGCGGCAGCGGCGGCGGGAGCCACGTCTTCTTCCAAGCGGGCCAGGTAGTCGGGGACCCCGCCGGCCAGCGCCTGGGTCACCACCTCGGCGGTCTTCTCACCCACGCCCTTGAGATCGCGCAGGCGGCCCTGGTCGGCCCGGCGCGCCAGCTCGTCGGCTTCGAGGGCCGACACGGCTGTCACCGCCGTCCGGAAGGCCCGCACCCGATAGGTGGGCGCGCCCGACCGCTCCAGCAGGTAGGCGATGCGCTCGAGGGCCTGGACAGGGTCCACGGACCGGGCAGCGTACCGTCACTGTCGTGAGCCGGGGCCTGCGGGACTGAGATGGCCCACGTCGTCGTGCTGGCCGACACCCACATCCGCCGGGGTTCCACCCGTCGCCTCTCCGACGCCGTCTACGCCCACCTGGAGCGGGCCGACCTGATCCTGCACGCCGGTGACGTGGTGGTGGCCGACGTGCTCGACGAGCTTGAGGGCTTCGCTCCCGTGCGCACCGTGCTCGGCAACAACGACGTCGAGCTGGTCGGGCTGCTCCCGGAGACCCGCGTGTTCGACGTGGAGGGCGTGCGCATCGGGATGATCCACGACAGCGGCGCGTCGACGGGACGAGCGGGTCGACTACGACGCCGCTTTCCCGACGCCGACGTGGTGGTCTTCGGCCACAGTCACATCCCCTGGGACACCGAGGGAGTGGACGGCCAGGTGCTGTTCAACCCGGGCTCGCCCACCGAGCGTCGGGCTCAGCCCCACAAGACCCTGGGCACCCTCGACATCGGCGACGGCCGGGTGGTCGACCGCCGCATCCACCGGGTCTGACGACCACCGGGACCAGGTGTCCTAGGAGCGGGACCCGGCCAGCTCCTCGACCAGCAGGGTGCTCTCGATGGTGGGCTCCAGGCCGAGCTCGCCCAACCGGGCCTTGAGGCGGGCGAAGGTGGCTTCCACCTCGTCGGGACGGAACTGGCGGGCGTGCAGGCGCATGATGCGGCGGTAGAGCTGCTCGGCCAGGGGGTCGACCTCGATGGCGTGGGAGAGCACGTCGAGGGCCCCCCGCACGTCGCCCGCCACCAGGCGGGTGGCACCCAGCGACACGAGGACGTCGACGGCCCGCCGCCGCAGGTCTTCACGCGGGACGTCGGCCCAGGCCCAGTCCACGCCGGCCAGGAGCTCACCGTCGTACATGTCGGCGGCGTCCTGGAGGGCGGCGGCCCACTCGGGGTCCCCGGTGCTGGCCCCGGGGGGCGGCAGGGCGGCCTGGAAGCGCCACAGGTCGACGTCGAAGACGGGCTCGATGCGGTAGCGGTCGCCGTCTCGTTCGATGATCTTCAGGGACTTGATGCCGGTGACGCCGCGAAGGCGGCTGCGCAGGTTGCCCAGGGCCGTCCAGAACCACTCCGAGCCCCGGCCCGGGTCGGCCTCGGGCCACAGCGCCTCGGTGGCCACGTCGAGGGTGGTGCCCTCGGGGTGCAGCAGGTAGAAGGCCAGGAGCTCGCGCGCCTTGGCCCGCAGGCCGCTGCGCACCTCGGCGCCGGCCACGTCGATGCGGTAGGGGCCCAGCACCCGCACCTGGATGGGCGCCGGAGTCGGGCCGCTCAGCAGGGGGAAGGGCTCGCTGTGCACCTCGGCGATGGGGGTCACCTCGTCGTCTGTCCGCGCCGCCACCATGACCTCGAGCACCTCGGTCATGGCCTTCGACCCCACGGTGAACATGCGGGAGCCGGCCAGGTCGGCTTCCCCGGAGGGGGGCGAGACATCACGCACGGCGCCGCCGGGATCGAGGCTGATGACGGTGGCACCTTCGGTGGCCTCGCCCACCACGAGGGCGCTCACCCCGACCTGGCGGCCCCGCCCCACGAGCTCACCGACGCGCGACGAAAGAGCGCCCAAAGGTTCCGAGCAGACCAGCAGCAGCGCCGGGTGGGCGGGGTCGTAGCCGCCTCCGGCGGGCGGAGCGGCGGTGCGCCGGGTGATCTCGGCTTCGACGCTGTCGAGGGCGGTGGCCAGGTCGGCGGAGCGCTCGAGACCGGGGAAGGTCGGGCCGGCCGGGAGCAGGTCGCCGGCCACGATCACCGAGGCGGAGGGATCGCGCGTGGTCAGAAAGGTGGCGACCAGGGCCCGGCCGGCATCCTGGGCGTCGGGGCCGACGAGGGCGACAGGGCGGGGAGCCAGGTCGAGGGCGATCTCCTCGCCGTCGCGCTCGGCGGCCACGACGGTTGCCCCGGTGATCGGCCCTCCCGGGGCGCCGCCGCTGCCGTCGGCCGGGCCGGCGCCGGAGCCGGAGCCCCAGGCCAGGCCGCGGCGCGCCAGGGCGAAGCGCTCCAGGCGCCGGCTGAGCTCTCCGGCGAAGGGGTCGTGTCGGAACAGCCCGGCGGCGGGTGCCCCGGCCGGCCGCCGACGGCGGCGGCGAAGGCGGGCCCGACCCAGGGCGGTGCTGACGCCCATGGCAAGCGTGGGGCCCACGGCTACGCCGGGCAGGACGCACGTCACCGCCGACTCCCGCCCCCCAGGCGCAGCGGGCTCGCCGGCGTCGGGGACGACCCCTTCGGCTGCGGGCGCGCCGGCGGGGGGACCGGGAGCGGGAAGGTCAGTCGTGGGGGAGGGTGCGACGGGGTCGGCGGCGACGAACGCCATCGGCGCGGCGGCCATCCCGGGGAGCGGGGGGGTTTCGACGGGGGCGCCGACCTCGGCGCCAAGGGCCTCGGCGGCCGGGGCGACGGTGGCCGCAGGGAGGGTCGGTTCGGCGGTGGCGACAGCGGCGGAACTGTCCGATGAGCCCATCGGGGCGACCGGCGGCGCGTCCAGGACCGGAGGGGCGGGTACAGGCGCCGGCGTCGCCGGCACCGCGGGGGCCAGCCATCGCTCGACGGCCCGGCGCACGGCCTCGTCGACCACGATGGTGAACCACTCAGCCGCCTCGTCCTGGGCCTCGTGGAGCTGGGACACGATGTCGGGGCCATCGCCCTCGTCGTCGGCCGGCGCAGGGGCGCCCGCCGAGCGGTCGGCGGACAGGGTGGGAGCCAGCGCGTCGGCCACCGCGGCAGGGAGGGCCTCGGAAAGCGCGGCGCCCAGTTGGGCGACCGCCCCCCGCAGCTCGGTGACGGCGCCGGCGACAGCCGATTGCACGGCGCCGGCCACCAACTCGGGCAGGGCCTGGGCCAGCTGGGCGCGGGTGTCGCGCAGGGTGGCCGCTTCGTTGCGGAGGTGGGCGGTACAGCCCTCGAGCTCGGCCAGGGTGGAGTTCAACTCGGTGGCCTGCGACTCGGTGATGCGCAGGACGGTCTCTTCCTGGCGCCCGAGGCGGTTGGACAGGCTCTGCAGGTTGGCGTTGACGTCGTCGAACTCCCCGCGCAGCCAGGCCAGCACTTCGGCGGCGGGGTCGGGCACCGGCGGCGGCGGCTCGGGCCATCCGCCGTCGGCCCCGTCGGTGCCGACGCCGGCAGCGCCGTTGCCAGTGGGAGAGGGCCGGGCCTGGGCCCGCTCCGCTTCCATCTCGGCGGCGATCTCGGCCTTGATCTCCGCTTCGATCTCGGCGACCGGTGGGGCGACAGGCTCGAGATCGGGCCGACCGGGGTAGGCAGGCTCCGGGCCGTGCTCGGACATCACCTCACCCGCCCGGCTGCGGGAAGGGGGCGCCCCGGCGTCGGGCGCGGGGCACCCGGGGACACCTGCTCGTCATGACGGCGAGCTTACCGGCAGGCTGCTGCTCGGCCCCAGTCCGGCCGCGAATGCACAGCGGGGCCCCGGCGGCCAGGGAGCGGGCGACCGCCCGAGTACCGTCACCGGTGCGTGTCCCCGAGCCCGGCGTTCGAGCGCCGCATCGACCTGGCCCATCAGCCGACGCCGCTGGAGCCCATGGACCGCCTCGGGGCCCACCTGGGCATGGCGCCCGGCCGGCTGTGGGTGAAGCGCGACGACATGACGGGCCTGGCCGGTGGGGGCAACAAGGCCCGCAAGCTCGAGTACCTGTGCGCCGACGCCGTCGACAAGGGCTGCGACACCCTGGTGACCGGGGGTGGCGCCCAGAGCAACCACGTGCGGATGACGGCGGCGGCGGCCAACCGCCTGGGCCTGGCCTGCACCATCGTGTTGAACGGCGAGCGCCCCGAGCCACCGTCGGGCAACCTGGTCCTCGACGAGCTGTTGGGCCCCGAGATCGTGTGGGCGGGGCGCCAGGGCGAGCTCGACTACTTCGGCGTCGAGGCGGCGATCGACGAGGCCTGCCGGCGCCTGAGCGCAGAGGGCCGACGTCCGTACGCCATGCCCATCGGGGGGGCCAGCGTGGTGGGAGCCCTCGGCTACGCCCGCGCCGCGGTGGAGCTGGTGGCCCAGGACGCGGGGTTCGACCTGGTGGTGGTGGCCGACGGCTCGGGGGGGACCCACGCCGGGCTGGTGGCCGGTCTGGGCGACCATCGGGCGGTCTACGGCGTCGACGTCGGTGCCCGCCCCGACCTGGACCGGACGGTCCCGCCCAAGGCGGCCGAGGTCGCCGCCCTCGGCGGGTTCCCGGCACCCGTGGGCGACGGGGGGCCGGGCGATTACCCGATTGCGGTCATCGACCACGACCGGTTCGGCGGCGCCTACGGCGCCCAGACCGACCAGACCCGCCAGGCCATGCGCCTGGCGGCCAGGACCGAAGGGCTCATCCTCGATCCGGTGTACACGGGCAAGGCCATGGCCGGGCTGGTCGCGGGGGTCGCCAGTGGGCGCATCCCCGTCGACGCCAAGGTGGTGTTCGTCCACACCGGCGGCCTGCCCGCGCTGTTCGCCGCCGGCTTCCCCGAGTGGCTCAGCCATGGATGAGGCGCATTTGAGGACCGGAGCCTAGGAGCCGTATGGTGCGCCACAGGATGGCCGACGAGACCGCAGTGAGACCACGCAGTCGCGTCAGCGCCTACGTGGCCCTCACCAAGCC
>JBBWZS010000193.1:0-15226 GCA_039649175.1 Acidimicrobiaceae bacterium
GCGACGCGGATGTTGAACCCGTCATAGGCACCCGTCTGGGCGTTCCTGGTGGCCAGCCCCGGGTCGAAGTGCACGCCGACGACGAGCGTGCCGCGCCGCCTGATGGCCTCGACGGTTGTCGCCTGCCCGGACGAACCACCGCAGCTGGTGACCACCACCGCGACCAATCCGGTGAGGGCGGTCGGCGCCATCAGGCGGTGCCGCCCGCGTCGTCGCCGCTCCGCCATTGTCGCCAACCCCGCTCGCGCCACCGGGTCACAGTATCGTCATCGCAATCACATCAAACGGCCGGTGGATCCCTTCCATCGGTCGCCGATAAGGGGCGGGCGTGAAGGCCACGACGATCTCCGCGGGAGGCGGACGGCGACGCCGGCAAAGGGCTGCGCTCGCTCTCACCCTTCTGGCTGCGGTGCTCTTGCCGATGGGCGTGATGGCCGGGTGGGCCAGCGCCACGCTCTACAACAGCGACACCTTCAGCCAGCGGGCGGGAAACCTCCTGCGCTCACCGGCCATCCGCCACGAGATCGCGGCGCGCCTCACCGATCAACTGGCGGCCGCCGGCAACGACCAGGCGGTGAACTTCCGGCCCGCCTTCCAACTGGCCGTCGACGGAGCCATCGACACCGAGGCGTTCCGGTCGATCTTCCGCACCGCGGTCCGCAGCACCCACCATGCCCTGTTGGCTGGAGGCGCCAAGGGCATCGACCTCTCGCAGGCGCTCAGCGTCATCGCCACCACCTTGCAGCTGCCGAACAACGCCCGTCCGGGCCAGAAAGACGCCACCTCCCTCGGCAGCAGCTTCGAATCGGCCACCAAGCGGATGGCCGATCTCCACGTCTGGCAGATCGAAGGGTGGGCCCACTCCCTGTGGCTGCTGGGGACCTTCGGTGGGTTGGCCGCCGGAGCTGCGGCCATCGCCGTCGCCTCCGATCGCCGGCGCATGGTGGCGCGCCTGGGCTGGGTGCTGGTGGCCGACGGGGCGGTGATCGCGGGAGCCGTCCTGGCCGTCCAGTGGTATGCCGGGCACTCGATCGCCGACAACACCCTGGCCGCCGCCGTGCGCGACGCCGTGGGCCGCTGGACCGGAGACCTGCGCAGCATCGGGCTGTGGATGGCGGGGTACGGCGTGGTGCTGGCGGCGGCCGCCGCCGCCGTCGCAGGACGGGTCTTCACCCCCGCCCGGGTGACAGGCGCCATCGGTGGGTGGATCGACCGTCGGCGGGCAACTACTGCGGGCACCGTCGAGGTGGGTGCCGTCGCCGTCCTCGTCGGCCTCGTCCTCATCCGTTATCACGAGTTCTGGTCCCTGGTGGCCGTGCTGGGCGCCGGTCTGTGGCTGGCCTACCTGGGGGCAGCCGAGCTCATGGGACTGGTGCGACGAGTCGCTCCCACCACCTCGGTGGCCGGGCACACGACTGCTCGTGGGCGCCGCCTCGGACTGGTGACCGCCGTCGCCGTCGTCCTGCTCGCCATCGTCAGCGTCGGCCTGGTCGTCACCACTCGCGGCGCTACCCAGCGCGCCGAGGCCGAGGGGGTGCAACGCTGCAACGGCTCGGCCGCACTGTGCGATCTGCCCCTCAACAAGGTGATGATCCCCGCCACGCACAACTCCATGTCGTCGGAGCGCTACCCGGGGTGGATGTTCGCCGAGCACATCCAGACCATTGGCCAGCAACTCGACTCCGGCGTCCGGGCCCTGCTCATCGACACCCACTACGGCATCCCGTCGACGGCGCGCATGCTCGGCTCTCGCAACCAGCTCGTCGTCACCGACCGTGCCCACGAGCTCGTGCGCCCCAGCGGGGAGCAGGCCGACTCCGACCCCAACGTGGTGGCCAAGGCGCAGTCCCTCGCCGCCGGTGTCCCGCCGGCGGCGAGGGCCGCCCGCGGGGTCTACCTCTGTCACAACTGGTGCGAGATGGGCGCCATCCGCTTCTCCGAAGGACTGGCTGAGGTCAAGAGCTTCCTCGACACCCACCCCGACGAGGTCGTGACCCTCGACATCGAGGACCACACCACCCCGGCCGACACCGCCGGCGCCATCGAGAAGTCGGGTCTGGCCCGACGGGCCTGGACCCTCGATCCGGCACGACCCCTGCCCACGCTGGGCGAGATGATCGGGGCCGGGAAGAACCTGCTCGTCCTGGCCGAGGGTGGCGGTCCAGGGGCGCCCCCCTGGTACCAGCCGGCCTACGAGCACTGGGTGCAGGAGACCGAGTACACGTGGCCCACCCGCGACTCGATGGACTGCCGGCCGAAGCGGGGGCCCGCCGATGCGCCCCTGTTCCTGGTCAACCACTGGGTCGAGGCCGCACCACCGAGCCCCAAGACGGCCAGGGCGGCCAACCAGCGTGACTTCCTCGAGGCCCGGTTGCGGCGTTGCTTCGCCGAACGGGGCCAGATCCCCAACCTGGTGGCCGTCGACTTCTCAGCCATGGGCGACCTCATGTCCACCGTGCGCGACCTCAACGACGCCTTCGTGGATCAGCTCGCCGCCGTACGCCGATCCCGAGGGCGCCCGGCGCCCACCGCTCCATCGGCGAATACGGGCGTCCCGCGACCGCCCACCGCTCCTCTCGCCCCCGTGCCGGTGTCGATCACGCCCGAAGTGACCACCTTCACCGGGGGTGACCCGACGGGGTTCTGCTCCGGGTGGACCAGTGTCGAGGAGGTGATCGGGGCGTGGGCCGAGGCCCGGCTGATGGCGGCGTCGTCGCAGGAGGAGGGACTGGCCGACCTGGCCTATGGCGAGGGGGCGGCGCAGGCGCTCGACGCCGTGGCCGATGTCGCCCCTGCCGAGGTGGTGCAGGCGCTGGCGCCAACGCTGAGCCGGGCCCAGGCCGCCGTCGACGCCGTCCGGGCCCTGGGTGCGGACGACGCCACCATCGACCAGGGCGCCCGGGCGGTGATCGGGTCCAGCGCCGGTGGCACCGAGGCCGACGGTGAGACACCCGCCACCCTGGAAGCCGACCGGACGCAGTTCCTGCGGGCCACCTTCGGGGCCGACCGGGTCAACGCCGCCGCCCGGGCGTTCGCCCAGTCCCACCCTCCCGAAGCCGGCCTGTTCGACCTGGGAAACTACTCGGCGCCGGCCGCCCGCACCGCCGGATACGACTGCCTGGCCTCCCCCGACCAGTAGCGCTCCCGCCAACCTGTCGAGCACGGACCGGGGCCCCATCGTCGCCGGTGACTCCTATGATGAGGCCCGACCAGGCCATTGGTGGGCCTGCCAGGTTTGCTCGAGGAGCGGCGCCGATGTCCGACGTGCGAGAGCCGCTGGACCCGCTCCTGGCCGCGGCCAAGATCGTCGACGATGTCCTCCTTGACAGCCGTGACGCCCTGCGCCTCGCACTGTCCGCCGGTCGGCTCGGGACCTGGCGCTGGGACATGGCCACCGGCGCCATTCGATGGGACCAACAGCTGGAGATGATCTTCGGGTTGCCTCCCGGCGGGTTCGACGGGACCTTCGAGACCTACCAGTCCCTCCTGCACCCGGACGACCGGGCCCACGTGCTGGAGGTGGTGCACGCCGCCCTGGCCGCCAAGTCGGACTACGACGTCGAGCATCGATGCGTCTGGCCGGATGGCACCGTGCACTGGTTGCAGGGTCGGGGCTCGGTGACCCTCGGCGGGAACGGCGAGGTGACCGGCACCGTCGGTTGCGTCGGCGACATCACCGAGCGGGTGGTGCGGCGGGGCCAGGCCGCCGACCTGAGCGCCAGCCTCCAGGCGGGTCTGCTCCCCCACCTGGCCTCTCCCCCGGGACTGACCGTGCAGAGCCGTTACCGTCCCGGTGAGGAGCGACTCCTGCTCGGCGGCGACTTCCTCGATGTCGCGGTGACCCCCTCGGGTGACACCGCCTTCTGTATCGGAGACGTCAGCGGGCGCGGCGCCGGGGCGGCGGCGGTGGGCACGAGCCTGCGCGCCGGGTGGCGCGCCCTCGCCCTCACCGGGGACGACCCTGCCGCGTGGGTCGCCGGTTGCGCCGACGTGTTGGCCGCCGGCGACCCGTCACCCGAGCTGTTCGTCACCATGACCACGGGGCTCGTCAGCGCCGATCGGCAGCGCCTCGTCCTGTTGTCGGCCGGGCACCCGCCGCCCGTCCTCGTGGCCGAGGGCACGGCGCGCTCCCTGGTGGTCGACGCCTGTCCGCCGCTGGGGCTGCTCTCGAAGGACGGGATCAGCCGACCGGTGTCGTTCCCCCTCCCCCCTGGCTGGGCGCTGCTCATGTTCACCGACGGCCTGTTCGAGGGGCGAGCCGAACCGGGCGGCGTCTCCCGCCTCGGCCTCGATGAGGTGGTGCGGTGGTGTCGCCGGCTCGAAGCCGGCAACCTGGACGACGACTGCCTCGACGCCCTGATCGCCCACGTCGAGCAGGCCAACGGAGGGCCCATCGTCGACGACATCGCCGTCCTGTTGCTGGCCTCGGAGCCAGAGGGGCCAGCGTGATGAGCGGCGCACTGGTGTGGATATCAGGAGCGTCGGGCGGCATCGGCCGGGCGCTGGTGGAGACGGTGCCGTGGGACGGGGCGCGGGTCATCGGGATCAGCCGGCGCCCGTCCGCCGGCGCCGAGCACCTCGAGGCCGACCTGGCCGACCCCGCGTCGTGGCCGGCGGTGGGCAAGTCGTTTCGTTCGGAACTGGAGCGCTTCGAAGGTGACCGGGTGGTGTTCGTCCATGCCGCCGGCGCCCTCGAGCCCATCGGCTATGCGGGCGAGGTCGACACGGGCGCCTACACCGCCAATGTCATCTTGAACAGTGCCGCTTCCCAGGTGCTCGGCCACCTCTTCCTGGCCGCCGCCTCGGCCGACTCGGCCCGCTCCCCCGGTTCGCCTGCCGCCCCTGCCGCCCCTGCCGCCGACGGGCGGCACCTGGTGATGCTCACGTCGGGGGCAGCCACGAGCGTGTACGAGGGCTGGACCTCCTACGGGGCGGGCAAGGCCGCCATCGACCAATGGGTGCGCGCCGCCGGGGCCGAACAGGAGACGCGCGGCGGCGTGCAGGTGCTGGCGGTGGCGCCGGGGACCGTGGCCACGGCCATGCAGGAGCGACTCCGTTCCACCACCGACGCCCAGTTCCCCAAGCGCCAGAAGTTCCTCGACCTCTATGAGGCGGGCAAGCTCAGTGATCCCAACGAGGTCGCCGCCGCCATGTGGAGGCTCCTCGACGCCGGCCTCGACAACGGGAGCGTCATCGACCTCCGGGACCTTCCCGGAGGTCGATGAGCGAGGGGCGACCGACTAGGGCAGTGGCTCGGCCTGGGCCGAGTTGAAGGCCTGGACTCCGGCCTGGCCGTCACCGTCGAACGGGGTCACCGGGCTGTTCGGCCCGAGGCAGAAGTCGTCGCCCGTCGGGTCGGCAAACCATGCCCCGACCTGGTTGAGGTCGACCCGGGCCCGCACACCGTTGACGAGGGTGAACGAGAAGGCCTCCCCCACGATCAGCCTGAACTCGGCGTCGGCGTCCCCCTGGTGGTTGGAGGTGAAGTCGCCGATGTACTCGGCCGCACCGAACGGCGGTCCCGCCGTCTCCAACAAGAAGGTGGTGAACTGCGTGTCGGGCGGAAGGCCGGTGGCGTGGATCCGGAAGATGTCGCTGTCGCGCGTGTCGCGCAGCCGGACCGTGACCTTCACCTTGGCTTCGGGCATGCAGGCTGCCAACGTGGCTGAGGACGGCGTGAGCTGCTGATGCACCACGGTGGTGTTGGTGTTCCCCCCCGCCCCCACCGCCGTTCCGGCGATCACCGCCATGACCGCGCCGAATGCCATCATCAATCGTCTGGTCCGGGACATGAGGTCCTCCTCCGTGGTGCGCACGCGTGCGCCAAGAGGCCAGGCCCGTACCCGGCCCCGCGGCGAGCATGACACACACCTCCCCGACCATGCCGGGGTGGTGCGCTCTGTAGTCTGACCGGACGTGGGCGCGCGGGAGCTGCTCGAGGCCTGGCCGGCGCCCGAGGCCACCGCGGGGGTCATGGGCGACGGGCCGGTCCCGCTGGCCGTCTGGGGCGACGCTTCGCGCCGCATGGCGTGGGCTTCGGTGACCAAGCTGGTGACCGCCATGGCCGTGCTGGTGGCCGTCGAGGAGGGCACCGTCGACCTCGACGAGCCCGCGGGCCCGCCGGGCTCGACGGTGCGACACCTGCTCGCGCACGCCTCGGGGCTGGCCTTCGCCGGCGATGACGTCCTGGCCGCACCGGAGCGCCTCCGGATCTACTCCAACCACGGCTACGAGGTCATGGGGGCACTGCTGGCCCAGCGGGCGGAGATGCCGGTGGGCCGCTACCTGACCGAGGCCGTGCTCGACCCGCTCGGGCTCGAGGCCACGCGCCTCGAGGGGTCAGTGGCGGCGGGACTGGTGGGGCCCCTCGACGACCTGCTGCGCCTGGGTGCCGAGTTGTTGCAGCCGACGCTGGTGTCGGGCGCAACCATGGCGCTGGCGACCGCGGTGGCCTTCCCGGGGCTGGCCGGGGTGCTCCCGGGCATCGGGCGCTTCGACTCCCTGGACTGGGGCCTGGGCTTCGAGCTGCGGGACGCCAAGTCGCCGCACTGGACGGGCGGGCGCAACTCCCCGGCCACCTTCGGGCACTTCGGAGCCAGTGGCTCGTTCCTGTGGGTGGATCCCGACGCCGGCCTCGCCTGCGCGGCACTCAGTGGCCGGCCCTTCGGGGCCTGGGCCCTCCAGGCATGGCCGGAGCTGGCCGACACGGTGCTCGAGGAATTCGCCGGGGGCGGTCACCACACGGGCCCGGGATAGGCGACCAGGTCGGAGACCGACCCGAGCGTGGCGTCGAGGGCGTAGCTGATGACGTCGCGAGGATCTTGATGACGGTCGTAGGCAGCCCGCTGGCGGCTGGCGCCGTCACCCGACGCCAGCGTCGCCGCCACCAGGTTGGAGACCTCGTTCCAGTCACCGTGGTACTCCAGGCCTTCGCGGACATAGGCCAGCAACTCGCCCACCACGATCGGGGCGGGGCGGGTGGCCATGGCGAACGGTGACACCAACCGTTCGCTCAGGCCGTACCTGGCCGCTCTCCACATGGAGGCCTCCATCACCTCGGCGCTGGGGCTGTGCTCGGGCGCGCCGGCGAGGGCCTCGCGCCCACAGGTCCAGGCGAGGGCCCGGACCAGGCCGGCCACGGCCACGGTGTCGTCGACAGCCAGGCACACGTCGCAGGCCCGGAACTCGAGGGTCGGGTAGCGGATCGACGGCCGCAGGTACCAGTAGAGGAACGTCGGGTCCTCGATGGCGTCGATGGCCTGCAGCTCGTCGACGAGCTGGTGGAAAGCCGCCGACGACGCCAGCCGGGGTGGCATGCCCGAGGTGGGCCACCGTTGCCACACCTGCAGCCTGTAACTCGCGTAGCCGGTGTCGATCCCCTGCCAGAACGGCGAGTTGGCGGAGAGGGCCAGCAACACCGACAGCCACGGGCGTGCCCGGTTCATGGTGGCGACGGCCAGGTCGGCATCGGGGATGCCCACGTGCACGTGGCAGCCGCAGATCACCTGCTGGCGGGCGACGATGCGGTAGGCGTCCTGCATGCGGCGGTACCGGTCGTTGGCCACGTCGACCCGCTGGTCCTCCCACCGGCCGAACGGGTGGGTGCCCACCGCCACCACGCCGGCATCCACCCGGGCGGCAGCGATCCCGAGCCCCCGCCGGAGGCGCACCAGCTCGGTGCGCACCTCCGCCAGGGTGGTGCACACGGGCGTGCCCACCTCGATCTGGCACAGGTTGAGCTCCGGAGCGACGGCGTCGCCGAGCACCTCGCGGGCGTGCGGCAGCACCCGGTCGGCGCCGGGAATGAGATCGCCGGACACGCGGTCGACGACGAGGAACTCCTCCTCGACGCCCAACGTGATGGTGTCCGTGTCGCCTCCATGTCCCCCCGGCGCTCCGGGGTGAAAGCCCTACCGTTGCCGACGTTTCCGCTACGGTCAATGACCGGGACCCACACGTTCCGCGCTGTTCACGGCCCGGAAACAGCTCGTTCACCTCTCCAGGTACACGGTGGTACTCATGTGCGGCATCAGTGGCGAGCTTCGTTTCGACGGTAGCCCGGCCCAACCTGCGCTGGTGGCCTCCATGACCGAGCGTCTGGCGTCGCGCGGTCCCGACGGATCGGGCCTGTGGGCGTCGGGGCCGGTGGCCCTGGGCCATCGACGCCTGGCCATCATCGATCTCTCCCGCCGGGGCAGCCAGCCCATGATCGACGCCGAGCTCGGTCTGGTCATCGTGTTCAACGGGTGCATCTACAACCACCGCGAGCTGCGCGCCGAGCTGGAGAACGTCGGGTACCACTTCTTCTCCAGCAGCGACACCGAGGTGGTGCTCAAGTGTTTCCACCGTTGGGGCACGGCGTTCGTCGAACACCTCTCCGGCATGTTCGCCTGCTGCATCGTCGAGCGCGACTCCGGGCGCGCCGTGCTCGCCCGGGACCGCCTGGGCATCAAGCCGCTCTACCTGGCCGAGGGCCCCGGGTGGCTCCGGTTCGCGTCCACCCTTCCCGCCCTCGTGTCGGCCGGCGACGTCGACACCAGTGTCGACCCCGTGGCGCTGCACCACTACCTCACCTTTCACGCCATCGTCCCCTCCCCCCGGACGATCCTCAGCGGAGTCACCAAACTGCCACCGGCCACGGTGCTCGAGATCGACGCCGACGGCCACCGTCGCCAGACCACGTACTGGAAGCCCAGTGACGGGCCCGACACCACATCGGTCCGCACGCCCGCCGAATGGCGGGAGGCGGTGGGCGCCGCGCTGCGCCTGGCCGTCAAGCGGCGCCTGGTGGCCGACGTCCCCGTCGGCGTGCTGCTGTCCGGCGGGCTGGACTCCAGCCTCATCGTGGGCCTGCTGCGCGAGAGCGGCCAGGACGACCTGTCGACGTTCAGCATCGGCTTCGACACCATCGGTGACGAGGAAGGCGACGAGTTCCGCTGGTCCGACGCCGTGGCTGCCCGCTTCGACACCGACCACCACCAGATCAAGGTGCCGACGGCGCGGGTGCTCGAGGCCCTCCCGTCGACCATCGCCGCCATGAGCGAACCCATGGTGAGCCACGACGTGGTGGCCTTCTACCTGCTCTCCGAGGAGGTCTCCCGCCACGTGAAGGTCGTGCAGTCCGGTCAGGGCGCCGACGAGGTGTTCGGGGGGTACCACTGGTACCAGAAGCTGGCCGTCGCCACCGGTGACGGCGTCGACCGGTACGCCTCGTTGTTCTTCGACCGTGACCATGCCGCGGTGGCCGGGGTGGTGAGCCCCGACTACCACGTCGACCACGACGTCAGCCGGGCGTTCGTCGCCGACTACTTCGACCGCTGCGACGCCACCACGCCCCTCGAGCGGGCACTGCGCATCGACACCCACGTGATGCTCGTCGAGGACCCCGTCAAGCGGGTCGACAACACCACCATGGCCTGGGGCTTGGAGGGCCGGGTGCCATTCCTCGATCACGAGCTGGTGGAGCTGGCCACCTCCTGCCCCTCGGAGCTGTTGGTGGCCGACGGCGGCAAGGGGATCCTGAAGGACCTGGCGCGCGACGTGGTGCCCCACGAGGTCATCGACCGGCCCAAGGGGTACTTCCCCGTCCCCCCCCTCATCCAGCTCGAGGGCCCCTACGTCGACCTGCTGGCCGACGCCCTGCTGAGCCCGGCGGCGGTCGACCGCGGCCTGTTCCGTCCGGATCAGGTCCGCCATCTTCTCGATCACCCCAACGAGCTCACGACCCTGCGCTACAACAAGCTCTGGGAGCTGGGCCTGCTCGAGTTGTGGCTCCAGGCCGTCGGGGCCTGAGGAAATTCCGTGTTCGAAACCCGCCGGAAACGCATTCGGCGTACATTGAGCCCAGGATGAAGCCGCGCATCGGGATCACCGTCTCGTTGACCATCCACGACGCCCGAGCCGTGGAGGCGCTGGAACGTGCCTACGTCGATGCCGTGCTCCGAGCGGGGGGCGTTCCCCTCGTGCTTCCGGCGTGTGACCCGGCTGAGGTCGACGCCGTGGGCGGCTGCCTCGACGGGCTCCTCCTGAGCGGTGGCGGCGATGTCGATCCCGCCCGTTACGGGGCGACGACCTCGCCCGAGGTGGGTGGCGTCGAGCCCGAGCGCGACGCCTGGGAGCTGGCCCTGGTGGCGTTTGCCCTGAGGGAGGGCCTGCCGATCCTGGGCACGTGCCGGGGTGCCCAGGTGCTCAACGTGGCCATGGGTGGCACCTTGGTCGCCCATCTGCCTGCCGTCACCTGGAACGAGCACTGCCAGCGTGATCGCTGGGCCGAACTGGTCCACGACGTGTCCGTCCAACGGACGAGCACGCTGCGCGGGATCGTCGGCGCCCAGGTGATCGGGGTCAACTCGCTCCACCACCAGGCCGTCGACCAGGTGGGCACCGGACTGCGAGCCGTCGGGTGGGCAGACGACGGGGTGATCGAGGCGATCGAGGGCCTGGAGTCGGCGCCGGTGCTCGGTGTCCAGTGGCACCCCGAGCTGCTACCGGGCCTCGAGGGCCACGCCGCCCTGTTCACCTGGCTGGTCGACGTGGCCGGTGTGTTCCGCACGACTGCCGTCGCACCGGAGCGAGTGGCCGAGGTGGCCCCCCTGGCTGTCGCCGCCGCGTGAGCCCCGGGGTCACCGCCGGACCTGGCGCGCCCGAAGGGTACGACGAGCTCAACCGCTACACCCGGGTGATCGTCGACGAGGCGCTGCGTCGGGGTATCGAGGTCGAGGTGCTCGACGTCCAGGCCGGCGAGCTGGCGCTGGTGCACGACGGCAGGCGGATCACCACCTTCGAGTCGCTCTCCGAGCTCACCAGCGCGGTGGCCTTCCGGCGCTGCGACCACAAGGTCTGGACCCGCCACGTCCTCGAGCGGGCAGGCCTGCGGGTGGCCCCCGGCCGCCTCGCCAGCAACGACGACGATGACCTCGCCTTCCTCGCCGAGTGGAAGGACCTGGTGGTCAAGCCCGCCCGTGGCGAGGGTGGCCAGGGCCTCACCGTCGGCGTCACCGAGCCCGACGAGCTCGGCCCGGCCATCGCGGTGGCCGAGGCGGTGTGGCCCGAGGTGCTCCTCGAGCAGCGCTGTGCCGGTGAGGACCTGCGCATCGTGGTGATCGCCGACGCCGTCGTGGCCGCGTCGGTCCGCCGCCCGCCGACGGTGACCGGCAACGGGCGCCACACCGTGAGCGAACTGGTGGAATCGCTCAGCCGCGAGCGGGCCGAGGCCACCCACGGCGCGGCTCGCATCCCCCTCGACGACACCACCCTCGCCGTCGTGCGCGCCAGCGGCTGTGAGCCCGACACGGTGCTCGACGACGACGAGGTGCTGGCCGTGCGCCGGACGGCCAACGTGCACACCGGCGGCTCCATCGACGACGTGACGCCGCATCTGCACCCCCGGTTGGCTGAGGTCGCGGTGGCCGCCGCCCGGGCCATCGACATCCCCGTCGTCGGGGTCGACCTGATGGTGGACGCCGTCGACGGGCCCGACTACACGATCATCGAGGCAAACGAGCAGCCGGGCCTGGCCAACCACGAGCCCCAACCGACCGTCGAGCGGTTCATCGACCTGCTGTTCCCCGAGTCGGCGGGCTGAGGTCTCCCCGGCGGCTCGGGGTTGACGGGCGACCACGGCGGGCAGAAGCCAGGCGATGGCACCCCGCCTGCGACGAGCCGACTGTTCGGCGCCCGGCATCCGCCGGCGCAGGGCGGGGCGCGGCTTCGTCTACCTCGACCCGTCCGGGGCGCGGATCACCGATCCCGAGGTTCTCGACCGGGTGCGCGCCCTGGTCATCCCGCCGGCATGGACCGACGTGTGGATCTGCGTCGATCCCCGGGGCCACATCCAGGCCACCGGGCTCGACGCCCGCGGCCGCCGCCAGTACCGCTACCACGACCTGTGGCGACAGCGGCGCGACCGGGAGAAGTTCGACCACATGCTCGAGTTCGCCCGCGCCCTGCCCAAGCTGCGCCACGGCATCTCCGAACACCTGGCCGAGGAGGGCCTGACCCGCAACCGCGTCCTCGCCTGCGCCGTGCGCCTGCTCGACCTCGGCTTCTTCCGGATCGGCACCGAGGGCTACGCCGAGGAGAACCAGACCTACGGCCTGGCCACCATTCACAAGGGCCATGTCCGTCTGGAGCCCCCCAGCACCGTCAACTTCGACTACATGGCCAAGGGCAGCAAGCGCCGCATCCAGTCGGTGGTCGACGCCGACGTCTACGCCGTGGTCGAAGCCCTCAAGCGCCGGCGGGGCGGCAAGCCGGAGCTGTTGGCGTGGAAGCGGGGCCGCACCTGGGTCGACGTCCGATCCAGCGACATCAACGACTACATCAAGGAACTGACGGGCGGTGACTTCTCGGCCAAGGACTTCCGTACCTGGAACGCCTCGGTGCTGGCGGCGGTGGCCATGGCCGTGTCCACCGGCGCCTCCTCGACCACCGGCCGCAAGCGGGCCGTGACCCGGGCCATGAAGGAGGTGGCCCACTACCTGGGCAACACGCCTGCGGTCTCCCGTTCGTCCTACGTCGACCCGCGCGTCGTCGACCGCTACCTCGACGGTGCCACGGTGGCCGGCGCACTGGAGGAGGCACTGGAGTTCCCCGCCCACGGCGCCACGACCGGTGACGGGACCACCATGCTCACCCAGGGCCCCATCGAGGAGGCCGTCCTCGATCTGCTCGAGGACATCCCCGGCTGACGCCCGCCGCAGCGCCGGTGCGGACCGCACCGGCCGCTCACAACAGCGGTGTGTCGGGCTCCAGGCCGAACAGGACCCGGCCCACGGTCTCCAGCCCGGAGAAGGCCAGGACCACGTGCTGGCCGGCGGCGTGCACGTCCCTGAAGTACCGCTGCATGGGGTTGACGGCGAACACCGCGGTGGACCCGGCCGCCTCGAAGCACAGGTCGACGGCCTCGATCCCGGCGCGCGACGCGTTCACGATGGCCAGGCGCACCAATGCCCGCTGGCGCATGCTGACGGGGTCCCCCCGGTGGACGTCGGCCCAGACGTCGGCCAGCGCCTCGCGCAGGAAGGCACCGGCCGATCGCACGGCTGCCTCGGCTCGAGCCACCATCGACTGCACGACGTCGCGCTCGCCGAGGGTCCGGCTGCTGCGATAGGGCGTCTTCTCGGCGGCCAGACGGACGAGCTCGTCGATGGCGGCTCTTCCCAGGCCGAGCGGGACCGCAGCCAGGGGGGCGAAGAACAGGGGCATGGGTGGCATGCGCCACAGCGTGCCCGCCGGCCACGGTTCGAAGGCGAAGCTCATGGTGTGGTGGGGCGGGATCTCCAGCCTGGCCACCTCGAAGTCGTTGCTGGCGGTGCCCTCGAGGCCCATGACGCTCCAGCTGTCGAGGATCGTGGCCTCAGCGGTGGGAAAGAACACGAGCCTGGCGTCGGGCCGTCCCTCGTCGGTCATGACCGGTTGTCCCGATCCGTCGACCACCACGCAGCCGCCACACAACCAGTCGCAGTGGCTGCTCCCGCTGCCGAAGCCCCATTGCCCGGAGACACACAAGCCGTCACCGCTCACGGTGGCCCGCCCGGTCGGGTTGAACGACCCGCCAGTCATGACCGAGGGCGACGAGAAGATCTCCCGCGCGCCGGCTTCGGGCAGGTAGCCGGCGAGGGCGTTGGTGCCGAGGGCGACCGCCGAGCACCAGCCCGTCGAGCCGTCCGCCGCCGCCAGCACCTCGACGGCGTCGATGACCTCATCGGGCGTGGCCTCGGCCCCGCCCAGCTCCTCGGGCAGCCACAGGGAGAACACCCCGGTGGCGCGCAGGTCGGCCACCAGATCGGGTGGCAGCCGCCCCGCCGACTCGATGGCCGCGCCACGGGCGGGAAGTGATGCCGCCAGCGTGCGCAGCGCCGATGTCACGCCGCCGGGCTTGGGTTCTCGACCGATGGGCGAGAAGTGTAGGCCCCCCTCCCCCGGCGGCCGACACACCGGACTGCATTGAAGTTCACTAGAGCTTTCACTGATGGGGGTCTATCGTTGTGCGCGTGCAGGCAGAGCTCACCATCGGGGCACTCGGCGAACGTGCCGGGGTGGCGCCCTCGGCCCTGCGGTTCTACGAGGCCGAGGGCCTGATCCGCTCGACCCGCTCCCCTTCCGGCCAGCGGCGCTTCACTCGTGACACCCTGCGGCGGGTCTCGTTCATCCGTGTCGCCCAACAGGTCGGGCTCTCCCTCGACGAGATCCGCACCGCCCTGGCGACCCTTCCGCAGAACCGCACGCCCAACGACAAGGACTGGGCCCGGCTGTCGAAGTCGTGGCGGCCCCGACTCGACGCCCAGATCGCCATGCTCGAGCGCCTCCGCGACCGCCTCGACGGCTGCATCGGGTGCGGATGCCTGTCGCTGCGCCATTGCAAACTGCTCAACCCCGACGACCGGGCCGGGCAGCAGGGCTCCGGCCCCCGCTTCGTCCTCGACGGCGGGTAGAACCGAGACCCCTCAAGCCGGGCCGGCTACTCGGCGATGTCCAGTGCCCCCGCCGCCCGCGTCAGGCGCACTCGCACCAGGAGCTCGCCGGGGACACCGTTGCGCTCGCCGTACTCATCGGCCCTGTCCTGTCCCATGTAGCGACCCCCGATGCGTGCCGCCCACTCCCGCAACTCATCGGGTGCTTCGGAGATCTCCGCTTCGCCCTCCACCACCAGGAACGAGAAGGGCGGCCGCTCGTCGTGGACACACAGTGTGACCCTCGGGTCGCGCCGGAGGTTGCGCCCCTTCACCGTCGAGGCGCCGGTGGTGAACACGATCACTTCGTTGTCGAGGTCGTACCAGATCGGTGCGGCATGGGGCCGTCCGTCGGCGCGCACGGTGGACAGGATGGCCGGGCGAACCGGGTCGCGAAGGAACGTTTGTTGCTCTCCCGCAGACATCGGGTGGTACATGACGCCAGTATCGCTCACCCGGATGGCCGGCCCCGGATCGGGGTCGGGTCAGTCGACGGCGCTGCAGCCGCCTGGCTGGAAGCGCCGGAAGCGCCAGTGCCGGCGGTGAAACCCGTTCTCGCACGGGCGCGTGCCCAGTGCGTAGACGCCCCCGGCTGCGGCAGCCAGGACGACGAGGATGAGGACAACGAGTATCGCCATGGCCCCATCAAAGTAGTCCGCCCTCCTCAGGACATCCACCGCCCCTCCCCAGACGAATCACAGGGCTCGTCCTTAGTCTCATCGACATGAGATGGCCTGCCAGATCGAGCATTCCCGCCAAGAGCCTGCCCGCCA
>JBBWZS010000199.1:0-2557 GCA_039649175.1 Acidimicrobiaceae bacterium
CAGAAGCAGGTCCGCCTGCGCCACCTGGCCGCCCGGTGGCTCGAGGACGCGCCCCTCCGGCCGACCGACATCCGCTTCGACGTCGCCTCCGTCCTGGCCGGCCAGATCGAGGTGCTCGAAGGCGCGTTCTGAGTCCGGGCCGGCCGGGTCCGGCCGCCGGTCAGCCGGTGAGGCTGAGGGGGCCGGTGCCGGGCCTGGCCGCCGGCGCTGTGCCCGGCTGGGCCGTCGCCGGCCGGACGTCGAGCCGCACGCCGTAACTGGCGTCGCCCTGCAGCCAGCGGGTGAAGAAGCCGACGACCTGGACCCCGGACGATTGGATCCCGACCGCGGGGCCGACCTGGAACCGGACCGGATTGGACGCGGCCAGGGGGGTGGTCTGGTTGTCGTGCTGGAGGGAGACGTCGGTGGGCGTCAGCGCCGCGAACCGCAGGGTGAGGGTCTCGCCGGCCTGCACCACCAGGAGGGCGTCCGGCTCCCGGTTGATGGTGTCGAGGCAACGGCCGATGAACTGGCCCTGCGCGTTGGGAGCCGGGCTGCGCCAGCACGAGCTGCCCTGGTCGAGGCGGACCTCTCCGCTGGCGCCGGACAGGAAGGCGGCGGGCGGGTCGGCCGAGCACGGCTGGGTGTCGCACGGGTTGGCCACCGTCGTCGAGATGGTCGGGACCAGCGTGGTCGGCGTCGAGGTCGATGTGGACGTTGATGTGGACGTCGACGACGTGCTGGTCGTCGTGGTGCTGGCCTGGGTGGTGGTGGTCTGGGCCTGGGCGCCGCCTCCCACCGCCAGCATCCCGAGCCCGAGGAGCAGGATCATCTCCGCCCGCCTGCGCATGGCCACGCCTCCTCGCTCACCGTCCACCCGCGTGGACGCGCCGTTGGCGCCGGTCTACCACGGGTCGGCGCATCGTTCGGCGGACTACTGCGGTGGCGCGCCCCGCTTCTCGCATTCCTCGCGCTCGATGGCCGCCACCTGGTCGATGCGGGGCTGGTGGCGACCGCCTTCGAACTCGGTCTCGAGGAACAGGTCGACGATGCGCAGGGCGTAGGCGTCGGCCAGCACCCGGGCGCCGAAGGCCACCACGTTGGCGTTGTTGTGCTGGCGGGCCAGGCGGGCGGTGAACTCGTCGTGGCACAGGGCGGCCCGCACGCCGTTGACCTTGTTGGCTGCGATCTGCTCGCCCTGGCCGCTCCCGCCGATCACGACGCCCACCTCGGCCAGGCCGTCGACCACGGCCCGGCCCGCGGCCGCGCAGAACGGGGGATAGTCGACGGATTCCTCCGAGTGGGTGCCCAGATCCAGCACCTCGTGGCCGGCGTCGGCCAGGTGGGCGGCGACCACGGTCTTCAGCCGGTACCCGGCATGGTCGGAGGCGACGGCGATCCTCATCCTGGCCTGCCCTTTCGTCGGATGGCGGCGTTCATCGGTGCCAGCTGTCATCGGTGCCAGCTGTCATCGGGCTTCGCCCGTCATCGGGTGCCGGCTGTCATCGGGGCAGCGCGGCCCAGATCAGCAGGACGGCGACCACGGCGAAGGCGGCGGCAACCATGAGGTAGTCGCTCGGTCGGCGGCGCTGCTGGCGGAACGGGTTGAGACCCACGGCGCCGATTCTGTCCCACCCCCTCGGTATGCTCCAATCAGCTCGCTTCGAGCGGCCTGCGCAACGGCCCTCCTCACATGTCCCACCGGTGAGAGGGAAGTCCGTGATCGCCATCGTCCCGTCCGCCACCCTGCTCGGCGTCGAGGGCACCCCGATTTCGGTGGAGGTCCACGTCTCCAACGGGCTGCCGTCCTACAACGTCGTGGGCCTGCCCGACGCCGCGTGCCGGGAGTCACGCGACCGGGTCCGGGCCGCACTGCTCTCGAGCGGGCTGGCCTGGTCGCTGAAGCGGCTGACCGTGAACCTGGCCCCTTCCGGCGTGCGCAAGGGTGGCCCGGGTCTCGACCTGCCCATCGCCGTCGGCCTGCTGGTGGCGTCGGGGGAGCTGCCGGGCGAAGCCGTCGCCGGCTGTGGCTTCATCGGCGAGCTGGGCCTCGACGGCTCGATCCGCCGGGTGCCCGGGATCGTCCCCCTGGTGGCGGCCCTGTCGACCCGGGTGGTCGTCGTGCCGCCCGATTGCTTCGCCGAGGCCAGCGTGGTCGGGCGCCACAAGGTGCGGGTGGCGGCGTCGATCTCCGAGCTGCTCGCCGCCCTTCGGGGCAGCGCACCGTGGCCGGACCCGCCGGTGGCCGCGCCGCGGCCTGCATCTGCGGCCGACGGGCCCGACCTGGCCGACGTCCGGGGGCAGGCCGTCGGGCGGGCCGCGGTCGAGGTCGCCGCCGCCGGTGGCCACCACCTCCTGTTGTCGGGGCCGCCGGGAGCGGGCAAGACCATGCTGGCCCACCGCCTTCCCGGCCTTCTTCCGGCGCTGGAGGGCGACGACGCCCTGACCGCCACACGCATCCACTCCGCGGCCGCGGTCACCCTGCCGCCGGAGGGCCTGGTGGTGCGGCCTCCGTTCCGGGCGCCTCATCACGGCGCCTCGGCGGTGGCCCTGATCGGCGGGGGCACGGGGTACATGC
>JBBWZS010000200.1:0-16515 GCA_039649175.1 Acidimicrobiaceae bacterium
AAGCGTCAGCGACCGATGGCGCGGCGCCCGAGGAACGTCACCCGTTCGATGACGACCCGGCCCACCTCGCCGCCCGCCTTCACCGCCACGTGGGCCTGGAGCAGGCGCCGCTCGCTCAACGTGGCCACGCCCCGCCTGAACTCGTCGCCAGGAAGCTGGCCCAACGCCCGGCGGACGACATCGGTGAGCTGACCGGCGCTGCCGGCGACCTCATCGGCCTGGGCGTCGTCGACCGCCTCGAGGATCCGCCGTTCCGACGTCGACAGCGTGGCGCCCATGGTGGGTCAACTGTAGGAAACGGCCTGGGGCGGCACGCGGACCTCCCGCCACGGAGCCCCCGTAGGCTGGTCCGGTGTCAGCCGACGGCGTGGTGGGGCTCGATGTCGGCCCCGGCGCAGTGGTGCTGTCCGGCTTGCCCGGTGCGGGAAAGTCCACCCTGGCCGCGGCCCTGGCCGAGCGGCTCGCCGACGCCCGGGTCATCGACAAGGACTGGGTCCGACACGCCCTGTTCGCCCCGTGTGACTACACCGCCGCCGAGCGCGACATCACCTTCTCAGCCATGCTCGACGCCTCCCGCTACCACCTGGGCCGGCGACGGGTGGTGGTGTTCGACGGCCTGACCTTCGCCCGCCGCCGGGAGGTGGCTGCCGTCGAGGCCATGGCGGCCGAGAGCGGGGCGTTCTCGGCGGTGATCGTGTGCGACGTGCCCGTGGCCGTGGCCGTGGCGCGCTGCGAGCACGACGCCGCCACGGGTGCCCATCGGGCCGCCAACCGCGACGCCGACCTGGTGCGGCGGGTCGCGGCAGAGATGGAGGAGCCCGAGGGCGCCTACCTCACGCTGACCGCCACCCGGCCCGTCGACCAGCTCGTCGGCCCCGCCTTGGACTGGATCGCCGAGTGCGCATCTCTACGCCCCGCCTAACGCTCGGTGGGCCGGATGACCAGGGGGCCGCTCGGGTCGCCACGGAGCACGCGGATGGCGATCTGGCCGTTGGCCAACGAGGCCTCGACGCCGCTGCCGTAGCCCTCGGGCACCTCGATCTCGCGTTCGTACCCGCCGTAGGACCACTCGTGGACGAGGTAGTCGCGAGGCCCGGCGCTGCGCAGCTCCGCCCAGAACCGCAACGTGGGAGGGCGCAGCTCGATGGTGACGTCGCTGGCCGTCACCGCCGGCAGCGGGGCCACGACGACCAACGCCGAGGCCGTCTCGTACACGTTCACCGGCACGCTCTGCGGGCGCATCTCGTCCTGGGCGGCGGCAGTGGCTTCGACCACGTCGTCGTGGGTGGGTTGGTCGATGGTCATGGCGACGAACCTACCCATCGGGAGAACCGGCCATTCAGCGTCGAACCCCACGCCCGGCGTCATCCCGTGGCCGTCGCGCGCTAAGGGCCCCAGCCTGACGTAGCGTCTGGCGGCGACGACATCGACCGGAGGGAACAGCCTGATCAGGATCAAGCGCCTCGCCGGCGACCTTCGCATGCGGCGTCGACGGTTCGACGTCTACCGCAGCTCGCGACCGTGGCCGGGCAAAGGATCTGGCGTGGGGATCCGAGCTTGCCCGCTACGACCATGAGAGAAGTGGACCCCCCGCCGACTCTCGACCTGGAGGACCTGGGCCTCGATCGCGGAGGCCAGCTTCTCCTGAAGCGGGCGCTGGCCCCCCTGGAGCCGGGCTCCCGCTTGGCGGTGCGGGCCCAGGCGCCCGAGGTTGCCGTCCACCTGCGAGCGTGGTGCCGAGACCGAGGCCACACCTTCGACCTCGCCCCCGCCGCACAACCCTCGGAGCAGGGTGACGGGACGCTGGTCGGTTGGGTGACACGGGGCACGGCGATCGATGCCCGGCTGCGGGGCGCGCAACGAGCGGGCGGCCCCCGGGGACAGGTGGCTGACAAAGCCGCAGCCACCTGGGGCCTCGCCGCCCGTGGGGCACTGGTCGAGGCCGGGGGCCCCGAGTTCCGCTTCCCCCTCGACACCACCGACGCAGTGTGGTCTGACACCGCCGCCGCCATCTATCGCCAGGCCGCCGCCTCGCAGTGGGACCCGGCCACGGCCATCGACTGGGACGCGCCCGTCGACCTGCCCGCCGACGTGGAAGCGGCAGTGGTCACGGTGATGACCTATCTGATCGAGAACGAGAACGCGGCGATCGTCGTCCCCGCTCGGTTCCTCAGTCAGGTCCACCCCCACTTCAGGGAGGTGGTCGGGGTGCTTGCCGTGCAGGTGGCCGACGAGGCTCGCCATGTCGAGGTGTTCACCCGACGGGCCCAGCTGAGCGGAGGGCCGCTCGGGCTGTCAACCGCCGGCGGCCAGGCGTCGCTGCAGACCCTCGTCAACGAGCCCGATTTCGCCATTGCCCATTTCCTGCTGTCAGTGCTGGGCGAGGGGACCTTCCTCGCCCTGCTCTCGTTCCTCGAGCGCCATGCTCCCGATCCCGTCACCCGCCAGGTCACGCGCCTGGCCCTGGGCGACGAGGCGCGCCACGTGGCGTTCGGCATGGCCCATCTCGAACACGTCCTGCGTGCCGACCCGGCACAGCGGGGCAGGCTCGCCGCCGCCGTGCACGTTCGCCACGACGCCCTGGCCGACACCGCCGGGCTCAACGAGGACGTGTTCGACGCCCTGGTGGTCCTGGCCGCCGGCTCGTGGGAGCCCCAGGCGATTGCTGTCGGCTTCGCCCGGGTCCAGGCCCTGGAAGCGGAGATGGCTGACGGGCGCCGCCGGCGCATGTCCCGGCTGGGCTTCGGCGCCGACATGGCCGACGAGCTGTCGACCCTCCACACCCGCAACTTCATGTGATCCCCGCATGGCGAGCGAAGACGAGCCTGAGGTCAGGTCCCGGCACTGACTCCGGGATCGGTGGGGCTGGGTGAGGCCACGGCGCCGGCAGCGTCGTAGGTGAACGGTTCGTCGACGCCGAACTCGCCGCGGAGCTTCACCCACAGGGGCTCGGGGATCTCCGGCGCCTGCTGGCCCACCTTGCCCATCTCCTTGCGCAGGCGGTCGAGGAGCTCCTTCGGACGCCCCCGGTCGGCCGGCGACAAGACGATGTACTGGTCGATCTCCCGCCGTACGGCGGCGTACCAGTCGGCGGCGAAGACATGCTTCTCGGCCCGGGCGCCGAAGCGCAGGAACGTCTGGAGGGCGGACAGCACGGCGGCGATCATGCTCACCACGGCGATGGCGAAGCGGACACCGACGGGCACCTTGGTCTTGTCGTCGATGGTGGCGAACAGGCTGCTGCCCACGATGCTCGACAGGATCACGACGGGGATGCCGAGGCCGAGGTTGCGGTTCTTGAGCCTGGTGGCCAGCTTGTAGTGCGCCGTGCTCGCCGCCAGCGCCCGGTTCCGCCAGTCGCGGAGGAGCGCTTCGGAGGCCGCATCCCACTCCGGGGGCAGCTTGCCGTTCGTCGTCGCCATGGTGCCTCGTCTCGCCGTCTCGAGACCAACTCTACCGTCCGCCCTCGCCGGGCGACGGTGGGTCGGTGGCCGATGGGGCCACCGACGACATCAGTCCGGCGGTGGCGCCTTGCGGGACTGCCAGGCTTCGATCAGCTGCTCACGCCACACCAGAGCGGCGACCAGCGAGATGGTCCCTGCCGCCACGCCACACACCACCAGGGTCTGCGAACCACTGACCAGCCCGATCAGCAACAGCACCAGTCCGACCGACCCGAAGGCGACGGATGCGACCAGGGCGGGAGGAGACGACGACGGGGAAGGACCGGCCACGCATCAACCGTACCGGGCGGAGTCGTGGGCGAACACGGCCTGCACCCCTCCGGCCAGGTCGGTGGCCCGGCGCAGGCCGAGGCGCTGGAGGCTGGCGGCGGCGAGGGTCGAGGCATAGCCCTCGTCGCACACGAGCACGATCTCGCGATCGGCGCCTTCGGCCTCGGGGATGCGATCGGGCGACGTGGGGTCGAGGCGCCACTCGAGGACGTTGCGGTCGATGACCACCGCGCCGGCAAGCTCGCCGTCGCGCCGGCGCAGCTCGACAGGGCGGATGTCGACGATGAGGGCGCCGCGCGCCCGCAGCGCAGGAAGGTCGCCGGGCCTGGGACGAGACGGCAGGCGACGGCGGGTGTCCTCGAGCACCTCGCCGATACGGCCGCTCTGACAACTCATGGGGACCGGACGGTGTGCAAGGGAGCGAGGAACCGGGCGGGGTCGGCATCGAAGAAGGTCATCGACGTCACCCGGGGAGAATAGACATGCACGCTCAGGGCGTCGTCGGGGCCGGCGTTCCACACCTCGTGCACGCGGGAGGCGGGAACGACGACATCGTCACCGCCACGAACCTGGCGCGACCGCAGCGGATGGCGTCGATGGCGGTCGGTGTAGGTCTCCACCAGCTCGCCTCGCACCACATGGATGGCACCCACGGATCCGCCGTGGTCGTGGAGGTCGAGGGCGGCCATGGGGCCCCAGGCGATCAGCCAGGCCTCGTAGGTGGGCGCTTCGAGGAGACGGACGAAAGCACGGGGCTCGCCAGGCTCGAGCGTGAGCTCGTCGCCGCCCACGGCTGAGGCCAGTCCTGCGGCGATGGCGATGAGGTCGGTGGGGGCGTCGACGGAGCGCGCCGGGCCGGTGATGGTTGACATGAGATCCCTCCGGGACAAGAAGCGGCGATGGACGAGGCAGGGCTGGGGAGCGGCGGGAGCCGTCGTTCAGCGACAGCGCTCGTCGAACGACTGGCGCTGGGTCTCGCCCCAGGTGTCGTTCCACGTCGTCGGAAACCTCATGTCGTCACCGTACGCCCTCAAACCCGACCAAACAAGTCATATTTTGCGTGTCGAGAGCCATTCCCTAGTATTCCCATAGACAAGGTGGACTCAGGACGTGGTCCGATCGGCTCAGCTCACCGAGGGATCCAGTCGGGCATGGCGCCGGGCGGGCCCGCGCCGCCGAAGGCGCATCACCGCCCACCCCAGGAGACCGACGACAGCGACCGGTGACAGCCAGCCCAGCACCACGATCGACCCGCCCACCACCGCCGAGGCCCCAGCGACGGCCCGCTCCACCGCCCGGGCCAATCCCGTGGTCGCCCGTGGCAGGGGAGCGACTGCGGCTCCCGGCTCGTGGACGGACACGTGGAAGGTGGCCAGGGCCGCCTGCCCGTCGAGCTGGTCGCGCTGGGCCTGGAGTCGCTCCGCCTGCTGGCGGACGTCGAACAGCTGGGACTGCACCTGGAGCACCTCGCCCACCGCCGTGGCCCGGCCCACCAGCGTGCGCAGGGCATCCTCCTCGGCCTGGAGACTCCTCAGGCGGGCGTCGTAGTCGACGATCTGGGCGGTCACGTCGTCGCCACGGAGCTGTTCCTGCTCGATGGTCCCCAGCCCCGCCAGGCTGCGGTGCACGGCGTCGAAGCGGTCGGCCGGCACTCGCAGGGTGACATCACCGGAGCGGGGGCGGCCCCCCCTGTCGCCGCCTCCCTGTCCGGTGGTGGCCGTCGCCGACGTCGTCGACGCCGACACGTAACCGCCCTCGGCCGTCGCCGCCGCGGTGATGGCGTCGAAGGCACGGGTGAAGGCCCCGTCCGCTACCCCCATGGTGACGTCGGCAGTGCGCACCACCCGCGGCCCGCCCGGCACGTCGGCGGCCGCCCCGTTGGGTGCCCCGGGCGCCGGCTCGGCCGGCACCGGACCGGGCGTGGCCGAGCCTGTCGTGACCGAGCCTGTCGTGGCCGAGCCTGTCGTGGGCGGCCCCGGCGTCACGACGCCCACCGCTGCGCCGGTGTCGGCGCCTGGCGAGCTGGCTGTGTCGCCGGGCATGGCGGTGGCCGACCGGGCCGGCTCCGGACCGGACTGCCGCCCGGCCACGGCCACCACCGCCCCGGCCACGATCAGCGCCACCACCGCCGCCGCCGCCGCCCCCCGCCGTCCCAACTTCGACAACCAGCGCATCCGCGCCATCGGGCACCTCCTCCGTGCAGCCGTTGGACGACGGCCGCCCGCCGTTCGGTTCCCGGAACGTGGCCGACGACACGCAGGATTTCAGCGCTCGGCTGAACGCCACGCCTGGCGGAGCTTCACCCGGGGCCCGGTGCGCACGATGGCGCCGGTGTAGACGCGGCCCGCGACCCGCACCAGCAGCCACGTGGATGCCACCTCGACGACGACCGCGACCGGGACCACCCAACGGGCGACCTGGCCCACGGCGGCGCGCGACAACATCACCATGGGCATCAGCGGGGGCAGGAACGAGGCGACGCGGGCCAGGGCGGAATCGGGGTCGCCGGTGGCGGTGGTCACGCCGATGAGATAGGCGGCCAGCAGGAGCATGGTCAGGGGCATGGTGGCGTTGCCCACCTCCTCGGCCCTCGACACCGAGGCGCCCGCCGCCGCGAACGCGCAGCTGTAGAAGGCGAACCCGAGGATGAACCACAGCCCGATGGCAGCGAAGGTGAGCGGGGTTCCCGTGGGCACGTCGAGGGAGCCCACCACCAGGGCGGCCACGGCCGCGGGCAGGGCGACGGCGAGCAGCTGCAGCGAGCCGACGATGCCGATGCCGATGACCTTGCCGGCCAGGAGCTGGGACGGGCGCATGGCCCCCAGCAGGATCTCCGACACCCGCGTCGACTTCTCCTCGACCACGCCGTTGGCCACCACCAGGCCGAACGAGAGCAGGCTGAGGTAGAGGAACAGGCAACCGCCGAAGGCCAGCGACTTGTTGGCCGTGTTGGTCCTCGACGGGGGATCGAGGCGGCGGACGGGAAGGGCCGCGGGGTGCAGGAGGCCGTCGGCCTCCGCCGGGGACACGCCCCGTGCCGACAGGCTGTCGCTCGCCTGCGCCGTCGACACCGCCTGGTCGACGACGGCCTCCAGGGTGGGAGCGAGGGTCCGGCGCACCACCACGTGGTCGGTGCCGACGACGGCGACGTCGATCGTGCCCGAGCGCACAGCGGCGACGGCGGCGGCCTCGTCGTCGAGGCGGTGGACCCGGACGTCGGCGTCGATCAGCTGCCCGCTGCGGGCCAGGCTCGGGCCCACGCCGGCGGGGACCTCACCCACCAGGCCGACGTCGTAACGGGTCTTGCCGCCGCTGTCGATGAGATGGGGGACGATCACCGCCGCGGTGGCCACCACGGCGATCAGGACGGTGGTGACCCGGAACGACCGGGTGCGGACGCGCTCGGTCACCTCGCGCCGCACGACCAGGGCGACCAGCCTCGGGTCGCGCCTGGCCCGCTCCTGGCGGGGGCTCACGAGTTGACCGCCTCCCGGAACAGGTCGGAGAGGCTGGGCAACTCCAGGCCGAAGTCGACCACCCGGCCCGAGCCGCTGGCGACGGCGGTGAGCACGGCCATGGGGTCGACTCCCGGTTCGAGCATGAGGCGCGTGCCGCTGGCGTCGGAGCCGGCCACGGCCACGCCGGCCATCTCCGGCGGGCGCCAGCCTTCTCCGTCGACCAGCACCCGGAGCTGGCGGCGGTGGCTGCGGCCCCTGAGCTCGCGCACCACCCCCGACAGCACCAGGCGGCCCTTGTCGACGATGGCCACCGATTCGCACACGTCTTCGACCAGGTCGAGCTGGTGGCTGGAGAAAACCACGCCGGCTCCCGCCGCCGCCCGCTCGGCCAGCACCTCCGACAGGGCGTCCACCGCCACCGGGTCGAGGCCCGAGAAGGGCTCGTCGAGCACGAGCAGGTCGGGTTCGTGCACCAGGGCGGCGGCCAGCTGCACCCGCTGCTGGTTCCCGAGCGACAAGGTGTCCACCCGGTCGGCCGATCTGGCGGCGACACCCAGCCGCTCCAGCCACCGGTCGGCGGCAGCCGCGGCCTCGGCGGCCGAGAGGCCGTGCAACCGCCCGAAGTACACGACCTGGTCACGCACCCGCATGCGGGGGTACAGGCCCCGCTCCTCGGGCAGGTAGCCGAACCGCCGGCGTTGGTCGGGGCCCACGGGCTCGTCCCGCCAACGCACCTCACCGCTGTCGGGGCGCAACAGGCCCAGGGCGATGCGCATGGCCGTGGACTTGCCCGCCCCGTTGGGACCCAGGAGGCCCACCAACTGTCCCGGCGGGACGTCGAGGGTGAGCCCGTCGAGAGCGACCACCTCGCCGTAGCGGCGCGTGAGGTTGCGGAGCTGGAGCATCGCCGATGCCACGATAGCGATGGCACGCGGCGAGACTGTTCGGGCGCCGCGACCACACGACGACGCTCCCTCGACGACTCAGGAGGTCTCGGATGCAGTATCGAACTCTCGGATCCACCGGCATCAAGGTCAGCCATCTGTGCCTCGGCTCGATGATGCTGGGCGCGTGGGGCAACTCCGATCACGACGAGGGGGAGCGCATCATCCACGCCGCCCTCGACGGCGGCGTCAACTTCGTCGACACCGCCGACGTCTACTCCGCCGGTGAGTCCGAGGAGATCGTGGGCCGGGCCCTGAAGGGCCGCCGTGACGATGTGGTGCTGGCCACCAAGTTCCACGCTCGCATGGGCGACGACCGCAACGCCGGCGGCAACTCGCGGCGGTGGGTCACCAGGGCGGTGGAGGACAGCCTGCGGCGGCTGGGCACCGACTGGATCGACCTCTACCAGGTGCACCGGCCCGACCCCACGTGCGACATCGACGAGACCCTGGGTGCCCTGTCCGACCTCGTCCACGCCGGCAAGGTGCGGGCCATCGGGTCTTCGACCTTCCCGGCCGAGGACATCGTCGAGGCCCAGTGGGTGGCCGAGCGCCGCCACCGCGAGCGCTTCGTGAGCGAGCAACCGCCGTACTCGATCTTCGTGCGCCAGGCCGAGGCCGCCGTGCTCCCCACCTGCCGGAGCTACGGCATGGGGGTCATCGCCTGGTCCCCGCTCAACGGCGGTTGGTTGACGGGCAAGTACCGGTTGGGCCAGGAGCCCCCCGAGGGGTCACGGGCCACCCGCGGCCGGCTCCCCGACCGCTACGACCCGAAGCACCCCCACAACCGGGACAAGTTCGACGCCCTGGAGGAGCTGGCCAAAGTGGCCTCGGACTCGGGATGCTCGCTCACCCACCTGGCCATGGCCTGGGTGGTCCGCCACCCGGCGGTGACCTCGGCCATCATCGGGCCCCGCACCATGGACCAGCTCGACGACCTCCTGGCCGGCCAGGACGTGGCCCTCGACGACGACGCCCTCGACCGCGTCGACGAGGTGGTCCCGCCCGGTACTACCGTCAATCCCGCCGACAACGGCTACACGGCCCCGGCCCTGCGCGATGCCGTGCAGCGGCGCCGCCCCGCCGGCGCCGGCGAGGCGACGGCGGAGTGGTGAGCGACAGCTTCCTGCTCCCCGTCGAACCGGTCACCTCGGTGGCGGCGTGGCGGGCCCTGGGCGGTGGCGAGGGCCTGGCCCGGGCGGCCCGCCTGGGGCCGACGCAGACCATCAAGGAGCTCAGCCTGTCGCGCCTGCGGGGGCGGGGCGGGGGCGGGTTCCCCACCGGGCGCAAATGGGCCGGCGTGCTCGAGCAGCCCGGCACCCACCGCTACGTCGTCGCCAACGGGGCCGAAGGTGAGCCGGCCACGTTCAAAGACCGCGCCCTGATGCGGGCCAACCCCTACCAACTGGTGGAGGGGCTGGCCATCGCCTCGCTCACCATCGGCGCCCGGGAGGCCTACATCGGCGTGAAGGAGCGTTTCGTCACCGAGATCGCCGCCCTCACCAGGGCGGTGGAGGAGATGTCGGCCGAGGGCCTGGCCGGCGACGTGACCATCACCATCGTGGCCGGCCCCGACGAGTACCTGTTCGGCGAGGAGAAGGCCCTGCTGGAGGTCATCGAGGGCCACGCCCCCATGCCCCGGCTGCTCCCGCCCTTCGAGCACGGCCTGTTCGCCACCGCCCCCCAGACCGGCTGGGAGTCCCACGAGGCCCAACCCGGCCATCGCCACGCCGACCAGTCGAACCCCACCCTGGTCAACAACGTCGAGACGTTGTGCAACGTGGCCCACATCCTGGCCCGGGGCGCCGAGTGGCACCGGTCCATGGGCACAGGGCCGTCCCCCGGCCACGTGGTGGCCACCGTGGTCGGCGACGTGGTGGCGCCCGACGTGGGCGAGGTCGAGCTGGGCACCTCGTTGGGCGACGTCATCGACGCCGTGGGCAGTGGCGTCCGGCCGGGTCGACGGGTCAAGGCGGTGTTCTCGGGGGTGGCCAACGCGGTGATCACCGCCGACCACCTCGACGCCCCCGTGAGCTACGAGGGCCTGCGGGCCGCGGGCAGCGGCATGGGGGCGGCCGGGTTCGCCGTCTACGACGAGACCACGTGCATGGTCGAGCTGGCCTACCAGCTGTCGCGGTTCCTCTCGGTGGAGTCGTGTGGCCAGTGCCCGCCGTGCAAGCAGTCGAGCGGCGAGATCACCGCCCGGCTGGCCGACATCGAGGCCGGCCGGGGCACCGACCGAGACATCGCGGTGATCGGCGCCCGCCTGCGCCAGGTGACCGACGCCAACCGCTGCTACCTGGGCACCGAGGAGCAACTCGTCGTCTCCAGCATCCTGGCTGCCTTTCCCGAGGAGTTCGCCGCCCATCTCGAGGGCGACTGCCCGAACCCCCGCCCCGACCTGGTCGTCCCCAAGATCGTCGAGCTGGGCGGCGGCCAGGTCACCTACGACGTCGGCCACCTCCGCAAGCGCCCCGACTGGACCTACGCCGACTGACTCACACCGTTCCGGTCAGGGTCGGGGTGGCCAGGGCGACCCTGAACCTGACCAGAACCGACGTCGGCGACCAGGGCGGCCAGCTCGGCGAGGAAGCGGTCGGCGAAGCGCCCGGCGGCGGCTTCGTCGAACTGGGGATGGCGGTGGCGGAAGGTCAGGTGGAGCCGGCCGCCGGCGGTCACCGCTCCGAGGGAGACGCCGGCGGGCAGGTGGGTGGGGTCGGAGAAGTGCACGGCAGTTCCCGCCTCGCCTGCGCCGGTGCCGAAGGCCAGGGGCTCGTCCAGGGTGCCCAGGTCGGTGAACACGGCCGTCCCCGCCAGGCGGGTGACGGCCCCCGCCAGGAGCGGCGACATCGCCTGTTTGGCCCACAGCGGCAGGAGCGGGGAGCCGCCGAGGGCCTCGGTGAGGGCGGTGGCCATGCCCGGGCGGCGTCGCGGCGTGGACTGGGCGGTGATGGCAGCAAGGGTCCCCCGCCGGCTCCCCCACACCTGCGACCGGGTCGATACCCGGCCCGGAGCGGTGAAGTTGCCCACCATCTCGCCCGACCAGCCCGACGGCCGCAGGTTGGCGGGCACCAGCACGCTGACGCGCCGTGATGCGACACCGTGCTCGGTGTTCCACCCGGCGATGGTGAGGGTGAGGGCGCTGAGCAGCACGTCGGTGACCGTGCCGGTGTGGTCGAGCCCGGCCAGGGCCTGGGTCTCGTCCTGCGACAGCGACACCAGGCGGAAGCCGTAGCCGTCGGCGTCACCGCCGCCGTCGGTGGCGATGCGGGCGGGCGGCGCCGCCAGGTCACCGAGCCGGTCGGACACGTCCGGAGCCCACCTCCCCCCAGCCGAGCGGGCCGAGCGACCGGGGACAGTGGTGTGGTCGACGCCGGCGGTCAGGTTGCGAGCGGCCAGGAGGTCGAGGTCGGGAACCGGGTCGGGGGCGCCGGCGTAGGCCCGGGCGACCGATCGCAGGAAGCGAAGCGCGCCGAAGCCGTCGGTGGCCGCCTGGTGGGCGTTGACCATGACCACGTCGCCCGACGGGTGGTGGGCCAGCACCACTCGCAACGGCGGTGAGCCGGCCAGGGGCACCGAGACGCTCTGCAGCGCCTTCCTCGCCTCGGCCAGGTCGGCCTCGTCGCCACAGTCGACGATGCTGAGCGGATCGGCGTCGGCGACGGGGTCGATCTGCCACTGGAACTGGTAGTCCGACCACTGGAACGGCGCCCGGCGGGCCCGGGCCAGGGGGTGGCGGGCCACCGCCGCAGCCACGGCCGCCCGCATGCGCCCATCGTCGAGGCGACCCGCCACCCGGGCCTCGACGTGCACGCTGGAGGGTTCGGCCTCCGAGTCGAGCAGGTGCACGGCCTCGTCGGCCACGTTGAAGGGCACACATTCGCCCTGGATCTCGGCGTCGGCGTCGGCTTCGGCGTCGTCGATGCCGTCGCCGCAGTCGGTGCCGTGGCCGCCGGCATCGTCGCCGTCGTCGGACACGGCATCGTCGTCGACCCAGACCCGTTCGCAGGTGAGGTCGTGGAGGTGCTCGTGGCGGCCGCGCACGAGGCTCGAGGCCTCGCCGGCCACGTCCACCACGGCGTGGACCAGCATCCGCAAGGGGGCATAGCGCCGCCACGAGCGGCCACCCTGGACGGCCAGGGGGGAGAAACGGTCGATGTGCACCGACACCCTGTCGTCGCTGATCACGAGGTGGACGCTGTCGGTGGCCCGGGCCTCCCGGTACGACACCGTCCTCGGGTGCAGCACCCCGCCCCACCACGAGTCCCGGCGGAAGCGCCCGTCGGCGGCCAGGTTCTGGAACAGGGCGGGGGGGACGACGCCGCCGTCGTGGGGTACATCCGGCCCCGGCGCCCGGTCGCGGCCGCCCCGCCTCCGGTCCTCGATCATCGTCACCCTCGGCGCCGCGCCCGCACCGGCAGGGGGACGAGCACGGGGCGCTGCGAGGCGCGTCGGCGGGCGACTACGGCCAGAAGGCCGGCCACGACAACGGCGGGGGCGAGGGACAAGATGGGACCGGGCATCGGGGGGGTGCTCCTCAGTCGAGGGTGCGTCTCAGCCTGTCTACGGAGCTGGGGGCGGGCACGGGTGAGTCGTCAACCCGCTCAGCGGTGGCGGCGACGTAGCGCGCCTGGCCCTCGGGGCACACCGACAAGAAGTCGCACCCGCCACACCACGGGCCGGGGGTGGCGCCGAAGCGACCTGCGACGAGGGTGTCGAGGGTGTCGGCCACCCTGGCCCGCACCTCGCCGACGGTGGCGGGGGTCCAGTCGGTGCTGTCCACGATGGGCGGCCCGTCGTCGCGCAGCCAGCAGTAGGTGGTGCGCAGCGTCGCCGGGTCGGCCCCCCACGTGTCGATGGCGGCCAGGCCGTAGAGATCCAGCTGCACACCGGCCCAGCCGGCGGTCTCACCCGGGCGGCGACCGGTCTTGAAGTCGACGAGCTCGAGGCGGCCGTCGCGCCGGTAGACGGCATCGACCCGCCCTCGCACCAGGTGGCTGCCGAGGGCCAGTACGAAGGGTGCCTCGACCCGCTCGGGGTCGAGGTCGGCCCAGGGCCCGGCGAGGAACGACGCCTTCAGCCGCTCGGCCACCGACTGGGCGCCGGGGCCGCCGGCGGGGCCGGAGTGCCCTGCGGCATCGCCGGCCGCCATCGAGGCGAACCCGGCGTCGGGATCGTCGCCGGGCTCGAGGAGGCACAGCTGGCGGTCGTCGCGACGCTCGATCCAGCGGTGGATCTCGGTGCCCAGTCGGGCCGAGGGCGACGAACGCCGGGGCAGCGGGCGAACATCGGTCCAGAAGAACTGCTTGGGACAGCGGCTGTAGGTGACGATGCCGGTGACCGACAGGACCCGGGCGGCCTGGCGCCCCGAGGGGCCGGAGCGGCCCGCACCGGCCCCGCCGTCGAGCTCGAGCCCGAGCTCGTCGAGCCGGAGCTGAGCCGGTGCGGGCAGCGGCTCGGGCAGCGGCTCGGGCGGCGGCTCGGGGAGCGGCTCGGGGGCCACGACCACGGAGGCACCGTAGCGGGCGGCCGCGGCGGCGCGGTGCTTCTCCTTGGCCACCACGGCCGGGTCGACGGCGGCCGCCTCGTGGCGGAACCGCTCGGTGACCAGGTCGGCCTGGTCGGCCACGAAGTCGTAGAACCGCGACGGCCCCTGGGGCTCGGCGGGCCCCCGGTACCAGTGGGCGGCGGACAACACCAGGTGACGGCGGGCCCGGGTGGCGGCCACGTAGAGCAACCGCCATTCCTCGTCTTCGCGCCGGGCGCGGATGGCGTCGTCGATCTCGGTGCGGGTCGACGCGGTGGCGGGGTCGGGGATGCCGTCGTCCTCGCGCAGCCACCAGGGAAGGGCAGCGGAGTTCGACAACGCGTTTTCGCCCGCCCGGCTGTCGGGGAAGATCTGTGAGCGGCCCCCACCGGCCAGGCCGGGCACGTGGACGACGTCGAACTCGAGGCCCTTGGCCTGGTGGATGGTCATGACTTTGACGGCGTCGGCCTCGGCCGGGTGGGCCTCGGCGATGTCCTCCTCGGACTCGTCGAGGAGCTGGAGGTACTCGACGAAGGCGGGGAGCCCGGGGTCGGCTTCCACCGGGGCGAACCGGGCGGCCAGATCGAGGAAGCGCAGGAGGTTCTCGCGGCCCTTGTCGCCGGAGGCGCGCCACAACCCGGTCCGTTCCAGGATGGTCTCGGCCAGGTCGGACACGGGCATGGTCTGGGCCGCTCGGGCCAGGCTCTGTCGCTCGGCGCAGAACCGGCTCAGTCGCCGGCGGCCCTCGTCGCTGAGGCCGGCGACGCCGTCGAGGTCGGACAGAGCGTCGGCCAGGTGGCCGGCGCGCTCGACGGCGCTGGGCCGGGCCGCCGACGAGGACCCGTTGGCTTCGGCCGACCGTCGCTCCTCGCTGCGGAGGCGGGCGTGGCGATTCAGGGCGGCCAGGTCACGGCGGCCGACCGCGTAGCGGGGCCCGGTCAGCACCCGCAGCAGGGCGACCGGGGCGGCCAGGTCGGCCAGCACCTCGAGCCACGACACCACGTCGACGACCTCGGGGCGATCGAGCAGGCCGCTGGCCCCCACCACCTCCACCGGGATCTTGGCCTCCTCCAGGGCGTCGACGATGGGCCTGATGAGGCGCCGCTTGCGGCACAGCACCGCCGTCTGCTCGTAGGGGACGGTCCTGCCGGCGATGTCGGAGGCGATGACGGCCGCCTCTTCGGCGTCGTCGGCGGCCAGGAAGCACTCGATGGTGGTGTCGGGGGCGTCGGGCCCGGCGACCAGCTCTTTGGGGAGGTGATCGCCGACCCGGGCCTGGATGCGGTTGGCCAGGGCCACCAGCCGAGGGCCGAAGCGGAAGGTCACCTGCAGGGGAAGGGCACTGCGGGGCGGAAAGTGCTCGTGGAAGCGCAGGATGTTGGCCAGGTGGGCGCCGCGGAAGCCGTAGATCGACTGCATGTCGTCGCCCACGGCGGTGACCGCCGACGGCTGGGCACCACCGGCGCGGTAGAGCAGTTCGAGCAGGCGGCGCTGGGCGAAGTTGGTGTCCTGGTACTCGTCGAGCAGGACCACCGGATGGGCCTGGCGGTAGGCCTCGGCCACCTCGGGGTGCTCGGTGAGCAGGCGAACCGCCAGGCCCACCTGGTCGCCGAAGTCGATGAGGTTGCGGGCCCGCTTGCGCTGCTCGTAGGCGGCCACGACCTGGCACAGCTCCAGGCGCTTGGCCGCCTGCTCCCGCATCTGAGCCCAGCGGCCCTCGACGATGACCCGCCGGCAGTCGGCCTCGACGTCGTCGATGGCCACCAGGTGGTCGGCGCAGCGCGACGCCAGGTCGAGGGCGTCGTTGAGCAGGACCTGGGGCTTCAGGGTGGCCCGTTGGCGGAACCGGAAGTCGTCGAAGACGGCGAACAGCAGCTGCCACGACTGGGCCCGGTTGAGGACCCTGGCCCCGGGGTCGAGATCGAGCTCGAGGGCGTGGTCGGCCACGAGCGACGCGCCGAAGGAGTGATAGGTGGCCACGGTGACGTCGGCGTCGGGCCCCAGGGCCTCGCGCACCCGCTCTTTGAGGTTGCGTCCCGCCTTGTTGGTGAAGGTGAGCCCGAGGATCTCGTCGGGGCGGGCCTGGCCCGACTGCACCAGGTGGAGGATGCGCTGGGCCATGACCGTGGTCTTGCCCGTGCCCGCACCGGCCACCACGAGGAGGGGTACGAGGGGGGCGGTGATGGCGTCGTGCTGCTCGGTGGTGGGACGAAGTGGGGCCACGGACCCTGCCGCGCTCATGACGCCGTCCCGGTCACGCGGCCCTCGTCCTGCAGGGGGCACAGGCGGTGGAACGAGCACAGGCGGCAGTTGGCGTCGACCGACGGTTCGAACTCCTCGGCCAGGATGCGGGTGGCGGTGGCGGCGACGCGCGCTTCGGTGGTGGCCTCGTGGTCGTCGGTGACGGGCTGGTCGAAGGCGTGCATCGACCGCACGTAGAGCAGGCGCAGTTGCGTGACGGGCCCCAGGGCGCTCAGCTCGGGGTCGCGGGTGGCGGCCAGGTGGTACACCGCCAGCTGGACGTCGTCGGCCACCGCGTCGAGGCGGGGCTCGGCCTTGCCCGTCTTGTAGTCGACGATGCGGATACCGTCGCCGGCCCGGTCGATGCGGTCGATGTACCCGGTGAGCAGGTGGCCCCCGGCCTCCACCTCGAAGTGGCGCTCGACGGCCAGGACCTCGGGCGCCAGGCGGTCGTCTCCCCCCTCGGCCTCCCACCAGGTGTCGAGCATGGCGAAGTAGTCGCGCCGGGCCTCCTCGACCTGGGGCCGGTAGCGGGCGATGTCGTCGCGCCACCGTTGGGCGGCCAGGTCGAGCAGCCCCTGGCGGGTGTGGGGCACCGGGTTGTCGGCGGC